>JBBPZW010000135.1:0-5907 GCA_038198475.1 Chthoniobacterales bacterium | reverse complement strand
CCTTCACTTCGCCGCCGCTGCCGTCCTGCGACATGATGTCTTTGTAGGTATTGCTGATCCGAAGGTGCGGGATCTGTTCCCCGTTGAGGATAACCTGATATTGGCCTTGGATTTTTTCCACGGTGACATCGGGCAGGACGTAATTCTGCGGCGCCTCGGCGAAAATCTGCCCCGGTCGCGGTTCGAGCTGTCCGATGCTGTTGGCGGCCTTTTGCACCTGCTCGACGGTAATCCCCATCCGGCGCGCAATCTCGGGAAAGCGGCGTTTGCCGAGATCGACCATGTGGTCGGCGACGATCCGATATTCGAGGCTCTTTTCGCGTCCCACGCGCTTGAGTTGAATGAGAAGACACTCGCGCAGATCGCGCGCGCCTACGCCCGGCGGATAAAAGCTCTGGATGAGCGTGAGCATGAGCTCGAAGTCTTCCTGCGCGATCCCAGTGTTCATCGACATCTCTTCCGGGGTAGTCTGGAGAAAGCCGTTGTCGTCGATGTTGCCGATGATGAGCTCCGCCGTCTTGCGATCGGCGCCGCTGAGCGCGGTCTGGTTGAGCTGCCCGACAAGATGCTGCTGCAGGGTTTCCTGGGTGGCGATGGAATCGAAGAAGAACTGCCGCTTCTCGTCTTCTTCCTTGGAACGGCCGCTGTAGCTGGCCGATTGTGCCATGTAATCGCGCCACTCATCATCGAGCTTGGCCAGCTGGTCGAACTCTTCCTTGAAATTGTCTTCTGCCGGCTCGCTTTCCGACACTTGGCGTTCTTCATCGGTAGCTTCGGCCAGCTCTTCGAGCACGGGATTGGTCTCCATTTCCTGCTGGACCAGATTGCGCAGCTCGAGCAGAGGTGCCTGAAGAATGAGCAGGCTCTGTTGGAGTTGCGGCGCCAGGACCTGCTGTAGGGAAAGGTTTTGTGACTGAAACATTCCCGGGCCGGCCATGGGGCAGAGGGTATCGCTTGAACTTATTACCGCAAGCAGTTTTCGCGCCGCGGACTGCACCTGATTGCGGGCGTCGCGCCGCCGCAGCGAGGGACGTGACTTGCTCTCCTATTCCCGCAGACATTTCCGACTTATGAAAAAACTGATGCTGCTGGGCGCGCTCGCCCTTTTTGCCACTTCCATCGGCGCGCAATCGACCGCGCCGGAGGATCCCAAACGCGTCGAAGCGTTGATCAAGGAAATCCCGGCGCAACAGATCACGGCGCACTTTTTTTGTCTTCAGCGCCCTGGTTTGCAGCGTCTTGTTTTCGGCGGGCAGCCGGGCGCAAACGCCTGCTCCTATCATTATTCAAGCCGCGACCCCCGCTCCCGCGGCGGTGGCCCGGCCGGTAAATCCGACGGAAGAAAAGAGCACACCATCCACCGTGCAACTCCTGCAGGAAATGCAGGCGACTAACGACGCCACAATCAAGAAACAGGAAGCCGCTCTCGCCACTCTCGACGAACTGCAGAGGGCCGCCGAAGAAATCAAAATTTTCAGCAAACGCGGCTGAGCGGCTCGTTAGGCGAAATTTAGCCGCGCCGTAGAATCGTGCGCGCATGAGTTAATCGTCCCGCGTCCGCCAGCTCGTCTCCGAGCGCTGGCGATCATCAAGAATTACAACCCGTACCTCACTAGAGGCTTGATTTTTCGGAACAACCTTGGTTGCATCACGGTGTGCCCGCGGATGATAAGGTAAGTTCCCCCACCGGGCTCAACGGCATAACGCAGACCGGCCCGTCCCCGTTCGTCACCACTCGTTGGAGTGTAGTTTTGGCTGCGCAGGAGGAATCGCCGGCCGCCGAAGAAGCGCTCGATAATCTTTGCCGGATCTACTGGAAACCACTCTACGCTTTCGTTCGGCGGCAGGGCCTTAACCGCGACGACGCGCGCGATCTGACGCAGGGCTTTTTTGCGCTGTTGCTCGAGCGTCGCGATCTCGAGTCCCTGCGCAAGGAAAAAGGCCGCTTCCGTTCCTACCTTCTGACCGCCTTCAAACATTTCCTAACCGACGAATGGCGGCGCGCGATGGCGATCAAGCGCGGCAAAGGTCAGAAACCAATTCCGCTCGACGAGATGGGCGCGGAAGAACGGATCGAGGTGATGCCGGTGGACCGGGCGACTCCCGAACTGATTTATGAACGGCGTTGGGCGTCCGCCCTTTTAGAGCGCGTGCTCAACCGATTGAAAGAGGAGTATCGCGCCGCCGGAACCACCCAACTTTTCGACGCGCTCAAGCAATTGCTGCCGGACGAGCCTGGCGCGCCGTCCCAGGCGGAGGTCGGCCAACTACTCGGGATGAGGGCTAACGCAGTGCGGCAGGCGTTTTACCGATTTCGTCAGCGTTATCAATCGCTTCTGCGAGAAGAAATCGCCCACACCGTGGCGAGTCCGGGCGAAGTCGAGGATGAGCTTCGTCACCTCATTACCATCGTGCGCGCGTAACCGGCGATGAAATCTTGCGCAGTACCAAGTGGGGAGCCGGTTCGCGATTCCCCGGCTGTGATCCGAATCATCAGAATTTGCCGAAAGTGCGGCGGGAAAATTTTCTCCGACGCTCCGGAAGGGCTCTGCACCGGTTGCGTGCTGGAAGCCGCGCTCGGGATGTCTCCTGAGTCGGAGGTTGCAGATGGGTCGGGGTCAGCGACCCCGGCTACAACATCGTTAGGAGAGTTTGGCGATTACGAATTGCTCGAGGAAATCGGGCGCGGCGGTCAGGGCATCGTCTTTCGCGCCCGGCAGAAAAATCTCAACCGAGTCGTCGCCCTGAAAGTCATCGGTCTGGGACAATGGGCGACGAAAGCACATTTGCGGCGATTTCGCCGTGAAGCGGAAGCGGCGGCGCGGCTCGATCATCCCGGCATTGTCCCGATCTACGAAGTGGGCGAGCGCGACGGCTCCTGCTATTTCAGCATGAAATTGATCGAGGGCGGTCAGCTCGACGAAGTCGTTAGGCGAGCGCCCCTCTCGATCCGGCTGGCCGCGAAGTTGATCGCGCAAATCGCCCGCACCGTCCATCACGCTCACGAGTTTGGAATCATCCATCGCGACATCAAACCCGGGAACGTGCTCCTCGATACGCAGGGCCAACCGCATCTGACCGATTTCGGCCTCGCCCGCCTGGTCGAAGCCGATAGCACCGTCACCCGCACCCTGGAGGTGATGGGCACGCCTAGTTACATGGCGCCCGAACAAGCCACCGGAAACAACGCCGACGTCGGTCGCGCGACCGATGTTTACGGACTCGGGGCCGTGCTCTACCAACTGCTCACGGGTCATCCGCCCTTCGCCGGCGGCACCACCTACGAGACAATTAAGTTGCTTCTCGAGACCGAGCCGAGGCCGCCGCGTCTTTGGAACCGCAAAATCGATCGCGATCTTTCCACCATTTGCCTGAAGTGCCTGGAGAAAGATCCTGCGCGCCGATACTCGTCCGCGCTCGCGCTGGCGGAAGATTTGGAACACTGGTTGAAGCACGAGCCCGTTGCGGCGCGGCGGACCGGATTGGTCACTCGCAGCACGAAATGGATGCGGCGCAATCCCACCAGCGCGCTCCTGGCGGCGGCCTTGGTCGCGCTGGCGACGGCGGTAGGATGGAACCTCTGGAAAAGCGAACTCAGTCAGCCACCGCTCACGACCGGGATCGCCGTGTTGCCGTTTGAAAATCTGAGCGAGCAGAAGGAAAATGCAGCGTTCGTCGATGGTCTTCAGGACGACATCCTAACGAAGCTGGCGAAGATCGCCGATCTCAAGGTGATCAGCCGCACCAGCGTGATGGAATATCGCGCCCAGCAAAACGTCCGCCGGATCGGTCAGGCGCTGCGCGTCTCCCACGTGCTGGAAGGGAGCGCGAGCCGCAACGGGAACAAGATCCATGTGAACGCGCAACTGATCGATACGCGCAGCGACACGCATGCGTGGGCCGAACAATACGATTGCGACTGGAACGATTTGTTCGCAATCCAAAGCGAGATCGCACAAAAGGTCGCGGAGCAGCTCCGCGCCCGACTCTCATCCTCTGAGCAGCTGGCCATCGAGCGCAAACCGACGTCCGATCTCGTTGCGTATGATCTTTATTCACGCGCCATCGCTCTTATCCAGCAAGACGAGGCCGCGAACGGCCCTAAGATTATTGATTTGCTGAACCAAGCCGTGACGCGCGATCCATCGTTTTTCGAGGCGTATTGCCAGCTGGCTGCAGCGCACGACGCGGTTTATTTCGACGATCGCGACCATACCCCGGCGCGCCTAACGAAGGCGCGGGCGGCCATCCAGAATGCCTTCCGCACGCGTCCCAACGCCGGCGAGGCGCACCTGGCCCAGGCCCTGCACTTGTATAAAGGGTATCGCGATTACGACGGCGCGCTGGCCGAGCTGGAAGTCGCACGCCAGACCCTGCCTAACGATGCCCGGGTCTTTCGATTGATGGGTTCCATCCAAAGACGGGACGGGCATTTTGCGGAGGCCATTCAGGATTTGCAGCGTGCGGCAGAGCTCGATCCGCGCGACCCGGTGACGCTGAACACCGTTTCCTACATTCATCGACAGTTCGGGCGCATTGCTGAAGCAAGAATGTGGTTAGACCGCGCCGTCGCTGGCGCCAGATCGGATGATGTTTACAAGCAGCTAGCTCTTCCCGACTGGGAACTCGATATGAACGCCGATCCACGGCCAATGCATCAGGCCATCGCTTCAATTCGGGCGACACGTCCCGCGGCGGTCTGGACGAGTATCGCCAATTTTCGCCTCGACTGCGCGCTGGACGAACGCGACATCGCCGCAGCCAAAGAAGCTTTGCGTGCGTTGCGTGACGACGAAATCGCCGTGGGCCCGCAGATTCAAATCAATCACGGCTTTTTCGAAGGCCTCTTTGCACGAATGGAGAAAGACGAGCAGCGAGCACAACGGGAATTTGCCGCGGCCCGTGCGGAGCAGAAGAAGGTCGTGCAAGCTCAACCCGAGTTCGGCCCGGCCTGGGGCGCGCTCGGGTTGATCGATGCGGGCCTGGGCCGGAAAGAAGACGCCCTCCGCGAAGGCCGGCGCGCGCTTGAGCTTCTGCCTCCGGAAAAAGATGCGATTCTGGGCAAGGTATTGGTGAGAAACCTGGCGCTCATCGCCGCGTGGGTAGGCGAGAGAGACCTGGCCTGCGAGCAGTTGGCCATTGCCATCGCGCCACCGCAGAGCGTCACCTACGGTGCCCTGAAACTTTCACCCCTCTGGGACCCGCTCCGCCGCGACCCGCGCTTCGAAAAAATCGTCGCTTCGCTCGCGCCAAAAGAACACCGGTAACTCTTGTAGCGGCGGTCTGTGACCGCCGAATTGCGCCAGTCTCCGACGAGAACGGCGCTCACAGAGCGCCGCTACAGCGCCAGACGACTGACGATCTTCAAAAGAGCTCAAGTTTCCCCGTAACATCCGGCCGGATCCTGCGCAGTACCTGAGTGAACGGCCGCAACTAAATTCTCCTCACGAGAATTGGCCAAGGCCCAAAACAAAAAGGAAAAACAACATGAAGAAACACAACATTATAAGACTGGCCTTCGGCCTCGCCGTGAGCGCGCTCATGCTCCTCACCGCATTAGAAGCAAGCGCACAATCGTCGCCAGCAGGAAACGGCAAATCACTTGTCGGAACGTGGCAGGTGCTCAGGCACGGGGTGGATTGTGCCACGGGGCAGCGGCTGAACCCGGACTTCCCGACTCTAATTACCTTCAACACAGGCGGGACACTTAATGGCTATGCTGTTGCGCCCGGCGAGACCCCGGGGTTGGGCTCTCCAGAATACGGCAGGGTCTTGCCCAGATTAGAGAGGTTTTCGGCGAAGGTTTTTGAGTAGAATGGAGTAAAGGTTATCGCGTCGATGGTTCCAGCGCCACTCCGATTCTTTGAGATGAAGGAAGAAGAACTCCGGGCGAACTCCGCGGAGTTT
>JBBPZW010000134.1:0-2134 GCA_038198475.1 Chthoniobacterales bacterium | reverse complement strand
CGGGGAAGTTTTCATGACGAAGGAGGGCTTCGCGAAACTGAACGCGGAGCGGTCCGAGGCCGGGCTGCCGGTCTTTGCCAATCCGCGAAACTCGGCAGCCGGTTCCTTGAAGCAGCTTAACCCGGCGATCACGGCGCAACGACCGTTGGGTGTGATTTTTTACGGGACCGGCGCGGTGGAAGGGATTGAGCTCACGCATCACGCGAAACTCTTTGGACTTTTGAAAAGGCTCGGATTGCCCTGCGGCGAGCGCTGGTGGTCAGCGGATTCGCTGGAGGAGATCCTGGCCGCGATCCGGGAACTGGAGAAGGTGCGGCACGACTTTGTTTACGAAACCGATGGCGCGGTCGTGAAGGTCGATTCGTTTCTCCAGCGCGAGTCGTTAGGCATGACCGCCAAGTCGCCGCGCTGGGCGATGGCCTTCAAGTACGAAGCCGAGCAGGTGGAAACGAAGTTGCACGACATTCTCATCCAGGTCGGCCGAACCGGCGTCCTCACCCCGGTCGCTGCACTTGAGCCGGTATTCGTCAGCGGCAGCACGGTGGCGCGCGCGACCCTGCATAATGAAGATGAGATTGAGCGGAAGGACATCCGGATTGGCGATACGGTGGTGATCGAGAAGGCCGGCGAAGTCATTCCTGCCGTGGTGAGCGTGCGGACCGATTTGCGCGACGGCTCGGAGAAGAAGTTCCGCATGCCGGCGAAATGCCCGGTGTGCGGGAGCAAGGTGGTGAAAGATGAAGGGCAGGTCGCGGTCCGCTGCGTCAATGCGCAGTGCCCGGCACAGTTGAAGCGGCGGATCGAACATTTTGCCTCACGTGGGGCGATGGATATCGAGGGGCTGGGCGAAGCGATGGTCGAACAGCTCGTGGGCAAGGAACTGGTGCGAGAGGTTAGCGACATTTATCGCCTAACGAACGAACAATTGGCCGGTCTCGAGCGGATGGGGGAAAAGAGGGTGTCGAACCTGCTCGCTGCGATCGAGCGAAGCAAGAAACAGCCGCTCTGGAGACTGCTCTTCGGCATCGGGATCCTGCATGTCGGAGTGAGCGCGGCGCGGGCTCTGGCCGATCATTTTCCGAACCTGGACGCCCTCATGGAAGCGCCTCCGGAGGAATTGCAGCGCATCCCGGATGTCGGTGAAGTGGTTGGGGCGAGCATCGCCCAGTTTTTTCGCGGGCCGGGTAACCGCGAAATGATAGAGAAACTGCGCGCGGCCGGATTGTGCCTAACGAGCGAGCCGAAGAAGGCTGCGCCAGGCGACTCCAAGATCAGGGGAACGACCTGGGTGATCACCGGAACCCTGAGCGAAGCGCGGGAGCAGATCGCCGAACAGATCGTGGGACAGGGTGGGAAGGTGAGTGGGAGCGTCAGCAAAAAGACGAGTTACGTCCTGGCGGGCGAGGAAGCCGGCAGCAAGCTGGAGAAGGCCAGGAAACTGGGCATTCGCATCCTGAGCGAAGCCGAGTTTCGGAAGTTGCTTTGAGCGCCGCGCTACTTGGGCCGCGTGTCGAGGCGGAGCGGAACGACCGATTTTTTGCTCGGGCCTAACGCCATCGCTTCCGGCTTGCTTGAGGCAGCCTGGACGTTAACGGTCAGCTTCTCGTTGCCACGCATGACAGTGATCGGAACGGAGTCGCCAGCGCTGATAAAGAACGAAGCGTCGATTACGTCTTCCGGTTGATGGACCGCCACTTTGCCGACCTGAAGGAGGATATCGCCGGGCTGCAATCCGGAACCGGAAGCCGGAGTGTTTTCCCGAATCTGCGTCATCTCCGCGCTTGAGCCTTCGACCGGATTTTGCGCCTCCTGCACATCGATTCCAATCCAGCCGTGGCGCGCGTCGCCGAAGCGCACATAATCACGCCGGATTTTCTCCGCGGCATCAATCGGGAGGGCATAGCAGGCCGACCCGTTGTCGACACTACTCACGAGAAGGCCAACGACTTCGCCCTTGAAATTCAGAAGGGGCGCACCGGCTTCGCCGCGCTGCGTCGCGAGGTTGACCCGGAGATGGGTGGTTGAAAAATAGCGGCCCAAATATTTCCGATCGAATCCCGCGATCATGCCGAAGCTCGGCGATTCGGGCAGGTCGAGCGGGTAACCGATCGCCACGACCGGCGTGGCCAGGCCG
>JBBPZW010000133.1:0-26228 GCA_038198475.1 Chthoniobacterales bacterium | reverse complement strand
CTCTTGTTGCATCGCAAGACCGATTACTATCCGGGACTGCTCACGATTCTGGTTTATCCATCCGGTTACGTGGTGGATGGAGAGCGGCATGTCGAAGGCCATGTCTGGGAGCAGGGCCCGACGGGCCGGCTGGGCGAGACCGGGCGCGGGATGGGCTCGCTCGTCCTCGCCTGGGACGCGGCTAAGTCGGGCGCGCGGGATCCTTCCGACGGCAAGAACCTCGTGCTGCACGAGTTTGCGCATCAGCTTGATTTCGAGGATCACATCGCGGATGGCGTCCCGGCCTTGCGCTCGCGGGGCGATCTTTCGTCGTGGGCGGAGGTCATGAAAATGGAATTCGCCGCCTTGCAGGCCGCCGATGCGACGGGAATTCCCACCCTGCTCGACACCTACGGAGCGAGTAACCCGGCAGAGTTTTTTGCCGTCGCCACCGAGGCGTTTTTCGAGCGGCCGCACGCGCTCAATCGGCAGCATCCGCGGCTCTACGGGGAATTGAAGCGCTTTTACCAGCAGGATCCGGCGGGCTATTCGAGCGAACCGGCAGCGGCATCCAACTAGCTAAAGGGCGCCGGCTGCTTTGCGCGCGTTCGCGTCGCGGCTCTTGCCGCGAGCCGCTTCCTGCACCGGCGGCTCGTCGTGAAGCCGGAGCGGATCGGATCCGCGATTTTGGATCCAGGCGGTCTCGGCCGGGTTTTCCTTCCAGGGATATTCGTCCTTGAGGACCGGCCACCAAAGCAACCGCCCCGCCGCCCGCCAGCCGTCGATAATGTAACCGGTCGTAATCGGCTGATCGCGCGCCGTCACCACCACGACGTTGTGTTCGAGCCGGGTGTTTGGATACGCCTCCGCCCAATGCAGTTCCAGCGTCTTGAGCGGCAAAGTGCGGAGTTTCGCGCCGATACCATGCGCCCAATCGAAACAGAACCCGCGCTGCCGCGCCCCGATGTGGATGAGAAAATTCTGGAAGTTGGCCGGCGGCACGACCCGCCATTCCCTGGCCAGACGGCGTGCTGTCTCATGCGACGTTCTCGCGATCAATTCCGCCTCGGCCGGATCAATGGTGGGCGACATCTTGATGATCGCGTCGCGGAAACCCTTGATCGATTTTGCATCGTCGGCCTCGGCGTGGCCGGCCAGCAGCGCGAGCACCAGCAAGGGGAGAAGGGCGCGTCGAAAGAGTCGGGAGTTCATACTAGGAACGCGGAAAGTAGCCGCTCTCGGGCCCGGCTCAATGCCGGGCTGAAAGTTTCGTTCGGGTGACTTAAGGGCGAAGAGTGGAACAACCAACCCGGTGGCGGTATGTCTCAGCTCGAAAACCAGGAAGCGCGCATCATGAAAGCTCTCCATCTCGCGGCGGCGGTAATGTTGATGAGCGCGGCCTTGCCGGGACTGGCGGCGGATGCGGATCCCGCGAGCCGGCTGCAACACATTCCGGTTTGCTCTCGGCGGGATCGGAGTCGCCGGCACGACGTCGCCTGGCGAACGCGCTCTGCGCGCTTTGCTCGAGGAAAAGACGGCGACGAAGCAGCTGGAGGCGTTGCTGCGCTCGGCTACGCCGGCCGGGCAGCTTTACGCGCTCCTCGGCTTGCGAGTGCATGACCGCGCCGCCTACGAGCGGGCCCTGGCGGCATTTCCGAAAATCGACGTGACGGTCGAGACGATCGGTGACTGCATCGTCACGCATCTGCCTTTCCAGGATCTGCGCAAACGGATCGAGGCTGGCGACTACGACAACTTCCGCGCCCGAGATCCTCGTTAGGCCGGAAACGAACGGCCGGGAAAATCTGTGCAGCCGCGGGTTTCCGGCTACATTCGGTTCTCTTTTCGACGGCATGCGGCCGAACACGGCCGCCGCTACAACATGGAAGAAGAAAATGAACTGATCGCGCTTCGGCGCCAGAAAATCGACGCGCTGCGCGCCCGGGGCGTGAACCCATTTGGCCGCAGCTTTGAGACGAGTGGGTCGATCGGCGAGGTCCGGGAGAAATTTACCGAAGGCGAGACGCTGCGCGCGGCCGGCCGGATCACCGCCCATCGCGACATGGGAAAAAGTCATTTCCTCGACCTGCGCGATGCGAGCGGGCGCATCCAGATTTACGTGCAGGCGAAAGAACTCGGGCCGGAAGCGATTGAGATCTTCGGGTTGCTCGATCTCGGCGATTTCATCGGCGTCGAAGGAACGTGTTTCGTCACCAGGACGGGCGAGCCGACCCTCAAGGTCACGCAATTCGAAGTGCTCGCGAAGACCCTCCGCCCGCTCCCGGAAAAATGGCATGGCCTAACGGATGTGGAAGCGCGTTATCGCCAGCGTTACCTCGACCTCATCACCAACGATCGTTCGCGAGTAGTCTTCGCCCAGCGCATCACGATCCTGAGAGAAATCCGAAGCTTCATGCAGTCGCGCGGCTTCGATGAAGTGGAAACGCCGATGCTGCAAAACGTCGCCGGTGGCGCGGCGGCGGAGCCGTTCCGCACTCATCATAAGGCGCTCGGGATCGATCTCTACCTCCGCATCGCGCCCGAGCTTTACCTCAAGCGCCTCCTCGTCGGCGGTTTCAACAAGGTCTTCGAAGTGAACCGCAACTTCCGCAACGAAGGCATCTCCCGCCGGCACAATCCCGAGTTCACCATGCTCGAGGGCTACTGGGCCTATGCTGATTTCGAAAAGATCGCCGACCTCGTCGAGGAACTCATCTGCCACCTCGCGACGACGTTGGAACGTGGGAGGGGCCTTAGCGCCCCGATTGGCGGTGAGGGCATGACGGATCGCGGCACTGAGGCCGTTCCCACATTGCAGGTGGAGCATCGCGACGCCGAAGGCAACGTCACGCGCACTCTCAATCTCTCGCGCCCCTGGCGCCGAGCCCGTTACCGCGACCTCGTCCGCGAAGCCGCCGGCTCCGACTGGTTTGACCTAACGAGTGAAGCCCGGCGCGCGAAAGGCCGCGAGCTTGGCGTCGAGCTTCATCCGCAAATGGCTGACTTCGAAGTCACTCAGCACGTCTTCGAAAAGCTGGTCGAAGAAAAGACCTTCGACCCGGTCTTCGTCACTCATTGCCCGAAGGAGCTCGTCCCGCTCGCCCGGCAAAATCCGGAGGACGATTCCGTCGTCGACGTCTTCGAGCTAATCATCAACGGCCATGAAATCGCGCCCGGTTACACCGAGCTCAACGACCCGTTTGTGCAGCGCCATCGACTCCTCGAGCAGGCCGGCGAGGAAACCCAGAGGCTGGACGAGGACTTTCTCCTCGCTCTCGAACACGGCATGCCCCCGGCCGGCGGCTTCGGCCTCGGAGTCGATCGCCTAACGATGCTCCTGACGGGCGCCGAATCGATCCGCGACGTGATCCTTTTCCCACTCCTCCGGCCGAAGAGAGATTGAGTGGAAATCGTTGAGATCACGGACGCTGACCGGTATTGCAGCGACTACCGCCGACTGGGCGATGCGCTCGGAGTCGCCGGCGCGACGCCCGCGCCGGGTGAGGTGGAATTCTTGCGGTCGATGCTACCTCCGAGCCGCCCCAGCCTCGGCATGCTCCCGAGGCCAGATACTTTTTTTGCCGCAGCTGTGGCAAGCATCCTTCGTCCGAGGGTTGCGATCGAGATTGGCACGGCTTCCGGCACTTCCGCCGCCATTATTGCAAAAATGATCGCGCTTCGGCAGGCCGAAGCCGGTGCAGTCACTTCCGGGCCCCTTGTCCACACGTTCGATAACAAGGCAAGTTACGTCCTCGATGCGTCAAAACCGGTCGGATTCGCAATCGAGTCGATGACGCCAGAACTGGGGACCAGGATAGTCGTCCATGCACCGCAGGATTCCGCACACTGTCAGCACCTCTTCCCAGCCGGCGATCTGACATTTGCTTTCGTCGATGGAAACCATCGGCACCCCTGGCCGCTTGTGGACGTGCTGCAAATCCAGCAGGTGATGAAACACGGCTGGATCTTGATGCACGATGTCGACCTGCCGGGTCTCATCGAGCGCGTCTCGGCCACCGGACAACCGGTGGATCATATTCCCGTTTACGGTGCCAAGTATGTCTTCGACCTCTGGCCGTACGAGAAAATCCGGGCTGGCAATATCGGAGTGATCAGAATTCCAGCGGATCGCAGTTCGCTAGCGGGCGTTGTCGAAAAGCTGCGCGCTTTACCGGCCGAAGTCAACCAGGGTAGCTGGACCAAGCGCTGGCGGGCGATCGGCTCCTTGGTCACGACTCCAAGACGGCAGCGTTGGTTCTTCCGACCGGCCTAAAAAGCTCGACGAAGACTTCCTCCTCGCTCTCGAACACCCCGGCCGGCGGCTTCGGCCTCGGAGTCGATCGCCTAACGATGCTCCTGACCGGCGCCGAATCGATTCGCGACGTCATCCTTTTCCCCTCCTCGGGCTGAAACGCGACTAGCCGCCTCGCCGCTTGACGTCGCGCTGCACTACGGCGGCGCCACCTGCGGCAACGTCGGAATCGACGCGCAACGCGACGCCACCATCATCGGCGACGCGGTCAACACCGTCTTCCGGCTCGAGGGCGTGATGAAAGAACTCAACCAGCAAGTCCTGCTCTCGGCGGATTTCCAGGAGCATTTACCGGCCGGTGAGATGCTGACCGACTTCGGCGAGCGAAAGCTGAAAGGCAAACAGCAGCTCGTTAGGATCTTCGGCTTGGGCTAGGAGCGACCCCGACTCCCCGCCACCTATTGACGTCGAATGCCGAGCGATGGATGCCTTCGATGATGACGGACGACCAGGATCCGTGCGGCATCACCGGCGATACGGAAAAGAAAATGGTAAGGGAAGCGCTGGAGGTTCACCCGGCGCAGATCGCGGTCGCGGATGGAAAATGACTTGGGCCGCTCTGCCGCCTCCACCATAAAGCGCCGCAGCTCGGCGTAGAAAGCATCGGCCAGCTCTCGACTGGCGACGCGCTCGTAATACTCCATGATCGCGTCAACATCGGAGGATACCTCCGGATGGAGAACAAGGCGCATCAGACCCGGCGGTCTTTGATCCGTTGGTCGAGTTGCTCTAGCGGGATCCCGATCTCTGGGTTGGCATCGAGTTCAGCGTCCCGGCGCAGTGCCTCCGCGATCCCTTCGTCTTCGTCGCGGAGGACAGATGGGAGCGAACGGAGGAGATGAGCGGCCAGCACGGCGCGTTCGGAGTCCGGGAGATCGAATGCGAGCTTTTCGACTTCAGTCATGGTGGCCATATCAAGAGCTTAACGGAAAGGACTCTCGGAACAAGACTCGTCGCTCAGAGCTATTGAATAACCCATGAAGGCAACTCGCGCTCGATCTTCTCGATCGGAATGCGCTCGCCCCGGCCGATCTCATCGACCCCTTACCGCACTGCCGCGACAAACTCGATCTCGCGCCACACCATGCAGAGAAACACTCTCGGGGAGCTTTTGCAGCAGGTCCTGCACGATTTTCTTGGTGCTCATGCGAGGAGTGAGACGGTTTAGAAGAGAGGATTCAAGGCTGAATCTTAGCGAACGCATAGGCACGGTCACTGCGGCAACGTCGGACTCGACGCCCAGCGCGACGCCACCATCATCGGCGACCCGGTCAACACCGTCTTCCGGCTGGAGGGCGTGATGAAAGAACTCAACTAGCAAGTCCTGCTCTCCGCCGATTTCCGGGAGCGTTTACCGGTCAGCGAAAGCTGACCGAGCTCGGCGAACGAAAGGTCAAAGGCAAACAGCAGCTCGTTAGAATCTTCGGTTTGGGTTAGGAATGGGAGCCTGCGTTTACGGGAGCAAGCGCGTTCCGAAATGCATCTGCCGAGATTCTAAGAGGAACTCCAATGGCGCTAAGCTGAGTCGGCTTTCGGCCGATCCCGTGGCGGCGCATGGGAGTGGATCGGCTTTCCGTTTTACTTCCCGGTTCGGGAGTGGTCGAGAAACATTTACGGACCTCCTGGCGATGTGCGAATTACGTTTGTCAACGCGCGTCGGGAATTCTGGGGAGCGTACGCGCCTCGCGTGCCGGTTTTGGCGCCCACGCCGAAACAATCTTTGTGGCGTTTGTAACTGAAAAGTTCGCGACGGCGGGGCGCCGTCGCCAGCACGCGAGGGCGCGTGCGCTCCCCGGAATCTGCGGTCAGACCGCACGGTCCTGGTCTAGACCTTGAGTGAGGCGCGGAAGCCGCGGGCGCTGTAGTTGGATTGCGCGCCGTTGTGGCAGATGAAGACCCGGCCGTAACGGCGATCGCCGAAGAGACCGCCGCCGAGCTTGCGAATCTCCGCCGGGGTTTTCACCCAGGTCGTCGTTTTGAGGTCGACCTCTCCCAGTTTCTGGAGTTGGTGATATTCTCTTCCGTTAAGAGGTCGACGCGGGTGGCCATGTCGATGGCGCTGGTTTTCGGCTTGAATTCCTTGCGCGAATCGAGCGCGGCACGGTCGTAGCAGACCGCGACCCGTCCTTTCGGACTCTCCGGCGAACAATCGAAGAAGAGGTATTCGCCCGACTTTTTGTCGTGGCCGACGACGTCGGGTTCGCCGCCGGTTTTTTCCATCTCGTGGAGCGACCAGAGTTTGCCAGGGTTCGCTTCCAGCCGGGCCTGCACTTTCGCCCAGTCGAGGCCCTTGTGGCGGTTCATGTTTTTCTCGAAGCGGGCTTTCAAGGTTGCGAACAGTCCCGGGCGATCTTTGGCGGAGAGTTCTTTTTTTGTTCCGGCGCTTTTCATAAAATTTCCTTTGTGGAGAGTGTGTCGATCAGGCGGTTGTTTTCGCGCTTCGCGCCCGAATCATCAGCCAAATCTTCCGTGCGAGAAAGAGCAGGACCTGACTCAGGACCGCCGCCCCATAGCCCCAGAGCTGATAGGCCCCGAGCAGTGCCGCGACGCCAATGATGGCGAAGATCGGGCCAGCAAACATCCATAAGCCCGACAGGACCATGATGGGAACGAAGACGTATCGGACCGCGCTGGCGTACTCCCCAACTTCCGCGGCCGGGCCGTAGATGTACCCGAAGATCGGAATCGTCACGATGATGTGGAGCCAGCGCAGGAGCGAGCGTTTGGTGTTTTGGTTCATGCTGTGGTGATGGTTGGATTTTTTGGGGCGGGGCTGTCAAGCCCGGGATGTAGCGGCGGGCGTGTCGTCCGCATGGGGGAAACCATGGCCTCCTGGCAGATTTGTCGCTGGAGACGTCGCCCTCCAACGGCCGACATGGCCGCCGCTACACTAGCCGCGCCAGGTTTTGAGGTCGGCTGGCGTATCGATGTCGAGTGCGCCCCCCTCGAACGGAACGGACGCGACTTCGCCGGGATGAGTGAAGAAGAGGGCTTTCGCGCCGGTTTCGTCGTTCAGCGCGAGCAGGCGCTCGTAGCAGGCGTGGGTGAAAAGGGCGGGCACGCCCTGCGTCCCAGCGTAGCCGGAGGCGATCATCGGTTGTCCGGTTTCCTCTTGCCGGGCGATGAGCTGACGCAGGAGCGCGGCGTCGACCTTTGGCTGATCGCAGACGAGGAGGAAAATCGCGTCGCACTCCTGCAAGGCAGCGACCCCGAGGCGGATCGAGGTTCCCAGGCCGCGTTCCCAGGATTCGTTAGGGAGAATGGTCAGGTCGAGATCCTGGAGGGTGGGCGCGATCTTTTCCCGGGCGGCCCCGAGGACGAGCGCTACCGGCTGGCAACCGGCGTCGAGCGTTGCCTGGGTGGTTCGCCTAACGAGCGCCTGCCCCTGGAATTCCAGAAGTTGCTTGGGTTGCCCGAGGCGGGAGGAGGAACCGGCGGCGAGAATGACGGCGCCGATTTTCACCCCGCGGCCGCGACCGACGCGGCCGGCGGATGAATCGGGCGCTTCCATTCGCGCAACGACGCGGCGCTCGCCTCGGCGAAAACGGTGTGGATCTCCGCTACGATGGCGAGGGCGATTTGCTCGGGCGATTCCGCCCCGAGGTCGAGACCCGCCGGAGAAAATAGTTGGGAGCGGATCTCGAGACCTGTCTCGAGCAGGGTATGCACAAGCTGATCGCGCCGGAGGCGAGGTCCAAGCAGGGCGACGTAGCGCAGGCCGAGCGGGAGCAGCTTCTCGAGCGCGGCGTAATCGCGCCCGTAGTTGTGCGTCTTGATGATCGCCGCGGTCCATCGATCGATGCCGTCGGGTAACGCGCTCGCTTCTTCGGTCTCGAAAGTTTCCCAGCCGAGAATCCCGGCCAGGCCGCGCAAGGCGGGGCTGTCGGGGCCGTCGCCAATCAGGATGAGGCGGAGCGGCGGTGGGATGGTTTGCAGGAAGGCGCCTGGCGGAACTTCCTGCGGAGAGGCGAGGAGTCGGCTGCCTAACGACGCGCTGTTTTCAAAAGCGGTGGCGACATGGCATTCTTGGCGGCGGCGTTGCGCGGCGGCGATTTGCTCGATGAATTCCGGTTCTAACTTTTCGAGCAGCACTTCGATCGCGCCGTTGCAGCCGTAGCGGAGGCGGGTGTCGAAGGTGAGGAGGAGCGGCTGGCCGGTCGCGAAAACCTCCTGGGCACGGAGCGCGACTTCTTCTTCGAGGCAGCCGCCGCTTAGGGCGCCGAATGTGGATCCATCGGGGGTGATAAGAAGGCGTGCGCCGGGCCGGCGATAACTGGAACCCTGCGCCCTAACGAGGGTGGCGAGGACCAGCGTTCGGCCGCGACGACGCTCGCCTTCGAGCAGGATGTCGCGAATCTCTTTCATTGCCGCGCTCCTCGGGCTCTGGGGAGCGCACGCGACCTCGCGTGCCGGTTTTGGCGCCTCGCCGAAACCTTCTCAATGGCCCGCCCGGAGGAAAAGTTCGCGGCGGCGAGGGCGCCGTCGCCAGCACGCGAGGGCGCGTGCGCTCCCCAGAGAAATCCCCCGCGGCGTTGCGTCATCAGATCAATTTGTCCTGTGTGATTGGCAATTCCCGAATCCGTTTGCCGGTCGCGTGATAAACCGCGTTTGCGATCGCGGCGGCGATGCCGGTGATCCCGATCTCGCCCATGCCGCGCGCGCCGACGGGGTTGAAGGCGAAGTCCGGTTCGCCGACGAAATGGACTTCGATCGGCGGGATGTCGGCGTTGGTCGGGACGTGGTACTCGGCGAGGTTGGCGGTAACGGGAAGACCGGTGTGCGGGTCGTAAGCCGTCTCTTCCATCAAGGCCATGCCGATGCCCATGACGACGCCGCCGATGATCTGGCTGCGCGCGGTTTTGTAGCTCACGATGCGGCCACAGTTCATCGCGCTAACGACCCGGGTGACCTGCACGCGCGGCAGGAGCGGGTCGATTTTCACTTCGCAGAAATGCGCGCCCCAGGATTGGAAGACGAGCTTCTTGTTTTCCTCCGGCTCCTTCAATTGGCTCTCGACCTCGAGCGATTTCTTGCCCGCGCGCTGCAGGATGTCGGTGTAGCTGTCGGACTTCGCCGGGTTCTTTTTCAATCCGATCCGGCCGGGCTCGGTCATCGCGATGTCGTCGGGCTGCGCGCCGTGGAGCGGCGAATTCGCGTCTTTGACCGCGAGCTCGGCGAGGGCCTTGTGCAAAAGCTGCGCGACATCGTGGATGGCGGTGCCGACGGTGGCGGTGGAATTGGAGCCGCCCGCGACGGGGCCGAACGGGTAGTCGGATTTGCCGAGTTCGAATTTCACTTTCTCAAACGGCACGCCGAGCATTTCGGAAGAGATCTGGGTAAAGGCGGTGTAGGCGCCGGTCCCGAGATCGTGGGTCGCGCACTGCACGGTCGCGCTGCCGTCGGCGTGCAGGATGGCTTTCGCGGCGGCGGACCATTTGTGCGCGGGATAAGTGGCGGTCGCCATGCCCCAGCCGACGAGGAGGTTTCCGTCGCGCATCTGGCCGGTCTGGTGGTCGCGCTTCGACCAGTCGAATTTCTCCGCGCCGATGAGGTAGGCTTCTTTCAAATGCTTGGCGCTGAAAGGGACGTCCTTGATTGGATGGTTGGCGGCGTAGTTCGCGAGACGTAAATCCACCGGGTCCATCTGGAGGAGGTAGGAAAGCTCATCGAGCGCGCATTCGAGGGCGAAAACCCCGGGACATTCACCAGGCGCGCGCATGAACGTGGGCGTCGCGATGTTTACCGGAAAAACGGTCTCCTCGACCTTGATCGTCTCGCTCGCATACATGACGCCGGTAGAGCGGGCGCCAACGGTTTCGACGAATTCGCCGACCGGCGAGGTGAGGGTATCGGTGACGTGTTTGATCGCCTGCAATTTTCCGTTCGAAGTCGCAGCGAGGGAAATCGTCTGGTAGGTCGGCGTGCGATGGCCGGTGCCGGTGAACATGGCCTTGCGCGGAAGGTGAAATTTCACCGGCACACCGGTCGCCTTCGCCGCCATGGTGGCGAGCAGGACGTGCGGCCAGACGGCGCCCTTGCAGCCAAACGCGCCCCCGACGAACGGACAAATGACGCGCACGTTCGGCAGGTCCAATCCGTAACTGCGCGCCAGGATGCTCTGCACGCCTTTCACGAATTGGGTCGCGTCCCAAACGGTCAGTTTATTCTTTCCTTCCCACGCCGCGATCGTGCCCGAGGTCTCGATCGGGTTGTGTGTCTCGGTCGGTGTGATGTAAGTCCGGTGGACACGAATGAGGTCTTGGTTGGCGAGCGCCGGTTGGACATCGCCTTTGTGGAGTTGGACCTGTTCGTCCTGATTCTTTTTCGGTTTCTTGGCTTTGTTCGCGTCATCCAGCGTCAACATCGCCGACTCGGGCGCGTAACTGACCCTAACGAGCGAAGCGGCGTAGCGGGCCTGCTCGATGGTCTGGGCCACGACCAAGGCGACGTATTGCCCGGCGTAGGAAACCTGATCGTCCGCCAGCGGCGGGCGCAGTTCGTTTCGGATGCCATGGCTGAGCGCGTCTGCGCCGGAGTCGCCGAGATCTTTTAATTTCGGCGCGTTTTCGTGGGTCAGGACGGCGAGAACGCCCGCGGCCGAGAGCGCGGCCTTGTCTTCGATCGCGGTGATTTTTCCGCTGGCGATGTTGCTTTCGACCGGCCAGGCGGACGCGCACCGCGGCACTTCAAATTCCACCGCATACTTCGCCTGTCCCTGGACCTTGAGCGGTCCGTCAACCCGACTGCGGGCTGGTCCGAGAATGTTTGGGTTGGCCATAATCGTTAGGCGAGGGCTGCGACGGTCGTCAGGGCCTGGCTGATGGCCCGTTTCGCGAGCTCGATTTTAAAGGTGTTGTACTTGTAGCCCTTGGCGGCGGCGAGTTCCGCGTCGGCGGCAGCCTTGAAGGCGGCGGCCTCCGGTTTCTTGCCGGTCAGCGCCTGCTCCGCCTTGCTCGCGCGCCACGGTTTGTGGGCCACGCCACCGAGCGCGAGGCGGGCGGATTTGATCGTGCCGTTTTCCAATTCCAAAATCGCCGCCACGCTGACGAGGGCGAAGGCGTAACTGGCCCGGTCGCGCACCTTTAAGTAATGCGAGCGGGTCGCGAACGGGATCGCGGGCAGATCGACCGCGGTAATCAATTCGTTAGGCTGAAGATTCGTTTCGACGTTCGGCGTGTCGCCCGGAAGACGATGAAAGTCAGCAAACGGGATGGTGCGCTCGCCAGTCGGACCCTGCACGCGGACGACAGCGTCGAGCGCGGCCATGGCCACACACATGTCGCTCGGATGGGTCGCGATACATTGCTGGCTCTGTCCGAGGATGGCGTGGATGCGGTTGTAGCCTTCGAGCGCGCCGCAGCCGCTCCCGGGGACGCGCTTGTTGCACATCGGGAAGGCCGGGTCGTAGAAATAATAACAGCGGGTGCGCTGCAAAAGGTTGCCGGCGGTGGTGGCGAGGTTGCGCAGTTGCGGGCTCGCGCCGGAGAGGAGCGCTTCGCTTAAAACCGGATAGCGCGAAGTGATGAGCTGGTGCTCGGCGAGGTCGGAGTTGCGCACCAGGGCGCCGATGCGAATACCACCATCGTTAGGCAGTTCCTCTACCTTGGCGAGATCGAGGCGGTTGATGTCGACGAGCTGCTCGGGGCGTTCGACGCCCATTTTCATGAGGTCAACGAGATTGGTGCCGCCGCCGAGAAATTTCGCCTTCGGGTTCGCCGCCACGCCGCTGATCGCGGCCTGCGGATCGCTCGCGCGGGAATAGGAAAACGGGGTCATGACGCGCCGCCTTCCATTTGACCGCGTGCTTCCTTGATCGCGTCAACGATATTCGGATAAGCGCCGCAGCGGCAGAGGTTGCCGCTCATGAATTCGCGAATCTGCGCGTCATCCTTCGCATGACCTTCCTCGACGCAGGCGACGGCCGAACAGATTTGGCCCGGCGTGCAATAGCCGCATTGGAAGCCATCGTGCGCGACGAAGGCGGCCTGCATCGGATGCAACTTTCCGCCCTGCGCGAGGCCTTCGATGGTCGTGATCTCGTCGCCTTCCAACGTGACGGCGAGGAGCAGGCAGGCGTTAGCCCGCCGCCCGTTGATGAGGACGGTGCAGGCGCCGCACTGCCCGTGATCGCAACCTTTCTTGGAACCGGTGAGCAGGAGATTCTCCCGGAGCAAATCGAGCAGCGTGACACGCGGATCCAGGTGCAGCTTGTGGACCGCGCCGTTTATTTTGAGTTGGACGTTTACCATCGTGGCGGAAGAATTTGGCGCCGCGGCGACATTGGCCGCGTGCAGATTGGAAAAGCTTACAAGGCCGGGACCGAAAGTTAGCGCGGCGCTCGTGCCCGCGACTTTTTTCAAGAATCTCCGGCGCGTCTCGACGCTGCCGAAGATGAGAATCTCATCAAGAGGGTCGCTTGGGGGACTCGAATACGGGTCGAGTTCGTCAGACATTCCGTAAAACTATACGGAAGTCGGACGCAGGAAAGCCTTACGGAAAATTTTGCCGCCATTGGGCGTTTACTTTTTCTCGATCCGGATCTCTTTCGCTTCCGGCCCGCTGCCTTCCAGGACTCCGTTGTCCGTGATGACCCGGACTTGAACGACGCGTTCGGCCACAGCCAGATTGCCGCTGCGTTTTTCGATTTTCACCAGCACAGAATCGCCTTCGCGATGCGGCATCGGATATCGATTTTCTGAGGTAGGACAGCGACTTTCCGGGCACGGAGAACGACTTTCCGGACTGGGCAAGAGACTTCCCGAGGTCGGCTGGGAAAGCGGCTGGCCGGGGAGGGGAAATCCTCTGGTTAGGGAGCGGGTGAAGGGAATCGAACCCTCGTATGCAGATTGGGAACCTGCCGTTCTACCATTGAACTACACCCGCGCGGGGGAGGAAGGAATGGTGACCGGTGAATCGTGAATAGTCAATACGCCGTGATGCGTGCTGTAGCTTGCACCGTCCTCGGCGCACAGTGGCCAGGGAGACCATGCGCTCTTTTTCCGCTGAGGACAGCGGACTCTACAGCACAAACAAATGGAGCCGCAGCGCGGTTCACTGCCAGGAGATCACGTCGTCGCCTGCTTTGATGTCGGAATCCTGTGCCTGATTATTGCCGAACGACCAGGCGATTACCGTTTGTTGCAGCGGATTAGGACCTGCATTGCCAGTTGGGGGATACGGGTTGGCAACTTGATTGCTGTAGTCGCTGTCAATTCGGATTTGGTAGACGGAGGCCCAAGGACCATAGAAGTTGCCATCCGTCGGACTAACTCCTGACCGTCGCTTTCCGACGCTGTCATCCTTCACGGCTGGTGGTTGAAGAAAAACGATCTTTTTCGGGTTATACTTGTTGGCTGTTGGATCGGTCAGCGAAGGGTCATTTCCAGGTAGTGATTGTAGGATGTCTAGCAACTGCCTGTTCGAAGTCGTAAAGGTTTTCTCCGTCCCTTGGTCGATATCATCGACTGGATACTTGCCATACTCAGTGTAGAACGCATTCACCGCCGTCACGACCTGCGTCAAATCATTCTTCGCCTGCGTCCGTTTCGCCTGATCCTGCACGCCTTTGAAGGCCGGAAAAAGGAGCGCCATCAGGATCGCGATAATGGTGATGACGACGAGCAGCTCGATGAGCGTGAAGGCGCCCCGCCCCGTGGTCGTTTTCGTCAGGTCCATTTTTGCATCTGCTCGGGGAAGGGACATTGCGCGCAGTCGGACTCGTCTTGCAAGCAAAAGTCTTCGTAGATTTGCAGCAATCCCTGCTGCTGCGCGACCGTCCGCAGAAAACGCGGCCGCCGCGGGTCGTCCCCGAAGAGCCGGGCCGCGCCGGTCTCTAGGCGGCGGTTCGTTAGGCGAGCGGGCAGTTGGACGAAATCCGGCCAGACGGTCCGCTCCTGCAACTGGCGCCAGGGCAGGATGACGTTGGCTAGGATTTCCGTGATCCGCGTCTCGCCGACGAGCGCCATTTCCGCCGCCGCCGGCGCGGAGGTGAGCGTGTAATGGAAATTCCAGAAGGGATGCGCGAGCTCGAGAAAAAACTGGCGCGCTGGCGCGAGATCATCCTTGCCTAACGACCGGAGGAGCTTCGGCCAGCCGGCCACGACCCCGGCGAGCGCGGCGAGACGCCGCTGCGGATGATTGAGCGGCCGCGTTCCGCTCAGGCGCCAGGTGCGCGGCGGGAGGATGAGTCGCTCGAGCGTAGCCCGCCGCGGCCACCATTGATCCCAAAGGACGCGCAGGTATTGCCGCGTCCCGCGCGCAAATTTCCCCAGGTCGGGCGCGGCCAGAAAACCGGCCAGGCCGAAGAGAACCGCCTCAATTTCGCCAGGCCGGTCGCGCAAGGTTTTCGCCGGCATGCGCTGCGCGAGCAGAGTGAAAGGTAACTTATTTTGTTTGTAGCCGAGAGCCGCGGCCAGCTCCTGGTGGAGCGCTTCTTCGTTGCCGTGCAGTTCGCTCAACCGTTGCAGGCGCTGCGCCTTGCGCTGGAGACGAAACTGCGCCGCCGCCTCGAGGATGCTGCGGATCTTTTCCTCCGGCTGACCGCGTAGCGGCGCATGACAACGCCCCGGCCGCGCCAGCGGCAGATTGAGCGAGAACGCGGTCGGCAGCGTCGCCGGATCGACCCGCACCTGCGGCACCTGCCGATGGGTCGTCGTGCGGGTGAAAAAATCGCGCTCGCCTGACTCGACGAACACATGCAGCACCGTGTCGTCGAAAGCCGGATTCGTTGCATGGCCGTGCGTTTCCCAGCTTTGATCGGTAAGATCGAACTCGATGCTCCCGCGCAAAATTTCTCCACTTTCCCGCCGGAGAACGGCGTCGGAAAAATCAGGACCCGCCTCGCGGTTCCAGGTTCCGAATTGCACAATCTCGATCGCCTCCCCCGCCGTGCCGGTGAAGGATTTCCCGAAGTCGCCTGCGAACCAGAGCGCCTGCAATTCCAGCTCGTTGAAGGTGCGCGGCTGAGTGAAAAGCGGGCGCTCGCGAATCTTCGCCGTCGCGCGCAACTGGGCATAACGTTCCGGGCCGGACATCGGAGCAGGCTAGCGCGAGCCGGGCCGGCGCGGCAAGATGGAAAAAGGTCGGCGAATTTGGATTGCATAACGAACTGCGATTGGATAAACCGGAGCCAAATCGCAGGCTCGCCCCCGTCGAAATCGCGCGGACCAGTCGGTCTGCCCAACCAGAGAAAACATCATGAAAAGAAAACTCCCGTTCATCACCATCGGCTGCCTCGCGGCCTGCGCCCTTTGCGTTACCCCCGCCTTCGCCAAGGACAAGAAATCCCCGGCCCCGGAGGCGAGCGCTTCACCCGCAGCCAGCGCCTCATCTACCGATAAACCGGCCAGGCCGATCCCCTACCACGGCAAGATCGCCTCGGTCGATGCGGGCGCGAAAACCTTCACGATCGGCAAACGCACGATCAAAGTGACCGACGAAACCAAGATCACGAAGGATGACGCCGTGGCGACGATGGCGGACATCGTGGCCGACGAGCAGGCCCGCGGTTCCTATTGGAAAAAAGCTGACGGCGCCCTCGAGGCAAAAACAGTGAAGCTCGGGGCCAAGGCCGCCTCCTCCAAACCGATGCGCGACGCGCAGAAAAAAGAGAGCAGCGAAGCGACTCCGGCCGCGTCGCCGAAATAAGACTTCGTTAGGCTAAATCGCCGGCTTCATTTCCCGGTCGAGGCACGGAGCGCCGTCCGCAGGTCGTCCACGAAAAGGGCATACTCGCGGCGGCGCGTTTCCTCGTCCGGCTGACGGAGGAGCGAGGAGGGATGCACCGTCGTGACGACGCGCGGTGCGAAGTCGGATTCAAGCACCTTCCCTCGCTCCCGGGTAACGCGGAACGAAGGGCCGAAAAGCGCCTGGGCCGCCGTCGAGCCGAGGCAGACGAGAACGCTTGGCCTAACGACGCGCAGTTCCCCTCCATCCACGGACGGCAGGCGGCGATATCGCGCGAGCTTGGCTTCTGGTGGATGCGACGCTTCCCGCGCGGCTCCCATTTGAAGTGCTTGACCGTGTTCGTGACATAAACCGCGGTCCGGTCGATGCCGGCTTCCTCGAGCGCGCGATCGAGGAGCTGCCCGGCCGGGCCGACGAAAGGCTGGCCGCTCAAGTCTTCCTGATCGCCCGGTTGTTCGCCGAGCAGCATGAGCGTGGCCTTCTTCGGACCTTCGCCAAACACAGTCTGGGTCGCATTCTTGTAAAGCGGGCAGGCGGTGCAGCCCTCGGCCGCTTCGCGCAACGTCGTTAGGCTGGAAGTCCCGGGGACGGGCGCGGAAAGCCATTCGTCGGCCTTCGAATTTTTCGCCGCGCTTTTTTTCATCATCGTCTCGACCCGCTGCGGCGCCTCGCGCAGGAGTTCCGGGATGAGCGTCGCTTCCGGCAAATTGCGCCAATATTTCTTCGGCATCTCGGCCTGCATCGCGTGCACTTTTACGCGCGCCGGGTTGAAAATATTCGCGTAGTAGGTGCGCCAGAGATTTTCCATCTCGTCCTCCGCGGGGGCCGCCGATCGTGCCACACCGGCGGTGAAGGAAAGAGCGCGGCCATCCCAGTGTGCGCAACGATCCGGGGTCAGGATCGACCAGTGCATGGAGGCGAAGCGATCGGCAAAGAACTCCGCGTTGTGCTCGACGATGTGGTGCTGCGGCTCGAACCAGGCGACGAACCATTTCTCCTCACCGTGTTCCACTTCGCGGAAGCGAACGAAGGCGCGCATCTTGTGAATGTCGTGTCTGACGGATTTCTCAAAATCGGTCGCGAGCGCGACATCCGGATCGACCGCGATCTCGAGCAGATGCGGCTCGCCGTGGGTCAGCCGCCAGAGCAGACGATAGAGCAACGACCAGCGCGCCGGATCGCGATGAAGCGAGACGAGACGGGCGAGCGCGAGGAAACATTTCGGAACACGAATCTCTCTCGACCGCGGCGCTTCCGCCGCCTCGGCTTCGTCGAAAAGTTGGAGCGCTGGCTGGTCCTCGCCGATTTCTTCCCAGGCGATTTGTTCGGGAGTGAGATCGCTCTGCAAGGCGCGGCGGGCGACCGTCTGCCAGCGCGTGAACGTCGGCAAAAAGGAGATCTGCTCCACGCGCCTAGAGTTGTCCGTCGAGGACCGATGGCTCGATCGCAAACAGGTCGAGCTGTTTCGGCCTAACGATAAGCATTGCCCCAAGATCGTCCTTCTCCAAAGCGCGAGTGTGCGGATTTTCATCCTCGGTGATGACAAAGGGCAGCACCTTTTTCATCGGCAAATGAAGTCGGAGCAAGTCGTCGAGCCGAAGTTTGTGCCAGCGCCGAACCCGCAGGATGCGCTCCACGCTTTTCGTTCCAAGCCCGGGCACGCGGAGGAGCAAATGGCGCGGTGCCTTGTTCAAATCGACCGGAAACAAGGCGCGATGACGCAAAGCCCAGGCGAGCTTTGGATCGATTGTGAGGTCGAGGTTCGGCAGCTCTGGCGTCGTCAACTCGTGCGCCGCAAACCCGTAAAATCGGACCAGCCAATCGGCCTGGTAAAGACGATGCTCCCGAACGAGCGGCGGCGCCTGCAGCGGCAGCTTGCTCGAGGCGTCGGGGATTGGACTGAAGGCGGAATAATAAACGCGCCGCAGCTTCTGCTTCGCATACAGCGAGTTCGCCTGGTGAAGAATCGTGGCGTCAGAAGCGTCGGTTGCGCCCACGATCATCTGCGTGCTTTGCCCGGCCGGGGCAAACGACGGTGCCTTCCGACTCTGGGCGCGTTCGGCTTTCGCTGCCGCGATCCGGTTCTTGATCCCGGTCATGGCGCGTCGCGTATTTTCGAAATTCTTTTCCGGCGCGAGCGCCTGTAACGCCGCCGGCGTCGGCAACTCAATGTTAATGCTGATCCGATCCGCCCAACGGCCCGCTTCCTCGATTAAGGCGGGCGAAGCTTCCGGGATCGTCTTGAGATGAATGTATCCGCGAAACGCGTGTTCGACGCGCAGAGTGCGCGCGACCGCGGCCACCTGCTCCATCGTGTAATCGGGATTACGAATAATTCCCGAGCTGAGGAAAAGACCTTCAATGTAGTTCCGCCGGTAAAAATCGAGCGTCAGCCGGACCACTTCCTGAGGAGTAAACCGGGCGCGCTGCACATTGCTGGAGGCGCGGTTGATGCAGTAAAGGCAGTCGTAGACGCAAAAATTCGTGAGCAGGATCTTGAGCAGCGAAACGCAGCGCCCGTCGGGCGTGTAGCTGTGGCAGATGCCGGTTCCGGGTCGTCGACCCGATCCCCTTCGAACCGCGTGAATTTCGTTTCGTCGTCCCGCTGCTCGCGCAGGAAGCGTCATACTTCGCGGCGTCGGCGAGGATGGCGAGTTTACGGGCGATTTCCATGCAAGAGACCATCTTCCGCGGTAAAGACAAAATCGCTAGTCGCGCGAAGAAAGCGTTTCTGTTAAATCCGTTTCTGTTCCTCGTATGGATGCTCTAATCGAAACCCCGCGTCTCAGTTTGCGTCATTTCGTCGCCGCCGACCTCGATCGGCTCGCCGAGTTGACGGCAAACGCGGACTTCATGCGTTTTGCGAGCGGCGTTTTCACGCGGGAGCAAACCGCCAGTTTCCTTTTCGATCGCGTGATCGCGCCCGCCCAGGCCGGGCTGCCAAGCCAATTCGCCGTCATCTTTCGCGAGAACAATCTCCTCCTCGGTTACTGTGGGTTCTTTCGCCAGCTGGTCGACGAAGTCGAAGAGATCGAGATCGGTTACCGGCTTCATCCCGACTGGAATCAAGGTCTGGCGACGGAAGCGGCGCAGGCCGTGCGCGCCTATGCCTTCGACGTCTTGAGACTGGAACGGGTCATCTCCCTTATCCATCCCGACAACCACGCTTCCCGCCGGGTGACGGAAAAGAACGGAATGCGCCTGGAAAAAGAGACCGTCTTCCCGGGCTTCCCGGCTCAGGTATTTACCTGCACCCGAGTCGGCTTGTGACGCCGGAGAAACTCTAGCGCAAGTGCACGGTATGCTTTTGCGCCTCCGCCGCTGGAGTCGTACTCCAGGATGCATTTTCCGAAACTTGGTGCCTCGCTTAGTCGCACCGTCCGCGGGATGACCGTCTCGTAAACGCGCGGGCCAAAATGTTCCCGCACGTCCGCCACGACCTGCGAGCTCAGGTTTGTCCGGCCGTCAAACATCGTCATCAGGATGCCGCCCAACTCGAGTTTGTCGTTTGCTCCGGAATCGCGCACCTTCTCGATCAGCCTAACGATTTTAACGAGACCCTCGAGAGCAAAATATTCGCACTGAATCGGGGTCAGGAGTTCGTCGGCGGCGGCCAGCGCGTTGGTCATGAGAATGCCTAACGACGGCGGACAATCGAGCAGGACATAATCGAAGGTGTCGTCCTCGCGCAGAATCCGCAGTGCCTGGGAAAGGCGGGTGAGATGATCGTCCATCCGCGCGATCTCGATCTCCGCGCCGGCCAGGTCGATATCCGCCGGGATAATAAAGAGCTGCTCGAGCCGGGTGGGCAAGACCTTTTCGGTCACCGGATCATCGCCTAACAATGCTCCGTAAAGACTTTGCCCTTCCAATCCCTGGAGGCCGAAGGAACTGGTCGCGTTGCCCTGCGGGTCGAGATCGATCAGAAGAATCCGCTGTTTTTTTTCCGCGAGCGCGGCCGCGAGATTGACCGCGGTGGTTGTCTTCCCGACCCCGCCTTTCTGGTTTGCGATCGCGATGACTTTCATCGCGGGACGATTTGGGTGCGGTGTTCGAAAGTGCGCCGGCCGTCGGGTTCCTGCCAGAAGAGTTGATCGGGCGCGGGTAGCATTTTAGTCACTTCAAGTTCGCTAATCTTTCCAGGCTTTCGAATGGCACCCCTGCCATCCAGATCAAAAAAATGAGAGCGATGCGATAACCGGGGTCGGCCACGCCTGAAGAAAACAGAAGAGCGACAGGTGGCAATGATTAATGCCTGAAAGGTCCGGACGCCGAATGCAAGCACGCTTGATTATCATGCAAGGCACCGCCTAAGCCGTAACGATGCAGTTGGAAACTGACGGCGCGGATTTTCGTAGCGGCGACGCCTCGTCGCTGGAAGTGATGGCGGCGCCTTCGCCGCCATTTCGAGGGCGCACCAAATGGTGAGGGCCGAAAATCGCGGCGAGGGCGCCGCGCACACTTCCGGCGACGAGGCGTCGCCGCTACGAGCGCGACAACTTCCCGCACCCCAACTGCATCGTTACGGCTAAGGGCGTGCTTTGCCTAACGACTCCGCGGAGGCAGCGCCTAACTGCCGAGCCACGGCAACCGAATAGTGATCGTGGTGCCGACGCCCGGGGCGCTGTCGACTTTGATCGAACCGCTATGATCTTCCACGACCTCTTGGTGATATAGAGGCCGAGGCCGGTGCCACTCTTGCCTTGTTTGGTCGTGAAATAGGGACCGAAATCTTGGCGATTTGCTCGGGGCTGATGCCGCTCCTCCCGGTGATCGAAAACGGCGCCTAAAAGCTGCGCACGTCGCGGTTGAGAGTTGGCCCTCGCGAGTCCAGAGTGCGGACTCAACATTCTGACGCCTATGATCGTTACCACCAAACAGCTCTACCAGGTCGCCTACGGAAAATTCGCCGTCGGTGCGTACAACGTAAACAACATGGAACAGATCCTCGGACTATTCCGGGGCAATGTGCAAAGCCAGGCGCCCTTCATCATTCAGCTCTCGAAAGGAGCAAGAAAATACGCCGACAAAAGGATGCTCGAAGCCTTGATCCGGACCGCGGAGAAAATGTTTACGGACGCAATTTTTGCCGTTCACCTCGACCATGGCGACGAAGAGACCTGCTACGACTGCATCGACTCCGGCTTTTACAGCTCGGTCATGATCGACGCCAGCCACGAAAATTTTGAGGAAAATATCGCGATCACGAAACGCGTCGTGGAGCGGGCCCACCAAAAGGGAATCAGCGTCGAGGCCGAACTCGGTCAACTCGGCGGAGTAGAGGAAGACATCAAGGTCGACGAAGGGCATGCCTCGCTCACGAACCCGGAAGAAGCCGTCGAATTCGTCAATCGAACAGGCTGCGATTCACTCGCTGCCGCCATCGGTACGAGCCACGGCGCCTACAAATTCAAGGGCACACAAGGCCTCCATTTCAACGTCATCGAGGAAATCCAGAAGCGAATTCCCGGGACGCCCATCGTCATGCACGGCAGCTCGAGTGTGCCAATCGAGGAAGTGGAACGAATCAATGCCGCCGGAGGAAAACTAGACCCCTCCGCACGAGGCGTGAACGAAAACGAATACCTCCCGGCCGCAAAACTCGGCGTCACCAAGGTTAACATCGATACCGATGGCCGGCTTGTCTGGACGCGGGTTCACCGCGAATTTTTCCGTGATTATCCCGAGCAATTCGATTTCCGGCCGCCCGGCAAAATCTTCGTTGAAGAGTACGCGAATTTTATCGCGCACAAAAACGAGAAGCTCGGCTCCGCCAATCAGCTCGACGCGATTCGCGCCAGTTTATAGAGCCGGGGCCGCTTCTCCGCGGTTTTCCCGGCGGCGTTTGCCGGCGCGTCGACGCGAAAGGTCAGGCGCACATAATTTGCCTCCACCCCGACGAGAGAGACGCTGAAAAGCCGTTTGTGGCGAAAGCGGATTTTACCCTCGACCGGGTTCCAGTGCGGGCTGTCGGCGGCAAGCGAGCGGTCCGACACCGCGATGGCTAATTCCCCCTGGGCCGCGGCGTTTTCATTCAAGAAAACAAGACTGCCTGCCCCGGGGGCGGTTCTGCAACGGAATGACAAACGTGGTCGCGCCGCCTGGAAGAGCGTAACTGGTCGTCGCCCCGGGCACGATCAAGGCGCGGCGGCCAACCGGCGATTCGCCCGGGGCGAAAGTTGTTCCAGTCAGGATAAGAGAGCGAGAATAGTCAAAAACGGGCGCATAAGGTGCAGCAAGCTTGAACCGGGCCAAACCTGAAGGCCGAAAAGCGCCCGATCGACCTACGATTCGCCCGCCGAATCCCTAGGCGGCAGGCGCGACCGTTCATGCGCTCGGGCCGGGCCGCGGGAATTACGGTTACGCGCCGCGGTTCGCTGCCCTGGCTGAAGGAGCGACGCGCCGGTTACGATGCTGTCGTGGTGCACGGGATTTGGCAATACAACAGCTTCGGCGTTTGGCGCGCCCTGCATAAAACCGACCCGCCCTATTTTGTCTTCGCGCACGGGATGCTCGATCCCTGGTTTAACCGCACCTATCCGCTCAAGCACCTCAAAAAGTTGCTCCGCTGGCCGTGGGCCGAATATCGCGTCCTGCGCGACGCGCGCGTGGTTCTCTTTACCTCGGAAGAAGAGCGCTGTCTGGCGCGGGAATCGTTTCCTCACTACCGCTGCCATGAAGAGGTGGTGAATTACGGCACCGCCGCGCCGGAGATCGATCTACCCGGCGCGCGGGAGGAATTCCTGACCGCCTTCCCCGCGCTACGCGCGAAAGGTTTTTTCCTCTTTCTGGGGCGCATTCACGAAAAGAAGGGCTGCGAAGAATTGCTGCGCGCGTTTGCCGCGCTGGAGAATTCTTCCATGGATCTCGTCATGGCGGGGCCATCCGCAGATGAAGAATATCTTCAGCGGCTCAAACGCCTAACGAACGAAGCCGGCTGCGCGGAGCGGATCACCTTTACCGGGATGCTCACAGGCAGCCTGAAATGGGGCGCTTTCGCCGCCGCGGAAGCGTTCATCCTGCCTTCCCATCAGGAAAACTTCGGCCTTGCAATTGTGGAAGCGCTGGCCTGCGGAACACCCGTTCTCATCTCTAAGCAGGTAAACATCTGGCGCGAGATCCTCGCCGATGGCTGTGGGTTCGCGGAAGAAGATGATCTCACCGGGATACGGCGGTTGCTCGCACGCTGGCGCGAGACCTCGCCCGTGCAAGGCGACAAGATGAGCGCCAACGCGCGCGGCTGTTTCGCCGGGCGCTTCGAAATCAATCAGGCGGTAGATTCATTCCTTCGCGTGCTGGAGCAAGGCCGTAGCCGGGGCGGTGACCCCGAGGTCGCAGGTGGAATGTGATAGTCGAACGAAGAAAACTTTTTCACCGTTTCAAGAAAAAACTTTGGACGGCTGCCATTGATAGCCCGAAGTGGAGATTATGAAAACAGTTCCTCTCAGAATGCCTTGGCTGGCTCTCCTAGCCAGCGGCCTGATCTCCTTCGCAAACATCGGGCAGGGCCAGACTCCCGCAGCCGTCGTCCCTCCGCCGGGCTCACAGGCGGTGCCTGACGCAACGCCACCGCCGCCGCCGCCTGGTTTTGAATCGGGGGACGTTTCGCCGACCGAGAGCACAGATGTTTCCACCATGATCACCACCGGCTGCGGCTACGACGCCTGGACGGGCGCGGTGCGGCGGGTTGTAACTGACATTGACGTCCCTGGGGCCGTGAGTTCACACGGGTTGAAAGTGGTACGGACTTACACTTCTTCCACGGGAATCGGATGGTCGCTATCCTGGCAATGGAAAATCCACCACCGCCCATATAATAACGGTTACCTTATCAATTTTCCCGATGGTCGCGCTGAAAGCTTTTCTCTCTCGCAGATTTCGGGCGAGACCGCCTATCGCGCCAGTCGCGGGACCAAGGAGAGACTCTTTCTTAACAACCCGGGCAACTCGAACCAATCGGCCGACCTTTTTATGGAAGACGGCAGCCACGTTCATTTTAGCTGGATCACCGATGACCCGGATCCCCCTCTATCGCCGGTCGACTACTTCTACTCGGAATCGTTTACCGACCCATACGGACGGGTCACAACTTTGGTCAACTCGCAGTACGATCCAAATAACTCGTTTAACGAGCACCTAACAGGGGTCATTGACCCGAGCGGGCGCTCATTAAGCTACAACTATGATCCGGTCTATCCCGGTCGTCTGGCCAGCATCACGGCGAGCACAGGGCAATCCGCAACCTACACGGGCTTCCTCGACAGCCTTCAGTCTGTTGCCTACAGCGATGGAACGTCAGCCACGTATACTTATGGCAACACTACCTATAAGAATACCGCCTGTACAGGAGGGTATTGCTCGGCTTCGAAACTTTTCACGGCGGCCGATGTGCGGGCGGAGGGGCCGATGCGCTCGATTAAGTATACCTATCACGACAATGCGAACTTTCAGGGCCAGATTTCACAGGAGCAACATCCGTCCGGCCTTGAGGTTTCCAAGTTCAGTCCGACGAACGGCCGTGGTTCGCCTGACGCCACCAACACAGAGACGCGGGGCGACGGCCCCAGTCGCAGCTTCCACATGGTGCTTAATGGCAAGGTGCCACTCCTGAAATCGAAAACCGACTTTCGGGGCAACCCGGAAGCATACGAGTATGACGGCAATCTCTACCTCTCGCAGTTAACCGACCGCAATCTCAACGTAACGACTTTTCTTAACGAGCCGATTCTTGGCCGGCCACTGACGGTGACCCATCCCGGAGGGACGTTCACCACCGGCATTTCCTTCGGCACGTCCACGCGCGTTTATACCTATAGCGATTCCGCGAATCCCTATTACGTATCTACTGTCAAGGACGACAGAGGTAATTTCACAACTTACCAGCGTGATCCGGTCACCCACCGGGTCACGGAGATCGATTATCCGGACGGCGGCACAGAGACCTTCCTCTATAACCAGTTCGGCGAAGTCACGCGGCACAAGCGGAAGAATGATGCCTATGAGTTTGCGGACTATGACTCCACTGGGCTGCTGACGACGCTTTGGAATCCAGTCCTGAGCAGCACCCACCCGAGCTCCGGCCCAAAAACCGCTTTTAGCTACTATCCAGTCGGACATTCTTGGGCCGCTCGTGTCCAAACGGTAACCGATGCTCGAGGCTATCGGACGACATATGAGTATGATAAAAGCTTTGACGCCAACGGAAATCAGACAACCGCTCCATGCTCTGGGCGCGGCTTAGTCACCAAGATTAGTTATCCAGACGACACACACGCCGGTCTTTATGCCACCGGGACCTCAATGTCGTTTGTCTACGACATCTACGGCAACAAGCTGAGCGAGACCCAGGATCAACTGGGAGAAACCACCACTTATACCTACGACGAATACAACCGGTTGAAAACAATCAAGGTCCCTCCCAGCACAGCCATCCCTGACCAGCGGGCCACGATCTATGACTACACTCCCAACCGGAGCGATCCGCCCAACGGAATCAACCCCTATTCGCACACGACGAACACCGTCTGGACAGAGACCTCTCCTGCGCTGGTCGTGACGACCCGGACATTTGATAATGACTTCCGGCTCGCCAGCGAGACCGAGGGGAGCCAGGACTCGACCGTGGCGGCAATAACCTATTACGATTACGATAAGAACGGTAACCAAACCCTCATGACCGACCCGCTCGGGCTCGGCAAAGGCGACCGTGATCACACTACGACCACCGAATACGACAGCCGTAACCGCAAGACAAGGCTGAGTCCGCCGCAAGTTCCGTTCAACGGGGTCGAAACCACCCAGTGGGAGTACGATCCCAACGGCAACGTGACCAAGATTGTCCGGCCCGATACGACCGCGGAAACCAAGACGTATGACACAGTCAACCGCGTCACCGTGGATACTTTGCCGAAGGACCCTCCGAACGTGACGGTGACAACTCTCTTCGATTATTACCATGCCGGCACGCTGAAAACTGTAACAGACGCCAAGCTCCACGTCACGACGTTCTCCTACAATGAGAACGACCTTAAAACCCTCGTCTCCTATCCGGCCAACGGACAGGGCGTGATCGACACCGAAGCCTACGCCTACGACGGAAACTACAACCTGGTCAACCGGCGCATCACCTCCGGTGTCTACGAAGTTTTCCAATACGACGAGCGGAACCGGAAACAGACGATGAGCTGGCGGGACGGGAACACGGTCGGGGCGCCTCTCCACGCGTGGGCGAACGGCACCTACAACAACTCCT
>JBBPZW010000132.1:0-26631 GCA_038198475.1 Chthoniobacterales bacterium | reverse complement strand
GCTGTCTTCGCTCCTCGCGCTGCGACTGTTCGCTATCTTCTTAAGTGCACGACGCTCCGGAGGACTAATCACAAAAGGTGCTGCCATACCATTGAGTATAGACTACCTGTATCAGAACTCAAGAACTCACTGCACTAGGTCGCGCTTCCGGGCGATCTCATGTTTCAGGGTTTCCCGGCTGGCGAGGTAACTTCGCAGAGCGGGTGCCCAGTCGAGCGTTCCAAACTTGCGGAGTAACGCAAGCGCGGTCGGTTCGATCTGATACACAGTCTTGCCACTGGTGGTCGGGCGACTGGGTTTGTCGGGATTGCGAAGTAGAAGACCCTCCTCCACGAAGAACTTTACCGCGTCGTCGCGAATGGTTTCTCGTGTGTTTTCCGCATATTTTCGACCGTAGCCCGTCGCGACAAAGGTGTTGATACCTTTAAGCCCGCGCAACGGTGCTTGCGCATCGGCCCAAGAAGCCTCCGGCTGCGAATCCAGCATGGCGAGCAGCGCGTAGGCGGCGGTTTCGTTCCGTTGCTTCGGGCCGAACTGCAAATCGGTGAGCGCCTCGGTGGCCTCAGCAAGCCGCCTTCTCCGAGCACTTTTGCGGTTTGGTCTACCGGCGGACATGAAGGTGCTCACTAACGAGCTGATCAATCTCATCCTGAGAAAGGTTAAGGGAATTCATGGTGCATCCCATAACTTGCAAGGTATCACGACTTGGATAAGCCAAAGTGCGCAGGTCGGTGGCGTTCACTTGGGTGTGACCGCTGAATCGGCGGAAATACTGATCAACCACGGTCGAGTTTAGGAAGGCATAGAGACCCGCAGCCAATTTGCGCTCCAAGCCGTGACCATTTGCGTGAAAGTAATTCAAGTGGTTCTCAAAGCCGACCCATTTTGCCTTCACTTGATCTGGATCGAACAGGCAGGCCACAAGACGGCGGCGTTCCTCTTTGGAGGTGAAGCGTTTCGTAAGCACGTACACGCCAGAGGGCACGAGCCACTGGCGAGTCTCGTCGTTGTCGAGGATAGCATTGGGCTTGCGAGCTTCGAGGTTCGGCCAATGAATGGTGCCTCCATTAAAGTGGCAGGGATAAAGTAGAGGCACGGTTCCGCGCTCAGGTTTCTTGCGAAGAGCATCCTTAAGCCGAAAGTCCACGACGGGCCCGGTTGATACAGTCAGCCCTAACGAGGCAAGACTGCAGCACAATCCGTCAATAGTTTTCTTTGCCGATGCATGGCTGTTAGCGGAAGGGATATGGATGAATTTTTCTACGTCCTTCGAATGGACGATCTCAGAAAACGGAAAGCGATTCTCAGCGATCACGTCCCCGTGTTCTCCGCTGCTGCTAGAGATAACGATTTCGCGGCCCTGACTTCGATTCTTCACCGCATGAAAGATAATGTTCTCCTGTAAGACACTGTCGTCGCGGAAGGCTGCCTGGCGAGATTCGAAAACGTGAAGTCGGCGCAATTCAAGTTGGTCTAGGAAGTCTTCTCGGAATGGACGGAAGTAAGGACCATTGCAAAAGCTTCTCGGCGTGATGGCGACGAGTTGGCCACCGGCAGTCAACAAACGATAAATAAGAGCGATGAAAGCTGCGTAGAGGTTGCTGGTTTCGATGCCGACGGACCGAAGCGCATGTCGTTCGGCTGAGTCGGTAGTGATTTTCCGATAAGGTGGATTCGCGATGGCAGCGTCGAATACAGGTGGCGTTGATCCGAACAAGTCGCCTACAAGGCGCGGCGACATCGCTTGAACGAAGTCTGCCGATTCGAGTGTAAACGTAAAACGAATCCCAGCGTCCGAGCAGCGGCGCTCGCATTCGCGCATGGTAGCAGAGAGGTGATCCAAGATTTCTGGATCAAGCTCATATAGCGTCGCTTCAATCGCGCGAACGCCTTCGCCTTTTTTACAGCAGCGCGAGACGAAGGCCAAAGTAAGTGCACCTGCGCCCGCGCCTGCATCCAGCAAGCGGACTGTTTTCGGTAGCGGTCCGAACATCGACGCCATGAAATCCGCGACAGGGGGAGCGGTGAGGAATTGTCCAAGCTCCCCTTGCCGATGCCTAGAGTGGATTGCGGTGGCGGCTTTCATATGATTCGCGGGCGAAGTGGTTGAGACCTAGCGATGCTCACGGAGCGAACTCGAGAATGCCCGTCGAGCCGGGGTGCGCAGCCTTAGGATTATGGCGCCATTCGACGACTGCACGAAGCGGTTGCTGCAAGAACTTCGCCAGACGCGATGCATACCGCCAAGCATGATTGGCATCAACGCCTTGAATTGAGATGCCGATTTCGGAGACGAACTTGTATCCGCTATCGGATCGCGGCCCCTTATCGATTTGGGCATGAGTCACGATTCGCAACTCTTCGAACGAGCCAGCCTTCTTGATCGCCGCGATATGCGCGACGCGGACGAGATCGTTCCAGTTTGAGAACGGCGTCGAAGCGAAGATCCCCCGCGCACGCGTGTGAAAAAGATCAGGTGGGTGGAGCGGGTCGAGTTTCTTCGCGCCGTAGTCGGCGGTCGGTAACTCGGCAGTCGATGTTCCCTTGCCGTTTTGAGCGTGCTCAAAGTGGTCCGCCCATTTTTCGATGACCGACAAAGGGGTATCGACGAACGGGACCGCGTGTCGTTGAAGTCGCTTGTATAAGCCCTCAGGGATTTCAAGTGTGATTGCCATTTTCCTCGTGTAAGCGAAATGTATATTCGTGTCAATGTGTATTTGTGTATTTTGGTGAGGCGAATGGAGCGTTGCCACCTTGAGTCTCGATGAAGCTAGAAAGTGCGTTCGACACGCTTCGTTGATCGCGCCCGAGCGAGGCCTGTCTCCTCATGTAAATTGGCCCTGCGGCATCTGTTTTTCACCCAAAAACAAAGACGGACGAGGACGAAGTCGGCCATGCCCTGGGGCGCGAGGTAGTGGATGGGCTAGTTGTGATGTTTCAATAGGTTGTTCATGCGACTGGGACTTGAGAAGCTGGGGTTGTGCAAACCAACAACCACCCAAACCCAGCGCATGAACGTTCATACTAATGCCCGACTGATGCCCCGGCGTCGAGGCGCTCTTGTCTCGGGTATGCTCGATCACCATCTCACGGCGAAGGAGGCCGCGGTCTCCTTTGGCGTGAGCGAGCGCACGGCCCGCAAGTGGCTGGCACGTTTCCGCGCCGAGGGCGCCAGGGGCTTGCAGGACCGCTCTTCGCGGCCGCTCTGCAGCCCGCGCCAGACTCCCGCAGCCCAAGTCGCGGTCGTCCTGGCTTTGCGCCGTTTGCGTCTGCCCGGCTTCCAGATCGCCCGGCAAAGCGGCCTCTCCCGCGCCACCGTTTCGCGCTTGCTCCGGCGCCACGGGCTCGCACGGCTGAGCGTGCTGGAGCCCGCTCCTCCAGTCGTGCGTTACCAACGTCAACACCCCGGTGAACTCCTCCACTTCGACATCAAAAAGCTCGGCCGCATCGTCCGCCCCAGTCACCGCGTCACCCATGATCGGCGCGATCAGGTGCGCGGCGCAGGTTGGGAGTTCGTTCATGTCTGCATCGATGACGCTTCCCGCCTGGCTTTCGCTCAGATCATGCCCGATGAAACACAGCACAGCGCCGTTCTCTTCCTGGAACGCGCCCTGGCTTACTTCGCTTCCCTCGGCATCAAAGCCCAGCGCCTGATGAGCGACAACGGCAGCTGCTATCGCTCCCATCTCTTCCGCGCCGCCGCTCGACGTCACGGCCTGCGCCACCTCTTCACTCGCCCCTACACGCCGCGCACTAATGGCAAAGCCGAACGCTTCATCCAAACCTCACTGCGCGAATGGGCCTTGCCGCCGTTTACTCTCACTCCGCCCATCGCGCCGACCACCTCCAACCCTGGCTCCATCGCTACAACTGGCACCGCCCTCACTCCGCTCTCCAGCACAAACCCCCCATCTCAAAACTTAACCTCACTATGAACAACCTTATGACACTCCACAGCTAGTGCACCCCGGCGGGCGGTTTTGACTTCACTTTCTTGAAGAAGAAAACCAGCGGCGTAGTGCAGAGGCAGAGGAGGCCGAAGAGCTGGAAGTTATGCGCGCAGGTCACGAGCAAGGATTGGTGCCCAAGGATGCCGTAACTTTGGCAGCCATTGGCCGACACGGTTAAGCCGCTTTCCGCTGGCTTGTTTTGCTCTTCCCGGTTGTCCGCTTCTTCTTTCCCCCACCCTCCGCCTTGGCCAGGCTTTGCTGGAGGATTGAGACCAGGTCGATGACCTTCGACGATTGCTTCTTTGGCTTCGGTTTCTCTTCGATTTCTTTGCCGCCGGACTCGACTTTCTCCTCGATCACGTCCATGAGCGCGTCGCGGTAATCGTCTTTGTATTTCTTCGGGTCCCACTCCGAAGTCATGCTCTCGACGAGCGCCTTCGCCATGTCCATTTCGCGCTTCCCTGGCTCGGACGATTCCTTCGGCACGTTCAACTTCTCAGCGTCCGCCAACTCCTCGGCGAAGTGCATCAATTCGAGGACGAGCGCGTGTTTCAGCGGCTTCACTCCCGCGAGATATTGGCGCGTCTTGATGATGACCTTCGCGATTCCGACCTTGCCCGTTTTCTCGAGGGTCTCGCGGAGCAGCACATACGCTTTGTCTCCGCCCTTCTGCGGCTCGAGGTAATAGGGCTTGTAGAAATACATTGGGTCGATCTCTTCGACGTCGACGAAATCCAGGATGTCGACCGTTTGCGTCGCCTCGAGATCGACGCGTTGAAAATCCTTCTCGCTCAGGACGACGAACTTCCCTTTCTCGTATTCGAAGCCTTTGACGATTTTGTCCCACGGCACTTCCTTGCCGTCCTTCTCGGCGACCCGCTTGTAGTTTACCGGGCTCAAATCCCCTTCGCGCAGAAGGCGGAACTTGAGATCTTCGCGCCGGGTCGCGGGGTAGAGGGCGATGGGAATGTTAACCAGGCCGAAGCTGATACTGCCTTTCCAAATGGCGCGCATGACAAAAGGAATTCGTAACGCAACCCGCTTGTAGACGCCTCGCTCTGCGAAGCGCGGGTGTGGGTTGGCCTAACAACGCCGGTGCTCGCGTTTACGAGCCGGTGCCCGCGTTTCCCAGAGGGAAACGTCTACAATTCGCAGCTCGAACGCGAATTCAACACGGTCGCTAAGATGCGAGCGCATCCCGAGATCGCGAAATTTGTCGACTGGATCCGAACGAAGCCGAGCGGTTTTCGGGCGGCGATGCGGAGCTCGAAGGCGGTGCGCGCCAGTCGTTAGGCCGCTTCCGTGGGCGGGCCGACTCGCTTGCGATAACAATGCTGCGTCTTGACCCGCGCATAGCCCATCCGCTCGTAAAAGGGATGAGATTCGACACGCGCGGCGTTGGAGCGGACGCGAATCGACGGCTGACCACGCTGGCGCGCCCACTCTTCCGCCGCGGCGAGCAATGCCTTTCCGATCCCGGCCCGTCGCATACCTTGCCTAACGACCAATCCGACGATTTCGATCTCCTCGCCGAGTTCGAGCAGGAGGCTGTATTCCGCGCCGATCCAACCAAGCAGCGAACCGCCGGAGCCTTCCGCCACCGCGACGAAATAATCCGGATCGCCCAAAACTCGATTCAGCCGATCTGAGATTTCGACCTCGCTCGCCGGATAACCGAGCTGCCCGGAAAGCTCCGCGATTTCCGCGGCATCAGACAAACGTGCCGGGCGGATGGAACAGGAACTCTCGAGGGACCCTTCCACCGCTCGTCAGGCAGCGGCGTGGAGCTGCTCGACTCCGATCCCGCGAAGCTGGAAGAGCCTAACGAGCGTTTCTTCGATGAGGTTGTTCGGGCAGGACGCACCCGCCGTGATCCCGACGACGACCGGGCCTTCCGACAACCAGTTATGCGCCACCACTTCGCGCCGCTCGTGCAGGTTGTAGTGCAGGATTTCCTTGTCGGAGAGGAGGCGGCTGGCGTTGAGCACGAAATAGGTGGGCAACTTTTCTTCGCCCATCTCCGCGAGATGCGAGGTGTTCGAGCTGTTGTATCCGCCGACGACCAGGAGCAGATCCATCTTTACGTCGAGGAGCTCACGGAGCGCGTCCTGCCGTTCCTGAGTCGCGCCGCAGATGGTGTCGAAAAAACGGAAATTTTTCGTCGCCAACTCCGCTCCATCGCGATCGGCGATTGCCTTTTGGATGCGGCGTTGCACCTCCTCCGTCTCACCGCGAAGCATGGTCGTCTGGTTGGCCACGCCGATCGTTTGCAGGTGAATGTCGGGGTCGAACCCGAGCGAAAAGGCGCCGCGGAATTTGTCGAGAAAAGCCTGCTTGTCGCCGCCGTGCCGGATGTATTCGCAAACGTAATCGGTATCGGCCAGCGTGAGCACCACCAGGTAATGACCCTTCCCATCGCCGAGCGCGCGCGAGCTTGTCGCCTTCGTTTCCTCGTGTTCGGCCTTGCCGTGAATGATCGAGGTGGCGGATTCGCTGGCGTACTTGCGGACCCGTTTCCAGACGCTCATGACGTCGCCGCAGGTGGTATCGACGATCTGGCAACCGCGATCCTTGATCTGCTGCAAAATGGAAAGCTCCGTCCCGAAGGCGGGCAGGATGACGACGTCGTCGGGCTGCAACTCCGAGATATCGGCCTGCTTGTTGGCGCCGGTCAGGTTCTTGATGCCTAACGACGAGATCTGCTCGTTGACCTCGGGGTTGTGAATGATTTCGCCGACGATGAAGAGGCGGCGATCCTTGAAGACCTTGCGCGACGCGTAGGCGAGATCGATCGCGCGCTCGACGCCGTAACAAAAGCCGAACTGCTTCGCCAGGCGGACCGTCAGGTTGCCGATCGAGATGATGCCGCCGGTCCGGCGCACCTTGTCGACGATGTCGCTCCGGTAATGCGCCTCGACCTGTTGCTGGACGGCCGTCATCACCTCCGGGGTGCGGAGGTTGACTTTGTTGCGCGCGGTCGTGCCGCTGGAGATAAGGTTCGCGCTCACCCGGTTAGTGTCGCCGCCGAATAGCTCGCTCGCAACCCGTTAGCAGGATTGACGAAATGTGGGAGGGGCCTTTGCGCCCCGATTCCCATTCCTCCCACATTATTCTTCGAGGAGCGGTCCCTGGGGCTCCTGGAAACCAGCCGAGGTAACCATGAGACGCGGATCAGGATCGGGCGCTTTCGAGTCGTCCACGCGGCGGACGCTCGGGCCGATGGTTGCATCCTCGGGCATGGAGTCGGCAATGTGCACCGGCGTGCCGTTATGAACGAGAGCGAAGAACTTCGGCGCCGCCTCACCGTGCAGGCGCACGCATCCATGGGTCCGCGGATAGGGATGAACGAAGCCTTGGTGGAAACCGTAGGCTGGAGCAAATTCGCTCCAGTAACCCATCGGGTAACCGACATATTTTCCGGGAACATTGGCCCCGGCGTCGGCCGGCACGACGCGGTCGCTCTGCACGCGATAACCATACGAACCGGAACGCTTGTGCTCGATCTTGTTGTAGATCGTGAAGTGGCCTTTCGGCGTAGGCTTGTTCGCCAGCCCGACCGAAACCGCGGCCGCCATCAGGCAACGATCGCCTTCCATGACGTACACATTCTGTTTCGCGAGCGAGAGATCGACCCGCACTTTCGAAGGATCGTGCGGCTTGTGCGCGGTGACATGATACTCGCCGGCCGGCGTGGGCATGGTGCTGCAGCTCGTGAGCAGGGCGATACCGGCGAGTGGCAGGAGGAGAAGAAAGCGGAATGGTTGGCACATAAGTTCCCAACTGGAGAGCTTAGGACGACGCTTTTGTCAACCGGCGCGACTGGCTCGTCGGGCCGAGGCCTAACAAAAAGCCGCTCCGCGAATCGAACACGGAGCGGCCCGTTTATCGCACCCAGCAGAAGGGCGGCTGTTCCTTAGCGGTGATATTGGATGTAGCCAAAGAGCCCGTGCTCCTCTTCCACAATTCCGGCCGTGAAATACACCGCATTGCCGATCACATGCAGCGCCCAGAGCTCGTCTTCCCGCAGCGGCGTGCCATCCGGTTTTGACATCGTGCCGAGAAACGCGCCAGTATTAATGTCATAACCATGGATCTCGCCGTCCCCAAAGTTTCCGACGAGCAGCGCGCCTGTCAGGTTTCCAAACTTCCGGTCCGGCGCGAGCGCGAGGCCCCACGGTGAGTTGAGCGCGCCGCGCGAGGCGAGACGGCGGATGAAGTTGCCGTCGGCATCGAAGACGCTGATGAAACCGTGGCCTGGTCCCGGGACGTCATCTTCCCCATCCCGGTCCTGTTTCGCATAGGTCACGTAGATAAGGCCGTTGATGTTCTCGATCCCAAAGGGAGCGTAGCCGCCCGGAATCGCAGGATCGACGAAGGCTTCGTCGTCGTCGATTTCGGCAAAGGTATCGTCATAAATGCTCACTTTTCCTTCGCTGAAGTTGGTCACGAAAAGCCGCAGCCCGCTTGAGGATTCGCCGAGCGCGGCACCTTTATAGACCGAGCCTTCCGCGCCGTCGTCGACCGCGATGATGGCGTGATCGGATGCGACGGTCGGGCTCCAACCGGAGATGCTGCCGTCCTCGCCGACAAAGATGAAGATGGCCGGGCCGGAGACACCATTCTCGGTGACGATAAACCCGGTGCCGGAATTAAAAACGATGCCGGTCGGGTTGGCGCCATCGGTGTTGGTGGCGGAAGCGGGGATGCTGACGACGAGCGATTGGGGGACGCCGTTGGCATCGTAGAGAGTCGAAGTGCCAGTGCCGTTATTCGCGACCCAGATGGTGCCGCTGCTCCCGACCGCGATCCCCCACGGGTTGACGAGATTGCGGTCAGTCCGCCTAGCGCTGCCGGGAATGTCAGAAACGAGATTTGTCGCCGCGTAGGCCGCCCAGGCATTGCTGGCCAGAGCCAGGACCGCGATAAAGGCACTGGCCGCAATGGCCCGGCCGAAAGACCGAGAAGGGCGCTCTCCGGAAAGATTCCGAAGCGTCCCATAGGATTTCATTTTCATGGCTGTTACTTTCTTGTTCGAGGTTAATGATTCGCCGATGCCGAAATGTTTCGGCTCGTCTGACCTCGAGACAAGAATTGCTCAGTAACAGTTCTGTTACCGAGCCAAGGCTGGAATGACCGCTCCGGGCTAGGGCACCGTTAGCGCGAGATCGTTGCCGTCGCCGCCTTCGTAACTGACCAGAAAGTTGTTCGCGTTGGCGGTAAAGGTGAGTCATCGGGCAAGTTCGCAAAGGTGCCGGTGAGGACATTTCGCGACGTGTTCTGGATTACAGTAAAGACTGTCCCTTGCGGGATGGGATGATTTGCCCGGCCGACGAAGTTAAAGGTCGCCCCGGAGTTAATCGTCACTCCGCGAGCCACATCAGGTTGACCCTCGGCCGCGTCGTGAAGAAATCGCAATTATAGGTTCCATCCTGATTAAAACCAACGTCTTTGACACTGTGATCGAGCCCGTCCCGCCGATACCCGGGAGGCTACAACACTAGCCTGTAGCCACGGCTCTGCGTAGCCGTGCCACGCCCCGCGGCAACTGGAGTTGCCGCGACAAGGGCGTTTTTTGGGATCGGAGGCCCGCTGTCCCGGCGAATCCGGTTGGGCGACGCCACGGTTTTTTACGCTGGACGGCGCGCCCTACACGCCGCGGCATCCCCCACTCCCAGGCACTTGGCAGAGCTGGAGGGACGGGCGCTGAGTTTAGTCCCCCTCTGCGCTCTCTGCGGTTGACTGGAGCCCGAGCGCCTGATCGAAGCGCGGGACTTTGTGGGCATAGAACGGATAGCGCTTCGTGGTTTCCGAGGGCCGGAAACGCCAGTACTTGTACATCCAGAGCCAGGGCGACGGATTTCGCCTAACGACCGGCTCGAATTGATCCCAGCAGAGTTGCGCGATCTCCTGCTCGGTCGCGCCGGCCGGGATCTCCAGCTTGGGATGAAAAACGATCCGGCAACGCCCGCCCGGCAGCGGTTCCTGGTGCACCGGCACGATTGGCAACCCGGTCCGAAGATGGAGCCAGGCGTGCGCGTAGGTGACCGACATTTTTAGACCGAGGACCTCGATCGGGACCGAGGGCTGGCGGGGATGGACGGTGAGGTCGACGAGGATAGCGGCCGTCCCGCCGCGCCGGAGATTTTTGTAGAGTTTGACGATCGCACCTTCGCGTTGCACAAAGCGATGGCCGGATTGTTCCCGCAATCTTTGAAAGATGGGATCGAGCTTCGGATTTTTGAATTCCTGCGAGACAATGGTCGCGACCAGTCCGGCATAGCCGGCCGCGAGACTGAACCACTCGAAGTTTCCGTAGTGACAGGCGGCGATAATGCAGGGCCCAGTCGGACCGACGGTGCGGCAGAACTCATCCCAGCCCTTGAATTCAATCAACCTTCGATAGTTCTCCGCGTTGAGCCGCGGATTCCAGAAGAGATCGATCATGGTGCCGGTGAATTGCTGATAGGATTCCCGGGTGATGCGAGCGCGTTCTGCCGGCGAAAAGCGGTCGCCAAAAATGGCCTCGAGGTTGCTCAAAGCGACCCGACGGCCGGGGAAATCGAGATGGGCCGCGAGCGTGCCGGCGCTGCGCGCGAACTGGACCGCCATCGGGCGAGGCAGCCGCGGAATGAGCCGCGCGAGCAGGCTCACCCCCAGCCATTCGAGCTGGTGACGGAGCGATTTCCAGAGCGAACTCATGCCGGTCGATCGTAAGGTAAAAAAGAAGCGGTCATTTCGGAAAGCGCTCGACTGGCAGGTTCGTTGACTTGGAGGCGTTTAATTTTACCTTGGCGGAGGCCGTCGCGGTCGCCTCTCCATTATCGTGAAATACGTCCTTTTCGTCTGTACCGGCAACATTTGCCGAAGCCCGATGGCCCTCGGACTGTTCCGCCGTTTGATCGGTAATCGCAAGGAGATCGAGGCCGATGCCGCCGGGGTCCACGCCGTTCGCGGGCAACCCCCGAGCGTGCACGCGATCGAAGTTTGCCGGCAACGCGGAGTCGATCTTTCATCCCTCCGGAGCCAGCCGCTGACCGCGACGTTGATCGATCGCGCGACCCATATTTTTGCCATGACCGGCTCGCATCTCGAGACGATCCACCTCCTCTTTCCCCAGAGTGCGGAGAAGACTTTTCTGCTCCGCGAATTTGAAGAGCCAGGCGCGACGCTCTGGCGTGATTTGCCCGACCCGATCGGGATGGGCCGCAACGTTTACGAGGAATGCGCGGAGAGTATTGAAAATGCGCTCCCCAGCGTCCTCGCCTTTGTCGAACAAACCGAACTGGCCGTTCCGCGCTATGCCGGCGCGAGCGCGTCCCCACGATCCACCATGGAAAATATACCTCATCATCTCGAATCCCAGACCGGCAACCCGCCCTCTCAAGGCTCGTTAGGCGGCCCGCTCCGCAAAGTCGATCCCGAAATCGCCGACGCGATCGCCGAGGAGGAAAAGCGGCAGCGCGAAAACATCGAGCTTATTGCCTCGGAAAATTTCACCAGTCGCGCCGTGATGGAAGCGCAGGGCTCCTGCCTAACGAACAAATATGCCGAAGGATACCCGGGCAAACGTTGGTACGGCGGCTGCGAAAATGTCGACGTCGTCGAGCAGCTCGCGATCGATCGCGCGCTCAAGCTTTTCGGCAGCGAACACGTCAACGTCCAGCCGCACAGCGGCGCCCAGGCCAACATGGCGGTTTATTTTTCCGTCCTGAAACCGGGCGATCGCATCCTGACGATGAACCTCGCCCACGGCGGACATCTCACGCACGGGCACCCGGCGAATTTTTCGGGCAAACTCTACGAGGTTTCACAGTACGGCGTCAGCGAACAGACGGAGCAGATCGATTACGATGCGCTCGCGAAACAGGCCGAGGAAGTGAAACCGGCCATGATTACGGCGGGCGCGTCGGCTTATCCGCGTTTCCTCGATTTCCCGCGGCTGCGGCAGATCGCCGACTCGGTCGGGGCGATTCTCTTCATCGATATGGCGCACATCGCGGGCTTGGTCGCGGGCGGCGAACATCCCAGCCCTGTGCCGCACGCGCAATTCGTCACCACCACGACGCACAAGAGTCTGCGCGGACCGCGCGGCGGGATTATCCTCTGCAAAGAAGAATACGCCAAGGCGATCGATTCCTCCGTTTTCCCGGGCGTGCAGGGTGGACCGCTCATGCACGTGATCGCGGCCAAGGCGGTTTGTTTCCACGAAGCGCTCCAGCCGTCGTTCCGCGGTTATCAGCGCCAGGTAGTCTTGAACGCGAAAGCGCTCGCCGCCGGCGTGGCCAAGCATGGTTTCCGGATCGTTTCCGGCGGGACCGATAATCACCTCATGCTGGTCGATCTGCGTCCGAAAGAGATCAACGGCAAAGACGCGCAGAACGTGCTCGATCGGGCCGGGATCACGGTGAACAAGAACGCGATTCCGTTCGATACCTATCCCATCTTCAAGCCGGGTGGAATCCGGCTCGGCACGCCTGCCGTCACGACGCGCGGAATGAAAGAAGAGGAGATGCTCGAGATTGCCGACCTCCTCGCCGAAGCGCTTCTCGGCCGCGAAGACGAACGCGTCATCGGCAAGGTGCGGCAGCAGGTGCAGCAGCTCACGGGACGCTTCCCGTTGCCGGACTGACGCCGAGCCGCTCGCGTCCCCGTTTTTCGTTTACCTTCCATGGGGCGATCTGCCTAAGTTGTCGGAGTCATTCAAGCCATGAGCGAAAAACAGCAACCCAATCCACTGCGCGAAGGGCTTTCGAATCGGGCCGTGCCGCAGCCGTGCGCGGTGGTGATCTTCGGCGCGACCGGCGACCTGACGCATCGCAAACTCGTGCCCGCGCTTTACAACATCGCGGCCGATGGCGAACTGCCCCCGGCGGTCGCGGTCGTCGGTTTCGCGCGCCGCCCGAAGACGGATGACGAATTCCGGACGGAAATGGAGGAAGCGACGCGGAAATATTCCCGACAAACGGTGCGTGACGAGATCTGGGATGGGTTTGCGAAGTCGCTTTACTATCACCAAAGCGAGTTTGGCGACGAAGAGGGCTACACGAAACTCGCCGAACGGCTCGAAAAACTCGACCAGGATAGCGGCACGCGCGGCAATCGCCTTTTCTATTTCGCGGCCTCGCCGGAGCAGTTCGAGACGATCGTGCAGAACCTGCAAAAGGCGGGTTTGAACAAAGCGCCTAAGGACGGCTGGGCACGCGTGATTCTCGAGAAACCTTTCGGGACCGACCTCAAGTCAGCGCGCCATCTAAATCGCGTAGTGCAGCGTTCCTTCTCGGAAGATCAGACCTACCGGATCGATCACTTCCTCGGGAAAGAGACGGCGCAGAATATTTTGGTTCTCCGTTTTGCGAACGCGATCTTCGAACCGCTCTGGAATGCGCGTTACATCGACCACGTCCAGATCACGGCCGCGGAAACGTTAGGCGTGGAGAATCGCGCCGGTTATTATGAAGGCGCGGGTGCCTTGCGCGACATGGTGCAGAATCATCTGCTCCAGCTCCTCTGTCTCGTCGGGATGGAACCGCCCACCGATCTCGGGGCGGACAGCATTCGCGATGAAAAAGTGAAAGTGGTCCGCTCCCTTCGGCGTTACAAAGAAGACGAAGTCGGCACCCAGGTCGTGCGCGGCCAATACGGCGCGGGTGCGATCGCCGGGAAGTCCGTCGCGGCTTATCGCGAGGAAGAGAAGGTCGATCCGAATTCGCAGACTGAGACTTTTGTCGCGCTTCGGTTGCGGGTCGATAACTGGCGTTGGGCCGATGTCCCGATCTACGTCCGGGTCGGAAAGCGGCTGCCTAAATCGGGCACTGAAATTTCCGTCCATTTCAAAAAGGCGCCGCCGGTTTTGTTCAATCGCGAATCGCAGGCGATCGACCAGAACGTGCTCGTGATCCGGATCCAGCCGGATGAAGGAATCTCGCTCCGGATGCAGGCCAAAGTGCCGGGCACGAGTTTCCGGATCGAATCGGTGAAGATGGATTTTCATTACGGAACGTCCTTCGGCAAGGCGAGCCCCGAGGCTTACGAACGGCTCCTGCTCGATGCGATGGCGGGCGACGCCACGCTCTTTGCGCGCCGCGACGAAGTGGAACAGGCCTGGGCTTTTATCGACACGATCCACGAGGCATGGGCAGCCAAGGAAGGGGCGCCGATATTGTGCAACTATCCGGCCGGTTCCTGGGGGCCGGAGGAAGCGGACGAATTGATGGCGCGCGACGGACGGAGTTGGCGGAGGTTTTGAAATGCCGGCGAAAATCGCTCTGGGTAGCGCACGCGTCCCGCGTGCTGGTCGCGGTGTCTCACCGCGACAGGCTTTCGGTGGCGCGCCCGCTTTCCGGGATGTTCGGGTTGGTGAGACACCATCGCCAGCACGTGGGACGCGTGCGCTACCCAGCCTTTGGCCATGAGCGCGGCGTCGCCTGAAACATCCGCCGCCGGACTCCCGGTCGAGGTCGGCCAGATCCAGCGCGAGCTGAAAAAGCTTTGGGACGCGGGCGACGGCGTCATGACCCGCGCCTCCCTCATCAATCTCGCGGTCTACAGCGAGGCACCCGATTCGTTAGGCAAGAACACCGCCATCATCGCCCGCCTGACCGAGGAACACGCCTGTCGCGCGATCGTGATCGCCGCCGATCCAAACGCCCCGGAAAGCCGGGTCGAGGCGTGGATCAGCGCGCATTGCCACGTGAGCCGAGCCGGGAGCAAACAAATCTGCTCGGAACAGCTCTCCTTTTCCCTGCAGGGCAAGCAATGCGGTTTCCTGCCTAACATTGTCTTCGCCCAGCTCGATTCCGATCTTCCGCTATATCTCTGGTGGCAGGAGGAATTTCGCGCTCCGCTCGATCCCCAACTCTGGGCCTGGGTCGATCGCGTGATCTACGACAGCCAGATCTGGCGGAATTTCGACGAACAAATGCAATTGGTCGAGGCGGCGCAGGAGGACGCACGGCATCGGATCGTCCTGTGCGATTTAAACTGGGTTCGGCTGGTCCAGCTTCGCCTCGCCCTCGCGCAGTTTTTTGATCACCCCGTGACTCATCATCATCTCGAGGAAATCAAGACGCTCGAGATCGAACACGCGCCGGAATTCCGCTCCACCGCGCTCCTCCTCGTCGGCTGGCTGGCCGGACAATTGCAATGGGAGCGCCGCAACGGGCAGGGAAAATCGTTAGGCTTCGAAAAAGAAACGGCAGCCGGTCAACGCAAGATTCGCGTCGTGCTGGAGGAACGGAAGGGCGAGCCGATCAATGGCTGCCAGCTCACGACCGAAACGGCCGAGTTTCGGATCGAGCATCGCGAGGGAGCCGATCTGCTCGACGTTTTCTTTGGCCGGACCGGGGGTCGCAAGATGCAACAGATGTTGCCCGCTGGAAAAAACGATCCCGTCGACTTGGTCCAGGAAGAATTGATGCGGAGCGGTCCGCACCGAGTCTACCTCCGCGCGGTCGAGAAAATGCGCGATCTGTTCTAAACTCGGGCTGCCAGGATTGACGGCCCTGCGGCTGCCTAACGAGCTCGAGATTGTTCAAGCCGCGCGTCGTAAATCTCCGGCCAGCGCCCTTGTGCGCCTGCGCGATCACTGTAGCCGGGGACGCTGTCCCCGGCCGAGGGTAAAACCGCGCTGCAAACGGCGCCTCCGCGGCCTGACCTCGCCCCTGTTTTCGGGCCGGGACGGCGTCCCCGGCTACAACGCCGCTTCACCCGGCTCGGACTGCCTGACGAGTTCGGGATCTCGCAAACGCGCGTCGTAGACCTCCGACCAAGTTTGTTGGTTCATCGAGCACATCGGGACCGCGACCCATTCGCCATTGCGCTTGACTGCGCCTTTGAAGACGCACGAATCGAGGCGCGCTTTCACCACCGGATCGTTCTCTGCACTCGCGACCTGCGCCGCGTCCATGAAGTTGTGCATCCCGACCCCGACCGTGTGAACCTGGCCGCGCAACAAAGAGGGCAAAATCTCAGGCGGCGCGTTGCGCGAAGTCATGTAACGCCCGAGCTGGTAGAGCGCCTTCGCCGCCAGGACCGGATGCTGCAAGAACACGCCGAGCAATCGAAATGGCGGTGTGCCGGCGTCGTCATTCACGAGCGAGAGACCGCCAATCTTGCGCAGCACTTCGCCGAGCAGTCGGTCGAATTTCTGGTCGTCAGGGAGGAGCGGGAATATTTTTCCAGAGGGCCGCGCCACCAGGAGTGAGGCCCAGTTGTTGCAATCCGGATGGCCAAAGATCGAAACGTCACGCCGCAAGGGCAGCCCGACGCCTTCGCAGATTTTTTCCCAGACGTCGTTAGGCGTGATCGGGCGTTCCGAGAAAATAGTGCGGCCGGTGTCGGCTTCTGGTTGAAAACTAATCATGCGCCAGATGTGGGTCCGTTGCGGATCGGCCAGATACCAGCGCAGAACTTCGGGCACATCATCGAGGTTCTTGCGCGTGACCGTACAACTGAGAGCGTACTCCAAGAGCAATCCGGTTTTCGCGCGGACTTGCAGAGCGAGGTCGGTGAAGGCCTGCCTAACGGGATGAAGATCCGCTTCCGATTTTATCCGGCCGATCGGAAAACCGTGTCGCCCAGCCTGCGTCATGTCGATATGGACCGAGATCTGGCGCAGGCCGCCTTCCACCACCAGTCGTTCGAGAAACTCCGGCTGCTCGATCAGCGTCTGGCCATGCGTCATGAGCATCGGAATCGAGCCGACCGAGATGGCATAACAAACGATCTCGATCAACTCGTCAGGTCGCCCTGCGCGCCAGTAGGCGTCGGCCACGTCGCCGCCCGTGATCTGCAAACCGCCCCCCGGACCCTGCAAACGACGGTTGGCGTCGATCTGTTTCCTGACCTGGGCGAGCGACGGAATCGGAACCGAGTTCGCGTTCTTCGGCAGGTAACAATGAGTGCAATGAAAGGAGCAGTAACTTGCGCCTAACGTGAAACCGCAATGCGTCAGGTGCCGGCCGGCGATCTGGTTGTCGGTCTGTAATTCCGGCGGGAGCGAAGCCCAGCGCTCCCGCAGGACGCGCGATTTTTCCTCGCCGATCGGCCGCCGAAACGCCACCCAGCGTTGCCGCCATCTTTCTGCTGAGGTCATTCCGCGGTCGGCGCTTTACTTCGCCTCGTTTAACGACCAATCGTAATCCTGGTAGGTAATTTTGGTTTCGTTAGGCAGAGGCGGGTTTCGCCGTTTGTTGATGAAGGCAACCGGGCCGCCGGCGCCTTTGAAGTCATCCTTGTACCAGTCGAAAATCGCGGAGAGAGCGGCGGTCTTTTTGCTCGCGTCGTAGTCGACGCCCTTGGGGGAATTGACGAAGGCGACCGCAAGTTTTTCGAGCTGCGCATCGAGCTTGTCGGCCTGAAACGGCTCGGGGTTCAGCGGCGGGCAACTGTGGCTCGCGCAATTGAGCGCGAAGTGGACGCGGGATTCGCCGAATTTCGGCCGGATGATGTCCTTCTCGAGGTGGTTGAAGCTCATGTCTTCGCCCGCAACTTTGATTCGTTGCCCAGTGAAGAAGGTGAAAAGCAGGTCCTTGACGCTCTTGGTCGGGTATTTGGCGAGCGCTTCATGCAGGATCCAGGCGTTGTAGGCGTTGATGTAAAAAGCGAGCTGTTCTTTCTTACTCAGGCCGGAAATTTTTTCCTGCGCGATCCCGTCGACGACTTGCTGGATGGCTTGCATGTCGGCGGCGTTATTCATCCAGGCCGCGTACTTGACCCCAGTGGGAGTAACATATTTTCCGAGGAGGTCGCCATAGGTCTGGACCCATTTCGGAGAATGCTCCGCCCGCGCCAGGGAGATGGATGCAAGAAGGAGCGCGGAAAAAACAAGACGACGCAGGACGAGTGGGAATTTCATGACAAGAATTTGAACCGCCGGGCCAGCCTGGGCAAGGCGGGAATGAAGCGCTAAGATGCGCCGTACTGCTGGAAAAGAGCGCGCAAGGCCGCGCCGCTCTTTTCAATCGCGAAGAGATCGGAGGCGCGACGGCAGCCAGCTTCGCCTAACGACATAGCGAGGGCTTGATCGACCAGCAGGCGGCCCATCGCGTCGGCCAGGGTAGCAGGCTGATGCTCCGGCACGAGGAGACCTGTGACCTGCTCCTGCACCATTTCGGGGACGCCGCCCAGAGCCGTCGAAACAACCGGCAAACCCGCCGCCATTGCCTCCATCACGACCGTGGGCAGGTTATCCATTCCCCCGCCCGCTTCGGCGACGCAAGGCAGGACGAAGAGCGCGCTTCGAGCGAGGCGCGAGATCACCTCGGATTGCGACATAGGTCCGGCAAGCGCGACCGTATTCGTTAGGCCAGAAGCCGAGATTCGCTCACGGAGGTCGGCTTCGAGCGGGCCTTCGCCGATGATTTCGCAGCGAAACTCAAGTGCACGCTCGTGCAAAATCCGGCAGGCCTCGATCAAATCCTGGAAGCCTTTTTTCTCAATCAACCGTCCGATGGATGAAATCGTCGGAGGCACGGCGGAAAAATCGGCGCGGTGGAATCTCTCCAGGTCGATCCCGTTATAAACGCGCTGCACCTTGTCCGCTTCGCCCGGATATTTCTCTTGCAGGAAGCGCACGCCGAAGTCGCTCACCGTGACCACGGCGCGAGCCGCGTCGATCAATTTCCCTAACGAAATCTCAAACGGCTTGGGGGCAAAGATATCATTGGCATGGGCGGTGAAGCTAAAACCGATCCCGAAAAACCGCTCGACCCAGTAGGCGATCCGCGCCGCCAAGCCGGCGAAATGCGCGTGCACATGCCGCACGTCACGGGCCCGTAACCGCGGCCCGAGCCAGGCGGCTTGATAAAGACGGAGGAAATCGGTTTTTCGTCCCCAGGCGGCAATTTCGCGGGCGGCCGCATCGGGAAGCTTCCCTTTCCGCGCCGCCTGATCGACCTCCCGGATGAGTTGCTCGTCGCCGGGCAGATACTCCACCTCTTTCACAATCGAGGCATCCCAATCCTGTGCCGGTTCGTTCACCGGCTGCCGCACGGAAAAGATCGCGGGCTTCACTCCCTGCCGGTACAGTTCGCTAATTTCCCTATAACAGAAGGTTTGGGCGAACGACGGAAAGCGCTCAAAAAGATAGGCCAGTCCGTTCATGGCAAAGGATTAGCGGCGAATCGGAACGTTGGAAAGCGCCCCCGAGGCAAAAATCCGACAATGCCTCCCACGCACAGCACGAGTCTTACTACTTCGCAGGAATGGCCCAACGCGACCTCTTGGCCTTTTGCAAGTCTCTCCGAACCGGCAATGACGACGGAAGCGTCCGGTCCGCACTCGGTCACAGACGGCAGCGGGGCGGCCGGCGACGGCGGCGAAACAATAGCGCCTAACGAGCTCTCAGTCGTGCTCGATTGCGACTGGCTTGCCCGCCTGGTCGATGGCCACATAGGTGAAAACAGCCCGCGTCACAAGCGTTTGCTCGGTCCGCATGTAACGCTGCACCCAAACTTCGACCGGGATTTTCATCGAGGTTCGGCCGATTGATTCCACCCTGGCATAACACGCCACCGTGTCCCCCACCCTGACCGGCTGGAGAAACGACATTCCATCCAGCGCTACCGTCACGACGCGAGTCTTCGCCATTTTCGAGGCGAGAATCCCACTGCCAAGATCCATCTGCGACATCAGCCAGCCGCCGAAAATGTCGCCATTCGGATTTGTGTCTTTCGGCATGGCGACGGTGCGCGTGACCAGCTCGCCGCTCGGTTTGCTCGGAGTTTCAGGTGCGTCCATGGGCGAGGCTAACACATCAGAAGCGCGTCTAAAGGATGAGCATGCAATCGCCGTAACTGTAGAAGCGATAGCGCTCGCGCACCGCCTCGGCATAAGCGCTCAGGATGAATTCCCGCCCCGCAAACGCCGCCACCAGCATGAGTAAAGTCGAGCGCGGCAGATGAAAGTTCGTCAGCAACCGATCGACCGCGCGAAACTCGTAGGGTGGATAAATAAAAATATCGGTCGATCCTTCCTGCGCGACAAAGCGATCGTTTTGCCTAACGGCCGACTCCAGCACGCGGACCGAGGTCGTGCCGACCGCGAGGATGCGCTCCGCGGCATTGATCGCCGCCGCCGCTTCCCCAGTCATCGTAAAACGCTCCGCGTGCATCCGATGTTCGGTGATGGTTTCGCTTTGAACCGGACGAAAAGTTCCCGTGCCGACATGCAGCGTAACGAAGGTGTGCGGCAATTGCGCGAGGATCTCCGGTGTAAAATGCAGTCCCGCAGTCGGTGCCGCCACCGCTCCCGGTTCCTTGGCAAAAACCGTCTGGTAACGGGTTGCGTCCTCGGCATCCGCGGGCCGGTCTATATAAGGCGGTAACGGCATATGCCCGCCGCGATACGGATCGATCTCGCGTTCCAGCCTAACGACTCGCTCGCCTTCGTTTTCGATTTCCTCGACTTGCAACTCCACGCCGTCGAGCTGCGTGGTCGCGCCGATTCGCATCTTTCTTCCGGGTTTTACCAGGCAGCGCCAGCGTTGCGGCGCGAGCTGTTCCAGGAAGAGAAATTCGATCGCGCCATCGTCGGAGAAACGCCGCGCGGGGCGCACCGCGGTGTTATTCAAAACCAGGATGTCCTCTGGCCTAACGAATTGCGGTAATTCCAGGAATGGCCGGTGCTCGATCGTTCCCCTCGCGCGATCGAGCACCATCATGCGCGCATCCTGGCGGAGAGCGCGCGGGCGAGTCGCGATCAGCCCGGGCGGAAGGTGGTAGTCGAAATCACTTAAACGGGTACTCATCTCGACGCGTTGAAGGCCACGAGCCTAAGCGAAGGCGGAGAAAGAAAAAATCGCTTGCATAAATAGAGCACTCTATAATATAGAGGTCTTATATGGAAACCACTCATCACTCGTCCGAACAATTGCGCGCGGATCTCCGCTACCTTCGCGGAACACTCGAGCGCCAGAAACTTCTTCATCGCCGCCTCCTTCCCCTTCCCGGCGCGATCGTGCTTGGCCTCTACATTTTGTCGCTCTGCGCGCGGCGTGATTTCGCGCCCGCCTGGCAAAGTCCATGGTTCGACCTTGCAGGCTACGCGGTCTTGGTGACGCTGGCGGTTTATCCGTGGGTGGACGCACGACGGCGTGGCGAAGTGGTCCGCTGTGAGGCGGCAGACGGGGTGCGACTCCTTTTACCCTGGGCCGGCCTCGGATTCGCCATGATCCTGCTTTTCCAGATCGTGGCGCGCCTTGGGGTGCCGGCAGAAGCGGTTTCGGCGCTCCTTATCCTGCTCGTTAGTCTGACGGCCTTTGTCGCCGGACTGGGCGGCTTTCCGACCTTGCTCGGAGTCGGGCTGGCACTCGGCGTAGGCCTGGCCACGCGTCTGCTTTGGCCGCAAACCGGCTGGCTCCTCTTTGGCGCGCTGTTTTGCATCGGTTTAATCGGCGGGGCATTGGTCGAACGTCGTGCCGAAAACCAATAAGAGCGCCGCCGACCAGGTGCGGGCCGGCACCCGCGCGATGGATCGCCTGCTCGAACATCGCAGCCGCCTCGGCGCCTGCCTGCTTCTCGCGCAAACCGAGATGATGAATTTCACCCGCTTGCGCGAATTGTTAGACGAGACCGACGGCAACCTCGGCGCGCACCTCCGCAAGCTGGAAGACGCGAAATACATCGAGGTGCGCAAGGAATTTGCGGGTCGTAAACCGGTCACCTGGTATCTCCTCACAGCGGTCGGCAGCAAGGCGTTGCGCGCGCACATGGACGCGTTGGAAGCGCTGGTCAATTCCGCGGGCTGAGATCTCGCTCGGCAAAGGAATTGCCGTCGCACACAAAAACGGCAAACTGGTCGCCAGCATGAGTGAGTTTACGGAAGCACTGGAGACCGCGCTCGGCACGCTCGAAAATCTCCAGCGCGCGAGCGATCGTCCGCCGCGCGCGAGCAGGGCGGCGCTCGCACGTTTACGCGAGGCGCGGCCCGCGTCTGACGAATCGTCGGAAGCGAACAAGCCGGCGCGTCTCAGCCAGATGCAGAGTCGGGTCGCAGTTTGTCTGCAATGTCCCCATCTTGCCAGCTCGCGCACCCAGACGGTTTTTGGCGTCGGGAACCCGGATGCCGAGCTGATGTTCATCGGCGAAGCGCCGGGCGCGGATGAGGATCGGCAGGGCGAACCTTTCGTCGGCCGGGCCGGTCAATTATTGACCAAGATTATCGCCGCAATGGGCTTCAGCCGCGACGACGTATATATCGCGAATGTTCTAAAGTGCCGGCCCAACACGCCTGCGGGCGAACCCGGAAATCGTAAGCCAACGCCTAACGAGATGGCAACCTGCCTTCCCTACCTGACGGAGCAGATCGAAATTATCGGGCCGAAGGTGCTGGTCGCGCTTGGAGCTACCGCCGTTGAGGGCCTCCTGCAGATTCGCGAGCCGATGGGCCGTTTACGTGGCCGCTGGCATTCCTACCGCGAGACGCCGCTCATGATCACGTTCCATCCCTCGTATCTGCTGCGCAACCAGAGCAACTCCGAGAAACGCAAAGTGTGGGAAGACATGCTTCTGGTACTCGAGCGTCTCGAGCGTCCCATCACGGAAAAGCAGCGACATTTTTTTCGTTAGGCAGCGCGCCTTCTTACCTGACGATCCAAAGATTGCAGGGGATCACGTCCGTCACCCAGGCGATTCGGCTCGGGAGTTTTGGTTTCGGTTCGGGCTTGGTTTCGAGCGGGACGACGAGGAGATTGGCTTCCACAGCCTGCACGAAATTCGACGCCGCGAAGCCAGTGTTCCCGCGAATGCAACGCGCCTCGATCGGGACCGCGGTGTTGCCGGCCGCAAGGATGAAGTCCTGGAGCGCGATCTCTTCTTCTTCCAGAGTGCGCCCGGTTCCTTTGCCACTCTTGATCCGCCTCGCCGCGCGCGCTTTGTCGAAGCTGGTGTAATTGCGAATCACATAGAGCCGCTCGCATTTTTCCTTCTCCGCCAGGCGCAGCGTGCGACGGAGCGCGCCCTGGGCGTGCTCGGAATATTCCGCCATGAAAACGATGTGGCGCAGCGGTTTCGGCTCCACTTCCGGCTGAGTGAAAAGCATGACCGAACAGGTCGCCTCGCGGACCAGGCGGCGCGCCACGTCACCGAGGAATTGGCGAAGAACCGGTTTCTTTTCGAGGGCACCAGCAATCAGGAGGTCGACCGATAATTTCCGCGCGGCGGCCAGGATCCCGCTGGCCGGATCGCCCTCTTCGTAATGAACTGCGGAATCGCGTGGCAGTTTCAGCAGTGCGACGGCCTCGCTAAACTTCGCTTCCGTGGTCGGGTCGCGTTTCCCGACGAAGATCATCGATAATTGCGCGCCGAACCGGTCCCGGACGCGATTGGCCTCCGCCAGCACCTGGTGGAAGCGCGGTGAGAAACCGGCGGCCACCGCGATCGATTTGTAGGGGGTTTCGTTCATCCCTTGCTGGCTACTGTCGAGCGTCGCACGCCAGAGGCAACCTGCACTCTGGTTTGTCGCGTTGAATTTCGGCGTTCCTCTGCGAATTTCGGGCGCATGCGGCGCGCAATCTATCCCGGCAGTTTCGATCCGGTGACCAATGGCCACCTCGACGTGATCGAGCGGGCGCGAAAACTTTTCGACGAAGTGGTCGTCGCGATCGCGCATAACGATCAAAAGCAGCCGCTCTTCACTCTCGATGAGCGGCTTGATTTCCTGCGACAGATGACCGCATCACACAACGGCGTCAGCGTCCTGCCGCTCGATGGATTGCTGGTGGAATTCGCAGTCGAGCAGGGAGCGAATGCGGTCGTGCGCGGGCTGCGCGCGGTCTCGGATTTCGAGTTTGAATTCCAGATGGCGCTGATGAATCGCAAACTGGAAGCGACCGTGGAAACGATATTCCTGATGCCGAAAGAAGAATACACCTACCTCAGCTCTCGGATCGTCAAGGAGATCGCGCGACTCGGGGGAGATGTCAGTGGTTTCGTCCCGGCTTGCGTGGTGGAAGCTTTTGCGCGGAAATTGCAAACAACCGAGAAAGTTTAGAGGCGTGAACAACAGGAGGTTTTACCAGTGAAAATTCATCTGCGCCAAATTCCCGCCGAGGGACTGCACCTGGAAGGCGAAGAGGAATGCCCGCTGCCGCAGCTTGACCCCGAGGATGCGCGTTGCGCAGGGCCGTTGCGTTACGATCTGGAGGCGGGAATTTCCGAAAGCTCGCTTTCGGTCAACGGCTCGCTCACCCAGCCGGTGGAGCTGCACTGCGTTCGTTGTCTCGAGGCGTTCCCATTTGAAATCAAGGTGCCGGAATTCACCGTGCACACTGAGCTGACAGGACCGGAAGCGATCGACCTCACGCTTTTCATGCGGGAAGACATCCTGCTCAATTTGCCCGCTTATCCACACTGCGATCGCGAAGGCGGCCGAGTCTGTCCCGTGCCGGAAGCGGAAGTGACCGCGGAAGATCAGGGTTCGCTGGAAGCGCGGCCGCCCGACTGGAGTGCGCTGGATAAGTTGGATCTCTGATTCCTGCTCCTGCTCTTGCTCCTGCTTCTAATCCTAATAGATCGAATCGGAGCAGGACTAGGATTAGGAGCAGGAGAAAGAGCAGGATTAAGAGGATGAGTTCCCGATTGCCTTTTGCCATTTCCCTGCTTTCCTATCCCGCTCGTATGGGAGTCCCAAAACGCAAAGTTTCAAAAATGCGCCTGCGCACGCGCAAGGCGTCGCATCGCTGGCGCGCGCCGCAGCTCAACAAGTGCACGCAATGCGGCAGCACCGTCGCCTCGCACACTGCCTGTCCTTCCTGCGGGTATTACAAGGGACGCCAGGTGCTGACGGTCGACGCCGGCTAGCCTTCAATCTTCGCGGCCCAAAGGCCGCTTCCACATTCCGATTTTTGGTTTTGCATTCGCCCGCTGAAAACCGCAGATTGAGCGCTCAATGAAAATCGCTCTGGACGCGATGGGCGGCGATTTCGGGCCACCAAATCTCGTGGGCGGCGCGGTTCTCGCCTTGCGCGAATATCCCCAGATCGACAAGCTTTTTCTGGTCGGCGACACGCCCCAGGTCGAGGCCGAGCTGAAAAAGCACAACTGCAACGATCGCCGGATCGAGATCGTGCATTCCACCCAGGTCGTCGATATGAGCGACGGCGCTGTCCAGTCCGTGAGGCGGAAGAAAGATTCTTCCGTCAGTCGCGCGGTTGATCTCGTGAAAAAAGGCGACGCGGCCGCCATCGTGAGCGCGGGTCACACCGGCGCTGCGGTGGCCGCGACGACGATCAAGTTGCGCACCCTGCCGGGGATTGATCGCCCCGGCATCGCCGCCATCATCCCTTCCGAGCTGAATATTTTCGTCCTGATCGACGCGGGGGCGAACAGCGATGCGAAACCGGAGCACCTCCTGCAATACGGAATCATGGGCTCGGTTTATTCCCGCCACGTACTCGGATACAAGAATCCTTCGATTGGCCTGATGTCGATTGGCGGCGAAGACGTCAAGGGCACCGACCTGACGAAAGAGGTTTTCAAAATGTTGAAGCGCAGTCAGCTCAACTTCCGCGGCAACATCGAGGGGCACGACCTTTTTGCACACCCGGTCGAGGTCGTGGTCTGCGACGGCTTCGTCGGCAACGTCATTCTCAAAACCTGCGAGTCAGTCGGCGACGCGATTTTCAAATGGCTCAAACACGAGCTGACCAAGAACAAGTTGAGGATGGCCGGCGCTTTCCTCGCGCAGAACGCCTTTCACGCGATCAAGAAGAAGGTCAATTACGAGGAATACGGAGGCTCTCCGCTGCTCGGCGTGAACGGGATTTGCATCATCGCGCACGGGTCGAGCACCCCGCTCGCGATTAAGAATGCCTTGCGCGTCGCGGCCGAGTCGATCGAACAGCAGGTCAACCCACATATCATCGAAGAAGTCAGTCGCTATAATGAAACGCACGCCCCGCTCGAGTCCGCGGTCCGCTAAGCCGCTTCGCACCGTCTCGATCGTCGGAACCGGCAGCTACGTGCCGGAAAAAATCCTGACGAACGCCGATCTCTCGAAAATCGTCGCAACCGACGACGAGTGGATCACCACGCGCACCGGGATCAAGGAACGGCGGGTAGCGGCGGACGACGAATACACCAGCGACATGGGCGCGAAAGCCGCGCTCGCGGCGATGGAACAGGCGGGCATCACCGGCGAGGAAATCGATCTCATCCTGGTCGCGACCGCCACCCCCGACATGGTTTTCCCGGCCACCGCCTGTTTCATTCAGACCAAGATCGGCGCCAAAAAAGCCGCCTGCCTCGACATCTCGGCGGCCTGCGCGGGATTCCTCTTCGCGGTCGAGATCGCGCAGCAATTCATCACCTGCCACACCTACGACACGGTGCTCGTCATCGGGGCGGAAAAATTAACCACCATCACTGATTGGACCGAGCGCAATACCTGCGTCCTCTTCGGCGACGGCGCGGGTGCGGCCATCTTGCGCCACCGCGATGGCGGCAGCCACGGCCTAATCAGCACCCACATCGCGAGCGACGGCAATTTCGCCGATATTCTCTGGATGCCCGGGGGCGGCTCGCGGCACCCGATCACGAAGGAGAATGCCGACGACCACCTTCAGACGATCAAGATGTCGGGCAAAGAGGTCTACAAACAGGCCGTCACCGCGATGGTCGATGCGGCCAAAAAGGCGCTCGCGAAGGCCGGCCTAACGATCGACGACATCGCCTGCGTCATCCCG
>JBBPZW010000131.1:0-8940 GCA_038198475.1 Chthoniobacterales bacterium | reverse complement strand
CCGGGTCTGGATCGGCATCCAGAAAATGTTCGCCATCCCGGGCGTTTTCATGGTCACGTTCATCTCCGCGATCAGTTTTTCCCAGGTCATTCCTTGCCGCCATTGATCGAACGGCTTGAAAGTGACGATGGTTTCAAACATCGAGAGCGGCGCCGGATCGGTCGGCGTTTCGGCTTGCCCGGCCTTTCCGAAAACTCTTTCGACTTCCGGAAATTGTCTCAGTTTCCGATCCTGGATTTGCAGAATCTTTGTCGCTTCGGTGATCGACATTCCAGGAATGGCGGTCGGCATGAAGAGCAACGTGCCTTCGTTTAGCGGCGGCATGAATTCCTTGCCTAGCCTAACGAATGGAAAAACTGTGAGCGCGAGCAGGAGCAGTGCGCCAATGATCGTGAACCAGCGGTAACGCAGGACGAAATTGAAGAGCGGCTGGTAAGCCCAGATCAGAAATCGGTTCACCGGATTCTTGATTTCCGGTGTGATCTTGCCGCGAATGAGCAGCGTCATGAGCACCGGTACGAGGGTGATGCCGAGCAAGGCCGCGAAAAACATCGAGAACGTTTTCGTGTAAGCGAGGGGCTTGAAAAGCCGGCCTTCCTGCGCGGTCAGCGAGAAGACCGGAATGAAACTGACGGTTATAACAAGGAGCGAGAAAAAGAGGGGGCGCCCGACGCTCTTCGCAGCCGCGATGATGGCCTCCGCGCGTTCGCGCTTGTCCGGCTCGCGCTGGTTTTCGTGGCGGAAATTTTCGAGCGCCTTGTGCGCGTTCTCGATCATGATGATGGCCGCATCGACCATCGCACCGATCGCAATCGCGATCCCGCCTAACGACATGATGTTGCTCGTCAGGCCCATGTAAAACATCGGCACGAAGGCGAGCAGGATTGCGATCGGCAACGTGATGATCGCGACCAGCGCGGAGCGGACGTGCCAGAGAAAAACCAGACAAACGAGCGCGACGACGATGCTCTCTTCGATCAGTTTCTCGCGCAGCGTCGCGATCGCGCGATTGATCAAATTGCTCCGGTCGTAGGTCGGAACGATGCGCACGCCATCCGGCAACGACGGCTTGATTTGCTCGATCTTCTTTTTGACGCCGTCGATCACACTGAGCGCGTTCTCGCCGTAACGCATGACGACGATTCCGCCGACGGTCTCGCCTTTGCCGTCCAACTCCGCGATACCGCGCCGGAGATCGCCGCCGAAATGCACTTTGCCGACGTTCTTCACGTAAATCGGCGTGCCGTTGTCCATCTTCAGGACGATGTCTTCAATGTCCTTGATGCTCTTGATGTAGCCGCGCCCGCGCACGTAATACTCGGTCGTGGCGACTTCGAAGGTGCGGCCACCCACGTCATTGTTGCTCGCTTTGATTTGCCTAACGACATCGCTGAGCGGGATGTGGTAAGCGACGAGCGCGTTGGGGTCGAGATCGACCTGGTACTCTTTCACGAAACCGCCGACCGGCGCGACTTCCGCAACGCCTTTCACCGATTCGAGCGCGTAGCGGAGGTTCCAATCTTGGATCGAGCGCAGCTCGGCCAGGTTATGTTTGCCGCTGTCATCGACGAGCGCGTATTCATAGACCCAGCCGACCCCGGTGGCATCGGGACCGATCACCGGATTCGCATCCTTCGGCAGCGAGCCGCGGAGCGAATTCAGGTATTCGATCACGCGCGACCGTGCCCAATAAATATCGGTCCCGTCCTCGAAGATGACGTAAACAAACGACTTCCCGAACATCGATTCCCCGCGGACGAACTTCACTTTCGGGGCGGCGAGAAAGAGCGTGGAGATTGGGTAGGTGACCTGATCTTCCACCAGATCGGGCGAGCGTCCTTCCCAATCCGTATAAACGATCACTTGCACATCGCTCAGGTCGGGGATCGCATCGAGCGGGACGTGCTTGATCCCGTAGAATCCGGCGGCAATCGCGAAAAACGCGAAGATGAAAACAAGGAATTTGTTTCTCGCGCTCGCTTCGATGATGCGCTCGATCATCGTTTCGTCTCGGTTGGGCTGTTCGCCTCCGGCTCGAAATCTTTCAACGCGCCTTGCACTTTGGATTCGGCGTCGATCAGGAAATTCGCGCTCGCGACTACTCGTTCCCCTTCCGTGAGGCCCGACTTCACGAGGTAATCGTTTCCATAAACCTGGCCCAGTTCGACGACGCGTGGCTCCAGTTTGCCGCTGCCTTTATCGACAAACGCGATGTTGCGCGCGCCGGTCGGCATCACCGCGTTGACTGGAATCGTCAGGCCGACGCCCATCTGCATTCGCAGTTCGACATTGGCGTACATGCCCGGTTGGAGCCGGAAGTCTGGATTGGGAATATCAATCCGCACTTTCGAGGTCCGTTTCGCGGGATCGAGAAATGGATTGATCAGCGCGATCTGACCTTCGAATTTTTCGCCGGGATAGGAGTTTGTCGTGACCGTGATTTTCTGGCCTTGTTTGAGCATCGAGAGCTCGGTCTCGTAGAAATCCGCCCAGACCCAGACGACCGACAAATCCGCGATCTCGACCAGGCGCTGACCGATGCCGACGCCGGCTCCTTGTTTCACCGGCACGTCTTGAACCACACCGCGGAAAGGCGAGCGCAGTGTTAAAAGCTCGTTAGGCGCGCGCGTTTTCTCCAGCTCGGCGATTTGTTCGGGGGTGACGTTCCATTGTTCCAACCGCGCTTTAGCCGCGGCGATCAATTGCTCTGGAGTGTTGCGTACTTCGGGCGTCCTCGCCTTGTCTCGCATCTGCAAGAGCATCACCAGCTCACGTTCGGTAGTGAGCAATTCCGGGCTGTAAATCGACATGAGCCGTGCGTTTTTCTCGACGATTTCCCCGGGTGAAGTGACGAACAATTGCTGCACGTAACCTTCGACCCGCGCGACAAACGACCAGCGCCGCTGCGCGTCGGGTTCGACCACGCCGACGGCGCGGATCGCGTGGTTCAGCGGCTTGCGCTCGACGGTCGCATAGGTGACGCCGATCTGTTGCTGGCGCTCGACCGGGACGGTGAATTCATGAGTTTGCGGCCCGCTTTGTTTTCTTGTCGCCAACGGCGTTGCCTTCGTCCCGGCTCCCTCCTTTACCGGCACCAAATCCATCGAGCAGATTGGGCATTTACCCGGCTCTTCGGCATGCACCGACGGGTGCATTGTGCAGGTGTAGTAATCGACATCGGTGGGTTTGCCTCTGCTTGATTTGCTCCCGCAAGCGGAGAGCGCGAACAACAGCGCGATGAGGACGAAATTGGAGATTTTCATTTGGCCTCCTGATTCACTTCCCGGCGTGCCGTCGGAAGACTCTTGAGATCGGTGCCGACGACCGATTCCAACTCGGCAAGCGCTGTCTCGTAATCAGCGAGATACGCGCGCGCCGTCGCTTCGAGGTCGCGATAGTTTCGCTGCGCGCTGATCCAATCCAGGAAACTCGCTTTCCCGGATTCGTAAGAGAATTGGGCCGCCTCAAACGCCTGTTTCGCTTCGGGCACAAGCTTGCCGCGAAAGAGGTCGAGGTGATGATGCGCGGTTTCGACGCGCTCTATCGCGTTGCGCAAAAGGCCGACCGCTTCCTTTTGCGTGCGGTCGAGCGCCTGCTGTGCAGCGGCGACACTATCTTTCGCTTCGCGCACGCCTGCGGAATATTTCCGCGGATTGCTCCAGGGAATGCTGAACGAAACGCCGGCGCCGATTTCACTCACCGCTTGGCCGGTATCGTTGTAACGCTGCCCTTGCACGCTGAGCGCGGGATCAGGAATCCAGTTGCGATGCGCCAGCTCCAGACGCGATTTTTGCGCCTCCAATTCCGCCTGCGCGATTCTCACTTCCGGTCGGCTGAGAAGCGTCAGGGCTCGTAATGCGTTTTGGCGGAGCGAAAGGGACGGGAGCGCATCATCCTCCGGCCGGCCCAGCGGCAGGAAGGCATCGCGATTCATCAAGACATTGAGCGCGGATTGTTGGAGGGCGACGCGTTGCTCGAGATCGCGTTGCGCCTCGACGAGTTTGTTCGCTTCTACCTCCGCGATCAGAACATCTGCCGCGGTTTGATTGCCGACCACGTATTTCGAGCGGCTGATCTCCGCAATCTGTTTTAGTGAAACGGTATTCTGGTGGTTCAGCTCCAGTTGCGCCCAGGCGTTGGCGAGTTGGAAATACGCCGAACGCGTTTGCGCGACGACGTCGAGTTCGGCGCGGCGCGTCTCTTCGAAAGCGGAGATCGCTTCCGCGGCAGCGATGCGCGCGCGCGACCGGTTCTTGCCTGAAATAGGCACGGCCTGTTCGACCGTCACCATCTGATCGACGAATCCGTTCGGCGAAATATTGACGAACCGCGCGGCGGCAGATCCGGCGCTGACTTTCAAATCCTCCCACGCCGCCGCTTGCGGAACGCGCTCTTTCATCGCCTCCCATTTTCTGCGCGTTTCCTTGAGACGGGGATTATTCGCGAGGACGACGCGAGTCACCTCGCCTAACGACAAATGTGACTCGGCGCGAACTGGCGAAGCTAGAAATAGACTAAGTAATAAAAGGTAAGTTGTTTTCATTGATCCAAAACGAACGGTTGAAGACAAAGGGTGCCGGCAAATGGGCACACCCCGGGCGTCAGCGTCCGTGGATCAGATGAGAAACGTGCAGAGAACCGCGAGTTGCGGTGGTGCGTGGCTGGGCGATCGCAAGGCCAGCCGAGGAAAAGAGACAGAGGTCGTCGGGATTTCTTGCGACAGAACCGACAAGACCGGCGCAATCATGGCGATCGGCGCAGGATTTGCCGGACTTGCCGAAGTCGATTGCATCGGATTTTGCTGCGGCAAAATGCACGACTTCATCTTCGCGCAGCACGCGGGACAATCTGCTTTCTGCGCAGCCGACATGCTCAATGCGCACGCTCGCACCGGTGTCTGTGGCGCGAGGAGAAGCGCGAACACCAGTAAAAGAGCGATGGTAAACCGTCTCAGCACGCTGCTTTAATAGCACTACGAAGGCCTCCCGTCGATTATCCGTGAACTTCGCTGTTTCTGGCGCACGCGGTTCGATGGCGCGCTGATCAGCAGCGGGACGCAATCAACAACCTGACGAAAATCGTAGGAGTCTCCTATGCGACGGGCGAAGCCCCGGAGCCGATGAGATGGGCGAAGAATACGGGATGAGCCTGATCGGAATGATTTCTGGAACGGTTTACGCAGCGCGTTTGCGATCAATGACGCCGGGCAACCATCGGCCTCGACGAAACCGGCACAAGCGACCTGGCGTTCTACACCGCTCCCGACACGAGTCTGAGATTCCTCAGATGGCTGGGTGGAAATTCGACCTTCGCCGTGGGATCAACCAGAACGGAGTGATCGTGGGCTTTTCGGAAGATCCAACCCCACTACCACCCACGCCGTGATGTGCCCGACGCCGACCAGCGCGCCGGTCATCTTCTCGACGGCGGCGGGCAACGCCGCAGCCATTAACAATCTCGGACAGATCGTTTGGACAGGCCTACTTCCCACAATAGGAGGCCTTCCGCTCGGGTGGCGGCTCCGCAGGACCTGGCTGGCAAGCTCAGCCGTGGAAGCGAGACTTAGCTCCGAATTCCCTTTTGAACTCCCACACTCGGATCGCCGCGAGGATCAAACGGTTCGTCCGTGACAGCGTGCCGACGGCTGGTGTTCGAGCTCCTTCTCGCGGCAGCACAGCCGCACCGGGAGAGTAGCCCCGATTCCGCTTTTTCGCTCCGCATGACGAGACCTTTTCCTTCCGTCCGTTTGTCGTTCGCTTTTTTCGGTGCATAGGGTGGCGGCTCCCTGCGTGTTTGTTAGCGCCCGGTATTTCCGGTCGGCGATCGCTGGGTAGCCTTAATCTCTACTACGGAAACGGCGGGCCGAAGTTCGCGAAGAAGTTTGAAAATCTTTTGTTCCCCGCTCCCGCGAACGGAGTCCGCAAATGCCAGGAGCCGACCAAAGAATCTTGCTTTGAGAGATTTGCCTCCGCCGAGAGCCGTCAGAACAGTCCGCCGATGGCCGAACTCGAATTTCTGACCGAGACTTCAGCCGTAAAAACAGACGAGGCAGAGGGGAAAACCTCGAAGTCGGGCAGGAAATCCTCTGAGGCGACGAAAACCTCCGGGTTTTTGTCACGGGCCGCCCGGAAAACCTTGAGGTCGTTCACAAAACCCTGGACGTTTTCCAAGAAAACCAAGACGTCTTTCACAAAAGCCTCGAGGTCTTCCACGAAAACCTGGAGGTTTTTAACAACCACCTGGAGGTTTGCCGGCAAACTGGAGGTCAGCCAGGAGAAGCAGGCGATCGTCCGAGTCTGCCGGCGACGGTCGTCTACTCCGGTGCTGTGGCCGTCTCGTCGGCTTCCGCCGGGGTGCCGGACTCGGTCTGGGGCGAGGCCGCGTTTTCGAGCTTGCGCTGCTTCTTGGCTTCTTTTTTCTTTTGTTTCTCGAGCTCTTTTCGGCGCTTTTCGCCGGAGTAATTTGGTCTGGCCATGGTGATATTTCTTAGCAGGCGCCAGCCACTCTGGAAGTTGGAATACCCAAGCGCCGCCAGTCACCTGTAAACCGTGCGAGCGGGAAAGTAGAGCATTAGTTGCCGATCTGCGCCCCGGTTGGTGTTGCGGGGTCAGAATCTCAGGTGCTTCACGGTGAAGCCCTGGTTAATCAACTCGCTGAGGGCGTCGATCCCGATCCGCAGGTGCAGGTCCATGAATTTGTTCGTAACCGCTTCGTCGCTGACGGCGGTTTTCACTCCTTCCGGCACCATCGGTTGATCGGAGACGAGGAGGAGCGCGCCGGTCGGGATCTCGTTGTGAAAGCCGGCGATGAAAATGGTCGCGGTCTCCATGTCGATCCCCATGCAGCGGACGCGCGCGAGGTATTTCTTGAACGCTTCGTCATGCTCCCAGACGCGCCGGTTGGTGGTGTAAACGGTGCCGGTCCAGTAATCTTTTCCGTAGTTGCGGATGGTGGTGGAGATGGCTTTCTGCAGGGAGAAAGCGGGAAGCGCGGGAACCTCCGGCGGCAGGTAATCGGTCGATGTCCCCTCGCCCCGGATGGCGGCGATCGGGAGAATGAGGTCGCCGAGTTTGTTCTTCTTCTTCAAGCCGCCGCATTTGCCGAGAAAGAGGACGGCCTTGGGCTTGATCGCGCTCAGCAGGTCCATGACCGTCGCGGCGCTCGCGCTGCCCATGCCGAAATTCAGGATGGTGATGCCGTTGGCGGTCGCGTTCGGCATCGGTCGGTCGAGGCCGCGCACCTCGACGCCGTAAGCCTCGGCGAACCAGGTCACGTAATTGGTGAAGTTGACGAGGAGGACGTATTTCGAGAATTCCTTCGCGGGCGTGCCGGTGTAACGGGGCAGCCAGTTGGCGACGATCTCGGCTTTGGTTTTCACGAACGGGGATTAAAGCAGGAAAACGCGGGGGCGGGAAGAATGGCTTTCGGCGGGGGATGGGAGTGAAATCCGCAATAGGTACAACTGCGGAGTTTTCCGCAAACCGATTACCACTTCCGCTCGCCAACTATGGGCGGCGTCTCGGTCCGTGCCGAACGCCCCACCGTCGGCAATGCCGAGTCGCGCGCCTTTCGGCACATGAGCAGCAGCCTTTCGAAGGAGGAAGCGCACAGCGGCTTCCTCATCGAGATGCTGGTCTTCGCTTTAGTGGCAGGCGTCATCGCCTGGCCGCTGATTCGCTCGTGATCGTCCTCGCGCAGACCGCGCGCGGCTAGGGCCCAGCGAACGCGGAAGGCAGAGCTCGCGAGTCCTGTCACAGTCGCATTTCAGCCCAAGCGCGAGAGGGTTCGGCGAGGTGACAGGACCGGTGCCGTTTTTTTTCCTCGCCTCGAGGCTCCAAGATCTGATTAATAGGGCCGAGCCGGCATCCAACCCGCCGGAAAATCTGATCCTTATGAATAAATATGTCTGCGAATTTATCGGCACGTTCTTCCTCGTCCTTACCGTCGGCAGCACCGTTATCGATGGCGGAACCGGCGTCATCGCGCCGCTCGCGATCGGCTCGATGCTTATGGTCATGATCTTCGCGACTGGCCATATCTCGGGCGGCCATCTCAATCCGGCTGTCACACTCGCCGTCTGGATGCGCGGTAAAATACCCGCCTCGGATGTGCCCGGCTACATGATCGGCCAGTGCGCCGGCGGGCTGGCCGCGGCCTATCTGGTTCTGTTCATGAAGGGCCATCCTGTCGTGACCCCGATGCAATTTGCGACCCCGATCGTGCCCTTGCTTGCCGAGTTCCTCGGCACGTTCGCGCTTGCTTTTGTCGTGCTGAACGTGGCCACGGCCAAAGCCAACTCGAACAATTCCTTTTATGGCCTCGCCATCGGTTTCACGGTGGTGGCTTCCGCTTTTGCCCTCGGCAGTTATTCCGGCGGGGCGTTCAACCCGGCGGTCGCCCTCGGCATCACCGCGATGGGCTTGAACGCCGCCGCCAACGTTTGGATTCACCTCGTGGCGGACTTCGCCGGAGGCGCGGTCGCCGCACTCGCTTTTCGAGCCTTGAGCGGGGATGACGTGCAGCGCCAGGTCGTGGCGCCACGGGAGGCGGGGTCGAACAGTTAGGCTGACTCAACGGCTGGCCTGCCCCATAAGTGAGTTCGACTAGCCTGACTTTTTTCCCTAACGAAAAAGGGCCGGCCCATTGAAGGACCGGCCCGAATGGCACTAAGTTAAGAAAGGTTTAGGACGTGGAACCCTTTGGAGCGCGTCATGTAACGGACCGTGCGCATGTGCGGCAGGGCCTTGCACAGGCAGAGCGAAATCTGTGGTCTGGATAGCGCGCGCGTCTCGCGTGCTGGCGAAGGCGTCCTCGCCTTCGCGGATTTTGCCTTGGCCTTGCTGGCAGGCAACGCTCCCCTCTCTCTTCCGGGGCAAAGTTCATCGCCGCGAGACGCGTCGACCAGCACGCGGGACGCGCGCGCTACCCGGAAAAGGCGGT
>JBBPZW010000130.1:0-5808 GCA_038198475.1 Chthoniobacterales bacterium | reverse complement strand
ATAGGCGCGTGCCTGGAGGGATTCGAACCCCCAACCTTCTGATCCGAAGTCAGAAGCTCTATCCGGTTGAGCTACAGGCACCCGGTGGGATGAAACAACGAAGAGCGAAGTTTCGCCAATCAAAACCGGCTGCCTGATTCCGCAAAGCGCCCCCAGGGCGCAAAAGCCGTTAGGCCGCGAGAAGATCGACGCCGTCGAGCGCGGCGATGATCTCACAACCGACGAGCAACTTTTCCAGCGGCTCGCAGCATTGCAGCTCTTTCTCACTGAGAAGACGTTGCCAGAAACTAAGCGCGTTTCGCGGCTCGCAATCGCGGGATAAGTCAGGAGTCAGGATCATGCCTGCTATTTAGCAGCCCCTCTGCCGTGGATGTCGCGCAGAGCGATTGCTCTGCTCCGAAATGAGAAAAGGGTGGCCAACGGGACTCGAACCCGCAACAGCCAGAACCACAATCTGGGGCTCTACCATTGAGCTATGGCCACCGTCGAAGTGCGACTGTAAATTTTTCCCGCGCAATTGCAAAGGTAAAGCAGCGCCCGCACCCTCGCGCGCGATTGCATGCAATGGGCGAGTCGGCTATCATCCGCGGCTTGTTGATGAACAAAATCGGGCTGCTTCTCCTTCCCGTCTTCGCGTTTTTCGCGCTTGCGCCCGCTCCCTTTGCCCAGGAAGTCGATCCCTCCGAAGTCTTTCTCAAAGCCTACATGACGGCGCAGCTGGCGGAAAAAATGGAGCGCGACAATCAGCTCAAACCCGCCCTGGCCAAGTTTCGCTTTGCCGGTTCCATGCTGGAGGAATTGAAACGGAACAACGGCGACTGGCAGCCCGCGATCGTCGATTACCGGAGCCGCAAAATTGGCGAAGCGATCCTCCGCGTGCAGAGCAAAATCGATACGCAGGGCGACCTCGCCGCGTCCGCCCAACCGCCCGCGAACGAAAGCGGTGAGCCTGCTTTGCCTAACGGTGGGCCCTCCGAGCCGAGCGTCGAGATTGGCGCGCCGCCGGCGCCGAAGCCGGTCGACGTCCAGGCCGCGATCCAGGATGCGACGAAGGAACTTCGCAACCGGGTCGAGACCTTGGAGGCGGAGCTGAAGAAATCGCAGACGAAAATTTCGACCGCGCAAAAGGAGAAATCCGAGATCGCCGGCAAGCTGGAGCAAACCAACGCCGAATTGGAGCAGGCCAAAGGTGACCTGGCCAAAAAATCCCAGGCCGAGAAAGATGTGCGCGATCAGCTGGCCACGGCGCAGGAATCTCTCCAGGTCATCCAATCGGCCGGTGTCGGAGACCAGAAGGCCGCCGCCGCGTTGCGGGCTAGGATCACGCAGTTGAAAAAGGCGCTGGAGGCATCCGAGGCGGGACGGACCGCCGCGGAAAAGGAAAGCTTTGCCGCGAAGACCAAGGTGGCCGAGGCCCGCAAGGAAATAGCCGGCGTCACGCAGGAACGCGACGCGCTGAAGCGCGAGCGTGACGACGCGGTCCGAGAATTGAAAATCGCGGGTGACGCCAAGGCGCGCGTCCAGGTCCTGATGGCAGAGAACAGCGACCTTCAGAAAAAACTCGCCAGCGCGGAAAACACCGTCCGTGAAATCAGCGCCGATCGGCCACGCAAAGCGCAGGAATTGCAGGACGTAAAAGGGCAGCTCGAGAAACTGCGCAGCCAACTGGTCGCGAGCCAGAAGGCGAACCGGGATTCCGAGAAAATGATCGCCGATCTGCGGGCCCAGCTCGATGACGCAAGCGGGGCCCTGGCAACGGCGCAACTGAACGGAGGCACGCCCGAGGAAACCGAGCGACTGGTGAAAGAGAACCAGATATTGCGCGCCATCGTCGTGCGGGAACGGCAGGAAGAAGCGCGCCGCGAGCAGGCCAAGAAGCTGATGCTGGCCGAGTTCGACAAACTGAAAATCAAGTCCGACGTGCTCGACCAGCAGATCCATCTCCTGGCCGAACCGATCACCAAATTGAGCCCGGAAGAGCTCGCGCTCTTGAAAACACCGGTGGTCTCGATCTCCGACACCGCGCCGGGCACGGTCAAAGCCAGCCTAACGATGGCGAAACCGAGCACGATCACGATCAGCAATTCGCCCGAGGCGGCGGCGAAGGCGGAAAAAGCCTCGCTCGAATCGATCGCAGACGGGAAAGAGAACACCATCGGACCCGAGGTCGGCGCGACCTTTAAGCCAGGCGTTCCGGCGGACCTGATGCCCCTTGCGCGCGATGCCAAGGCTAGCTTCGACCAGGGCAAATTCAAACAGGCCGAAAAACTCTACGACGAAATCCTGACGAAAAGCCCGAACAACCTCTACTCCCTCTCCAACCTCGGCGTCGTTCTTTTCCGCAACGGCAAACTCAAAGCCGCCGAGCTGACCCTGAAGAAAGCCATCGCGATCGCGCCGAAGGATGAATTCACCCACACCACCCTCGGGATCGTTTATTATCAGCAGGCCAAGTTCGACGACGCCCTCTCCGAGCTGACCAGATCCCTCGCCATCAACCCAAAGAGTGCGACCGCGCACAATTACTTGGGCATTACCGCCAGCCGGAAGGGCTGGCAGGAAGCCGCTGAGAAGGAAATGCTGGCCGCGATCGAGCAAAACCCGGAGTACGCCGACGCCCATTTCAATCTCGCGGTCATTTATTCCACTTCCCAGCCGCCGGCGAAGGAATTGGCCCGCCGGCACTACGCAAAGGCGCTCGCTTTGGGCGCAGCGCCGGATCCGGCGCTGGATAAGCTGCTTAAATAGGCAAAACCGGGTCCGATCCGGGAAACCAACCCCGTTCGCCCAAAGGCCAGTCATGCACTTGAGGAGAGGAGCCGCAGCCGGCTCCGCCCGGGTAGCGCACACGTCTCGTGTGCTGGCGATGGCGTCTCGCCGTCGCGGACTCCTCTTGTCGTGCCGCCGGAGGTAAAGTTCGTTTCGGCGAGACGCCGAAACCAGCACGCGAGACGCGTGCGCTACCCGGGCCGGTCTCACCTGGCAAGTTGAGGACGCTCTAACGGGAGAGCAGCTCGCGCAACACAAACGGCAGAATGCCGCCGTGCCGGTAGTAGTCGATCTCGATCGCGGTATCGATCCGCAGCTTTACCGGCACCGTCTCCGTTTTGCCGCCGCTGGCCCGCTTGATCTCGAGGTTGAGCATTTGCCCGGGTTGGATGCTTTCCGAAAGGCCGGTCACGCTGTAGGTCTCCGAGCCGTCGAGGCCGAGCGATTGGGCGTTGGTCCCTTCCATGAACTGGAGCGGGAGCACGCCCATGCCGACGAGGTTGGAGCGGTGGATGCGCTCGTAGCTCGCGGCCACGACCGCTTTCACGCCGAGCAGCCGGGTTCCTTTCGCCGCCCAGTCGCGGCTCGAGCCGGTGCCGTACTCGTGCCCGGATAAGATGACGAGCGGGGTTTTCGTTTCGGCGTACTTCATGGCGGCGTCGAAAATCGACATCCGCTCGCCGTCGATCGAAGGCGAGGCGCCTTCGACTGCGGGGGAGGGCGCCCGCGCTCCCCAGAATTTTGTGACGCCGCCTTCGACGCCGGGAACCATCAGGTTCTTTATCCGGACGTTGGCGAATGTGCCGCGGGTCATGACGAGGTCGTTGCCGCGCCGGCTGCCGTAGCTGTTGAAATCTTCCGGCTTGATCCCGCGCTCCTGCAGATATTTCCCGGCGGGCGAATTGGCCTTGATCGCGCCGGCCGGCGAAATGTGATCGGTCGTGACCGAATCGCCAAAGATGCCTAACGGGCGGGCGCCGCGGATGTCCTCGATCCGGCCGACCTCCATCGAGAAATCGGCGAAGAACGGCGGGTCGTGAATGTAGTCGCTCGCTTCATCCCATTGGTAGACTTCGCCCGTGCTGGAGGAGATTTCGTTCCACTTCGGGTTTTGATCGGCAAAATCGCGGTAGAGCCGGCGGAAGATCTCCGGAGTGAGGGCGGATTGCATCATGTCGCGGATCTCGGCTAACGACGGCCAGAGATCCTTCAGGAAAACGTCCTGCCCGTTCTTGTCTTTTCCGAGCGGGTCCTTGTTCAGGTCGAGATCGACCCGACCGGCGAGGGCAAAGGCGACCACCAGCGGCGGCGACATGAGGAAGTTGGCCTTAATGTTTTGGTGGATGCGCGCCTCGAAGTTGCGGTTCCCGGAGAGGACGGACGCCGCGATAAGGTCATGCTCGGCGATCGCTTTCTCGATCTTCGGATGAAGCGGGCCGGAGTTGCCGATGCAGGTGGTGCAGCCGTAGCCGACGATGTTGAACCCGAGCTGGTCGAGGTATTTCTGGAGGCCGGTCTTTTGCAGGTAATCGGAGACGACGCGCGAACCCGGGGCGAGCGAAGTCTTGACCGAAGGGTCGATCGTTAGGCCGCGCTCGACGGCTTTCTTCGCGACGAGGCCGGCGGCGAGCATGACGCTCGGATTGCTCGTGTTCGTGCAACTGGTGATCGCCGCGATGAGAACGCTGCCGTGGCCGATGCGGCTCTGGCCGTGATGGAAAACGTCGTGGCTCTCGGCCTCGATTTCGTCGCCGGGGTCGGGCGTAGGACGGTTCGAAACCATCTCGACTTTGTTTTGTTCGTCGCCCGGCTCGATGCCTTGGTCCTCGCGATCGGTCGAGACCATTTCCTCGGTCTTCGGCGCGGAGCCGTTGAGCTGGACGAGGTAGCGTTCCCCGAGGTCGACGCCGGCTTTTCCGTAGCCGCCGTCGGGAAGAGGTTTGTTGAGCAAAGTGCGGAAGGCGCTGCCGAGTTCGGGGAGATTGATCCTGTCCTGCGGGCGCTTGGGGCCGGCGACGCTCGGTTGCACGACGCCGAGGTCGAGCTCGAGATCGACGCTGTAATCGATCTCGCCCTTGCGCGGCATGCCGAACAGCTTTTGCGCCTTGAAGTAGGCTTCGAAAGCGGCGCACTGCTCGTCGGTCCGGCCGGTGGCGCGGAGGTAGTTTACAGACTCGGCGTCGACCGGGAAATAACCCATCGTCGCGCCGTATTCAGGCGACATGTTTCCAATCGTCGCGCGGTCCGGCAGCGGGAGCGAGGCGGCGCCTTCACCGTAAAACTCGACAAATTTCCCGACGACTTTCTGCGCGCGGAGCATCTGGGTGATGTGAAGCGCGAGGTCGGTCGCGGTCACGCCTTCGCGGAGCGAGCCGGTCATGTGCACGCCTACGACTTCCGGGGTGAGGAAATAGACGGGCTGGCCGAGCATGCCGGCTTCCGCTTCGATTCCGCCGACGCCCCAGCCGACGACGCCGAGGCCGTTAATCATCGTGGTGTGCGAGTCGGTTCCGACCAGCGTATCGGGATAATAGACACCGCCGCTGCTGAGGACGCCCTTGGCGAGATACTCGAGGTTCACCTGGTGGACGATGCCGATGCCCGGCGGGACGAGACCGAAGGTCTGGAAGGCCTGCTGCCCCCACTTGAGGAATTCGTAGCGCTCGCGGTTGCGCTTGAATTCCATGTCCATGTTCAGCTTCAGCGCCATGGCCGAACCAGCGAAATCCACCTGCACCGAGTGATCGACAACAAGATCGACCGGCACGAGCGGCTCGATGATTTTCGGATCGCCGCCTAACCGTTTCACCGCGCTACGCATGGCGGCGAGATCGACGACGAGCGGGACGCCGGTGAAATCCTGGAGAACAATGCGCGCGACGACGAACGGAATCTCTTCGTTAGCCGGCTTCTTCGCGTTCCAGTTGGCGAGGGTCTCGACATCTTTGCGCTGAACTTTCTTCCCGTCGCAATTACGGAGGACGGATTCGAGCACGATCCGAATGCTGACGGGGAGGCGCGAAATCGGACCGACGCCCT
>JBBPZW010000129.1:0-12611 GCA_038198475.1 Chthoniobacterales bacterium | reverse complement strand
GGCAATCATCGGCGCCTCTTGATCCGCTGGGAAAAGCAAAGCGCCCTCTACCTCGCCTTCGCCACTCTCGGATGTTGCCTGATCGCTTCACGTTTTCTCTAACTTAACCTCATGCATACCTACTTTTCGGATAGCTTCTAGTGTTGCAGACCGGAGCGGAGGAGACGCCCGGCTTCGTCGTCGTTGTGACTGCGGCGCACCACTCCATCGAGCTGTTTGCCGCGACTGATTTTCTCGCTCGTCTCCTCCAGCAGACTTAGCATGCGTTCGCGAAAGCTCGCCCCGCCCAGACACCAGCCGCATCGCAAGGCATCACGCGCTGGCCCACTCTGCGGAAGTGATTCCTCGACGGCGCGGCGGCGCATTCGTTCGGCGTAATGCCGCCGACCGGCTGCGGCATCCGCAAGATCAAGTTCGCCCAAGACCCGGCGCGGCTCGAACCAATCTGGTCGCCCGTGGCGTGAGACGTAGAAAGGATAGCTGCTCCATTTGTAATCAAAGAGTCGCCCATCCCGCCTGACCAGTCCTGCGCGCACCGGATTAAGGTGAATGTAATCGCTCAGGACGAGCAGATAGGCGCGCTCTTCCGGATCGACCACGACCGACTTGTAACGACCCTGTAGAAGATGACCACTGAGGTGATGACGCCGGTTGAAGCGCATCGTCCACGTGCCTTGGAACCAGCGCATGCCGACGACCAGATTCGGCTGGGGGTCTCGACCAACAGGTGGTAGTGGTTGTTCATGAGGACAAAGGCATGAACGCGCCAGCCGGTGCGTACACAGGTCTGGCCCAGAGTAACGAGGAAGCGGGTGCGGTCAGAGTCATCCCGGAAGATGTCTTCGCGGCGGTTGCCGCGGTCGATGAGATGATAAAGAGCTCCTGGGAACTCGATGCGAGCTTTGCGCGCCACAGCGACGAGTTAAGCGGAAGGCGGCACTTCAGGTCGAGAACTTTGTGCACGATGCAAGCGCTGACCCCGCGCCCACTGGCTATTTTGGATTGTCAGCACCTGATACTTTTGCCTCCTCGTTCCTAAACTCCAGTTTGGGAACGCACTTGTTTGCGAAACTCTGTTTCCTTCCAGGACGACCACCGGGAAATCATGGCACCACCGTCAAGGTGAGATCGTTGCCGTCGCCGCCTTCGTAGCTGGCTTGGAGATTGTTGCCGTTCACGTCCACGATCCCGCCGTCGGGCAGGTTGCTGAAGCTGCCGCTGATCGGGGTCGCGGCGGTGTTTTTGATCAGGGTCAGAGCTGTGCCTTGGGTGAGAGGACCTTGGGTTGTGCCACTCAAGTTGATGATTGCCCCGCTGTTGATCGTGACGCCATTGGCAATCACCTTGTCGATCTTGGATTTGTTCCCCTTCGCTTTAAAGGTGTAGGTGTAGGTCGCGTCGGAGTTAAAGGTCAGGCTGCTTTGAATCGTGAGGGTGAGTTGCTTGTTGCCGCCGTGCGCCGGGGCAAGGAAGGCGCCGGTGCCACTCCCAGTGCCTATAGTTACGGGACCCGCAATGGTTCCGCTCCCACCGAGGGTGCCGCCGTTCACTTTGACGGGACCGCTCCCTGTGGGCGTGGAGGCACTGGTTACCAGCAGGGCGCCATCTATCACTGTAGTCGTCCCAGGATAGCTGCCCGTGCCTGTGAGCGTCCACGTGCCGGTGCCGAGTTTCGTGAGCCAGTCGCCCTCGAGCGAGCTCTCGAGATTGCCGGAGAATGTCGCATCCAGGTTATTGCCGCCGATCAGAAGCACACGATTGATTGTCGCGGCCCCGTCGCCTTCCAAGGACCCAACGCGGAAGACTGGCCTGTCCCGATCCACAATGAGGGTACTAGCGTTGGTTAATACGATCCGCGCCGTGCCACCGTCGCTTCGCTCTTGAAAGTGTACGGTGGTGTCATCTGCCGTGATGGTGGCCGCCCCTGCGGTAGAAAAATCCAGAAAATTGACGGAGCCGGCAGAGCACGTGATCGTCGTCGCTCCGGCGGTGGCAGAATTCTGAAAATAAACATTCGAAGCGTCAGAGCAGGCGATCGTCGCCGCTTCGGCAGTGGAGTTGTCGGAGAAATAGACCGAGCTAGACGCAGAGCATGTGAGCGTGCTATTCGCAGCCGTAGCCTGTGATCCAAAGAAGCCAAAAGCTCCCTTATCGTATAGGATTGTGCTCTGCGCGGCGGTGCTCTCGTCATAAAAGAATGCTGCGCCAAGGCTGCCAAAACCAAAGACCCCGCTAACAGTAATATTACTGCTGCCAGCACTGGCATTGTTTGTGAATACAACTTTGCCTTGCCCGTAGGCAGGCGTGCCATTGTTGACGAAGGTAGCGCTGCCCGCGTTGGCGTCGTCATGGAACGTGATAATACTCGAAATGAATCCGTCTGTGCTCGTGTTTGTGTAGATTACATTCCCGCCGGCAGTGCTCGCATTATAGAAATCCACGGTAGAAGTAGTGCAACTGATGGACTGAGTTAGCCCCGACTCATTCGTCACTCCGGCGCCATTGAAGCTAAGCGGGGCGGATGCTATGACGCCGATATCATAACTGCTGGCCCCCGACTCAAACTGCATGCCGCCAAGCGTGATCATCGCGCTGAGAGAAATGCTGGTCACGTTGGAGACGCCGAATGTCGCGATGTCATCAGTTCCGTTGGGGACGGTTTTCGGAGTCCAGTTCGCAGCCGTGTTCCAGTCACCGCTGGTCGGGTCGAGTTTCCAAGTCGCGCTGCCCGCCTGCGCCGGCGGAGTCAGGGGAATGAGGAATAATCCCGGCAGAAACGCCGGCAGCATCAAGCAGAGTAATCTCATAGCGTTCATTGTTTTTCCCAGATTGGCCCGGCATCGCGAGAGAGACGGAGAGCGGCGAGTGGGCTGGCGGAGCGGATGAGATTCGCGTTTCATGGGGCGAGTAGAACAAGAGCGGCTGGGGTTAGTCAAGGGTGTTTTCTCGCAGTCGTGTCAGGAAACTCTCATCTTCGGCAGGCTGGGGCGTCGAAACGGGAATCCGGATGGCCGACCCTGGCCCCTTTCCAGCGAAAACGGATTCCTGTGTTCGCAACCCCAGGGCGTTTTGCGCGAAAACGGATTCCCGTTTTCACAGGCCGCACCCTCGCGGCGCCGGCTCCATTGATGAGGGCACGACCCCGCCGGTCGGGCCCCTCACCTAAGCGGGGGCTTCCCCCCAACCGCCTTCCTGTCCTTCGTAGTGGGTGACGAGCCTGGCTATTACCGGGTGAAGATCAGCTTCGTGCCGGCGATGACCAGGACGACGGCTAGGACTAACGAAATCGTCCGAACCGGAAAGCGCTTGCTGCCGAAATACGATCCGGCCGCACCACCCACCACGGCGGCTCCGGAAAGGATGAGGCCGAGCGAAGGAATTGAACGGTGCGCGATGAAATAACCGGCAAGACCGGCAATCGAGTTCACGAGGATGAAGAGTGCCGAAACGGCGGCTGCCTCTCGAATCCGGGCCCAACGAAAAAAGAGCAGCATCGGGGTGAGAAAGATTCCGCCGCCCGTGCCGGTCAGGCCAGAAAGCAGGCCGACGACTCCGCCCACGCCGATCGCCGCCGGCGGCGAGGGGGGCTGGACATCCGAAGGATCGCTCTTTCGGAAAAACAAACGCGCCGCGGAGAAAAGGAGGACCAGGCCGATGAGCATTCTCAGGATCACCACCGGCAATTGCAGGTAACCGCCGAGATAGGCGCCCGGAATGGAGAGCACGGCAAAGGGCCAAAATAAGCGCCAGCGAAAATACCCGGCGCGCGCGAATTGGATCGAGCCGATCGTCGCGACCAGGATGTTCAGGATGAGCGCGGTCGGCCGAATCGTTGCCGCCGCCAGCCCGAACAAAGTCATAACCGCGATGTAACCGGAGGCGCCGGCATGACCGACCGACGAGTAGAGAAAAGCGATGATGCCGATCGCCACGAAAAGCAGTGCCAGGTGCGTTGCGTCCATATCCGGTGAGCTTTCGCATGCACGCGCCCGGCTCAAGTTGCAAACGCAACGAATCCGCTGCCTCTTGCACCTCTTCCTCCTAATCCTGCTCTTGCTCCTGCTCCTACTCTTAATCTTCCTTCGGGGGAATTGGGAACCGGGAGCAGGATTAGGAGCAGGAGCAGGATTTAGGAGGGCTTTCATCTGGGGAAGTCGACTGTAGGTTGCGGGGTGACACCGACTCCGCCTGCCGTGACCGCTACTCCGCCCGCCCATTACGAGCATACCAACCGGCTCATTCACGAAAAGTCGCCCTACCTTCTGCAGCACGCACATAACCCAGTCGATTGGTATCCGTGGGGCGAGGAGGCTTTTGCCAAGGCTCGCAAGGAAAGGAAACCGATCTTTCTCTCGATCGGCTATTCGACGTGCCACTGGTGTCACGTCATGGAACGGGAATCGTTCGAGAACGAAGAGGTCGCCGCTTTCATGAACATGCGCTTCGTGAACATCAAGGTCGACCGCGAGGAACGTCCGGACGTCGATCGCGTTTACATGACGTTCGTCCAGGCCACGACCGGCGGCGGCGGCTGGCCGCTCAATGTCTGGCTGACGCCGGCGCTCAAGCCGTTTGTTGGCGGCACTTATTTCCCGCCGGAAGATCGCCACGGGCAGCCGAGTTTCCTGAAAGTGCTGCGCCGAATCGCGGACGCCTGGCAAAACGACCACGCCAAGATCAGCGAAAGCGGGAGCCAGATCATGGCCGCGCTCGAGCGCTCCGCGGTTTCATCGTCGGCGGAGGCCGGGAAGGTCGATCCGAAACTGATCGACACCGCCTACCAGCAAATCGCGCGCGGCTACGATTCGCGCGAAGGCGGGTTCGGCGGCGCGCCGAAATTCCCGCGGCCGGTCACGCTCGATTTTCTTTTCCACGTTTATCAGCGCTCCGCGGCGAACTCCGAAGCGGGCGAAGCGGCCCTCGGGATGGCGTTGTTCACCCTGAAAAAGATGGCGGCCGGCGGAATGCGCGATCAACTGGGCGGCGGCTTTCATCGTTATTCGGTCGATGCCCTGTGGCGCGTGCCGCATTTCGAGAAAATGCTCTACGATCAGGCGCAACTGGCCGCCGCTTATCTCGACGCCTACCAGATCACGGGCGACCTGCGTTACGAAGCGATCGCCCGCGACACGCTCGACTACGTCCGGCGCGACCTGACCGATGCCAAGGGCGGATTTTATTCCGCCGAAGACGCGGATAGCCTGACGACGGCCGGTGGAAAGGAAAAAGCCGAGGGCGCCTTCTACGTTTGGACGAAAAAGAAGATCGACAAAGCGCTGGACGAGTACGCCGAGCTTTTCGATTACCAGTACGGCGTCGCGGAGGAAGGGAACGCGCCCGAGGGGAGCGATCCGCAAAAAGAATTCGAAGGCAAAAACATCCTCTACGAGCGGCAGGGCTTTGCGGAGACGGCGAAGCATTTCGGGAAAAGCGAGCTCGATGTCGATGAGTCGATGCGTTACCGGCGGGCGACGCTGCTCGAGTTGAGGGCGAAGCGCCCGCGACCGCATCTCGACGACAAGATCATCACTGCCTGGAACGGGCTGATGATTTCCGCCTTCGCGCGCGGCGCGCAGGTCCTGGGCGATACGAGTTATCTCGAGGCCGCGACGCGGGCGGCGGAATTCGTGCGGGACAATCTCTACGATTCGAAAGCGCATATGCTGCGGCGCAGCTACCGGGGCGGGGCGTCGGAGGTCGGCGGGTTTGCGGAGGATTACGCGTTTTACATTCAGGGATTGCTCGATCTTTATGAGGCTTCCTTCGACGTGCAGTGGCTCAAGCTGGCCGCGCAACTCCAGGCTACCCAGGACCGGCTTTTCTGGGATGAAAAGGACAGCGGCTATTTTTCGAGCACGGGCGATGACCCGAATATTTTGCTCCGGATGAAGGAAGATAACGATAACGCCGAGCCGGCCCCGAGTTCCATCGCCGCGCTCAATCTGCTTCGCCTCGGACAGATCCGTGACTCGAAGGAATGGCGCGAGAAGGGAAAAAAAACGATCGCCGCTTTTGCCGGGGCGCTGAATCACTACCCGAGCGCGATGCCGCAAATGCTGGTCGCGCTCGATTTCAGCCTAACGAAAGCAAAGCAGGTGGTGATCGCGGGAAAACCGGACGCGCCGGAGACCCGCGACCTGGTCGAGGAAACCCGCCGGCATTACCTGCCGAACACGGTCGTCCTCCTGGCCGATGGTGGCGAAGGCCAGAAATATCTGGCCGGTAAACTGGAAGAGATGAAGGCCATGCAGCCGATCGAGGGCAAGGCGGCGGCTTATGTCTGCGAGAACTTCACCTGCAAAGCGCCGGTCACGTCGGTCGCGGAGCTGCGCAAACTTTTGCGATAGCTTTTGGAGTGCGACGCGTCTTCGCGTCGCTTTTCGGGCGCGGGGCTCGCTCCTCGAAAGCGGTGCGAGGACGCACCGCACTCCGAAAATTGCGCGAAATTAGAAGTCGTCCGGCACGTTTACCCGGTCGATCTTGAATGACGCGACCGATTTCGCAAATGCTGGTCGCGCGTTGGTCTCAAACCAGCGCGCCGAGCACCAGCGATATGCGCTCGCCACCGCGACGAGCCGATGCTGCACCGGATTCTGATGGACGTAGTTCAGCCGCGCGAGCCAGGACTTTTCAAACGTCAGATGGGTGTCCCAAAACTCGTACACCACGCGACGACCCGGCAATGCGTCGAGACGATTCAGTCGGATCGCCAATTCGCGGTGCAAATGACGAATAAAATTGAGATTCTCCGCCCCCACATCTTCGAAGCTGGCGACGAGATGGTAATGGTTGGCGAAATACGCCCAGGCCTGCAGGAGGAGATTGTAATCGCGCGCTAGCTCGAAGGTGGTATCCCGGAAGAGATCGAGTTTTGCGTCGGTGTTGAAAAGCGGCCGGCGATGCAAGGTCGCGGCCGTTATGATGTACGTGGCTTTGGCGGTGAAATGATGCGGAGGCGCGTGCGGCCAACTCTCGCTCAAGGGTTTTGGGTATCACCCGGCGTGTCGGTTGGGAATGATTTTCGCGCAGCCTTTGGAGTGCGACGCGTCTTCGCGTCGCTTTCGGGTGCGGGGCTCGCTCCTCAAAGCGGTGCGGGGACGCACCGCACTCCGAAAGCTATCGCGAAATTCTTAGGCGCTGGTGGGTTTGGTCGGGAGCGTTTTGCGGCGGCGCAGGCGCATCCAGTTGTTCCAGGTCTTCCGCACGCTGTCCTTGGGCGTGAGGTATTCCTGGTTGAGCTCGTTGCTTTTCAGAATCTGCGCGAGCACGCCGCGGAGCGAAAGGTCTTCGGTATTGAGGATGGTGTAGGCGGTTCCGATCGCGGCGTGATGGTGCGCGTCGCTCGCCGCCGTCATCGGCAGGCCGCGGACCTTCGCGTATTTAAAAGCGTATTGATTGTAGCGGCGCAGGGTGGTGGCGGCGTTGAAGACTTCGAGCGCGTCGATCGGCAGCTTTTCGAGGGCCGAAAATCGGATCCCGGCCCGGAACAAATCGTAAGGATGCGGCGGAATGGCGAGCCCGCCGCGCTCGTGGATGAGGTCGCAGACTTCGCTCGCCGGCCGGCCTTTCAGGTAAGGCAGCGACGCTCCGATGCAAAGAAGGTGACCTTCCGCGGTCGTCACTTCGACGCCAGGGATAATGAGGAACCCATCCACCGGCTGGCCGTCCTCGCGCATGAGGCCTTTTTCCAACAGATACGACACGCCGTCGTTCGTATTGTGATCGGTGAGGGCGAAACCGTGCAGGCCCTTGGCCTTGGCGGAGGCAATGTTCTCTTCCGGACTGGAAACGCCGTCGCCCGAGAAGAACGAATGCGTGTGCAGGTCGATCTTGAAGGGCATGCGCGGGGAGCGTAGTTTGCGGGCCGCGAAATGCAAAGGATCGGTTTCAAGGAATGGGCTCTGGTTTGCGACGCGCTCGGGTCGGGGCGGCAGAGCGTAATCATCCGCAAAGGTGGGATCGCGGAAGGGCGCGACGGCTTCGCTTTCCGGTATCGGAAATTTTTCCTTTTCCCGACTTTCTTTCACGAACAACTGGAGCGGGTGAACTTCCCCGACCCGGAGCTGCCCCAGCCCCGGTCTGACGAGATCGCGATTCGCTTTTTCGCGCAGGTGGAAGAGGCGCGCCTCCTGACCCGTTGGGAAGATGTGCGCGCACTCGCGCCCTTGCACATTCTGCGGGAGAGCGTGGTGCGGGAGCGCTTCGAATACGACGAGGCGCCCGGGGTGCATGTCGCCTTCGTGAAAATTTTCCGGCTCGAGCCGGTCTGGCGTTTCCCGGATGCGAAAGAAATTGCCCGAGCTACCATCCGGTCTGCAATTGCATCCGGTCGCGTCGACATCCGCGCTCTAGTGATTTTCTTTAAAGAATATGGACGACGTCATTGAAGGCGGCTGTTTGTGTGGCAAGACGCGTTACCGGCTGCGCGAAAAGCCGGTCCGGATCAGCAATTGTCATTGCCTTGATTGTCGGCGCGGGAGCGGCGCGGCGGTCGTGACCTGGAGCGTGGTGCGCCCGAACGAAGTGGAGATGTTGACGGGCGAATTGCGCAAGGTGCGGCACGCGGAGCGGCTTCGTTCGTTTGCGGCTTGCTGCGGGACGCCCCTTTTCTTTCAGGAGGACGAAGCGTCGGCGACGATCGACGTCACGATCGCCTCGCTCGATCACCCGGAGCCCTACGCGCCAAAAGTGGAGATCTGGACGGAGGACCGATTGCCTTGGGTGTCGCTCGATGCGACGCGGCGTATCTATCGACAAGGGCGGGAGCAATCGGCTGGGTAGCGCACTCGTCCCGAGTGCTGGCGACGGTGTCCCACCGTCGCGAACTTTGAGAGCAGCGGCAACTTTCGCGCGAGCGCTCAAAGTCATCTGGCGGCGCACGTCATAAAAAAGTTCGTCGCGCTGGAACAGCGCGACCAGCACTCGGGACGAGTGCGCTACACCGACGCGCCGGCGAGTAGCTCCACTTCTGCGCCTGGCTCTTCCGGGTTGCGGTTGAACTGCAGATCATAGAGCCGGCGGTAATAGCCGGATTCTTCGAGCAGCTCGGCGTGGGTGCCGATCTCTTTGATCCGGCCCTTTTCCATGACCACGATCTGGTCGGCGGAGAGAATGGTAGAAAGCCGATGCGCGATCGCGATCACGGTGCGGCCCTTGGCCAGGCGTTCGAGGGCGAGCTGGATTTGCTGTTCCGATTCCGAATCGAGCGCGGAAGTCGCTTCGTCGAGGAGCAGGATGGGGGCGTTCTTGAGCAGGGCGCGGGCGATGGCAAGGCGCTGCTGTTGCCCGCCGGAGAGGAGGCAGCCCTTGTCCCCGATGATCGTCTCGTAGCCCTTAGGCTGCTCCATGATGAAGTCGTGCGCGTAGGCGGTCTGGGCGGCGGCGTAGATTTCCTCCTCGGTCGCGTCGAGCCGGCCGAACTGGATATTTTTTAGGATGGTATCGTGAAAGAGGAAGGTCTCCTGCGAGACGAGGCCGATCTGTTCGCGCAACGATTTCTGGGTGACCGAGCGCAGATCGCGACCGTCGATCCGGATCACGCCGCTGGTCGGATCATAGAGACGCAGGATCAGCGAGAGAATAGTGCTCTTGCCCGCGCCGCTCGCTCCGACGAGTGCGTAGCTTTTGCCCGGCTCGATCTGGAGGCTGAAATTCTTGAGGGCGTCTTCCACTCCGCTCGCGTAGCGGAAGGTGACGTTCTCGAGCTCGAGCGCGCCGCCGGAGCGCGGGAGGAGCGCGGCACCGGGCCGATCCTCGACGCTCGAGGCGGAATCGAGGATCCGGAAGATTTCCACCGTAGCCTGGATAGAGCGCTGCATCATGATGTGCATGCGGCTGAGCGTTTTGATCGGATCGTAAAGAAGAAAAATCCCCGCGATCAAAGCCATGAATTTTGCCGCCGGCAAATGCGCGAAATACACATAAAGAAGGGCAAAGCCAACCCCGATGGCGGCAATCGACTCGACCAGCGGCGAGATCGCCTCCGTCGAACGCGTGATGCGCATCATGTTGTCGAACTGGATCCGATTGCTGCGTCGGAATGATTTTTCCTGGTGGTCCTCACGGGCGAATGATTTCACGACGCGGATGCCGGCGAAGGTTTCCTGCATCGTCACGACCATCTGGCCCATCTCTTCCTGCTCGCCCTTAACCGCCTTGCGCGCGCGCCGCCCGTACATGCTCAACGGCACGAGGCAGCTCGGGAAGAGGACGAGCGTCACGATGGTGAATTTCCAATCCATGTAGAGCAAAACGCCCACGCCGCTGATGATCGCGATCGGCTGCTTGAACAAATCGCTGCTGATGCTGGAGAGGGCGGTCTGCATCATGCGGGTGTCGTTCGTGATCCGCGACATGAGGAAGCCGGACTGCATCTTGTTAAAGAAATCCATCGAGTGACTCAGCATCCGGCCGAAGAGCTGGGTCCGGATGTCGGTCAGCACTTTCGCGCTCACCCAGGTGGTGTAGTAGGCGTTGCAGTAGCCGCAGATGCTGCGCGCGATCATGACCGCCGGGATGGCGAGACAAATCAGGATGAGGGAATTAATCGGTGGCCCTTTTTCGAGCAATTCCGGATGCGCCTGGATGGTGGATATCCCAGGTGTGGCACCGTGGAAAATGACATTTGCGACCTTAGCCAGGACGAGCGGCATGAGGGATTGAATGCCGCCGGCGAGGAAGCCGAAAGCCAGGCCGAGGATGAGCCGTCCCTTGTAGGGCATCGCGTAGGCAAAGAGGCGCTTGTATGGACCCCACCCGATTTTCAGAAGGGTCCACAAAGACTGCTTTTGCGTCGGGGTCTTTATCTCGCTCATGCGACAGGCGCTGCCGGAGCCGACAGCAGCATCTGCATAGCATCGATCACCGCTTCCGTCGAGATTTCCTTCATCGGGCGAGGCGGCTGTTTGGGCAGGAAATCCGCCATCGGTGAAGAGTAACCGGCGCGCAAAATCACGGAGGGTGTCGTGCGCGGACGCCAGTGGAAAGGGTTCGTCGGACCGAAAAGAGCGACCTGGGGCGTACCGAGCGCCGCCCCGAGATGCATCGGCGCGGAATCGATCGTGACCAGCAGCCTGGCTCGCTGAAGCAGCGCGCCGAGCGAGAGGAGATCGAGCTGACCGGAAAGGTCGATTATCGGATGTCGGAGGTGGGATTTGATGTGGGCGATGTGCTCCTGTTCCATCCGCGACTTGGCGCCGGTCAAGACACAGCGGAGCCGGCCTCCCGTCGAAAGAGTGTCGGCCAGTTCCGCCCAGCGTTGCGCGAGCCAGAATTTCTCGGCCCGCGCGGAGCCGGGATGTAGCACGACAAACTCGTCGCCCATCCCTGCCTGCGCGATGACCTCCGCCGCCCGGCTTTTCGCCGCCGCGGGGAGCGCCAACTGAATTTCTCGCGAAACATCGCGCACTCCGAGCGGCGCGAGCAACGCGAGATGGTGATCGATCGTGTGCCCGAACCGAACCTGCGACGGAATGAACTCGTTGTAGCTCAGCTGCCGGAGCGGCTCGCGGCGAATTGTGTCGTAAGTGATCCGTCGCGGCGCGCCGGAGAGCAGGGTGAGCAAAGCCGAGCGGTCGGTTCGCGAAAAATCGAGGCAGAAATCGAACTTGGATTTCGCGACTGCGAAAAATTGGGGCGCGTCGGAGATCCGCCCCCGCGCCACGAAAGTCTGATCGAGCCCGGGAATCGCCGGTAGTAGTTCGCGCGAGCCGTGTGCGGCCACGAGCGAGATCTTTGCCTCCGGGAAATGTTTTCGAACCGCGGCGATCGCCGGGACCGTCAGGATCAGATCACCAATCCGCTTGAGTTGGATGAGGAGGACGTTCAACCAGCCCCTAGCGGACCATTTGCATCGCCTGCTCGTAAGCGCCGAGCAGGCGGGTGCGGAAATGATCCCAAGTGAAATTTTCCACGACTCGCACCCGCGCCGCGAGGCTCATCCGTTGCACGATTTCCGGATGATCGTAGAGGTGCTGAATCGCTCCCGCCAGCGCATCGATATCGCCTGGCTGAATGAGGATCCCCTGGACACCGTCCTGCACGACATCGCCCGCTTCGCGGGTCGTGATTTGCGGAAGACCACAGGCCGCCGCTTCGTAAGTGACTTTGGCGCTGCCTTCGCATTGCGAGGGGAAAACGTGAATCGTCGATTGGCGCAGATATTTTTCCGGCTCCCTGGCGAAGCCGATCACCTTCACGTCGTCGCCGCCAAGTGTTTTCAGGTACGGTTCCATCTCGTCGTGGACGGAACCGACCAGCCACAGTTCGGCGTTCTTGAGGTTCAGTTTGCGCCAGGCCATGAGCAGGTGATGCACCCCTTTGCGCTCGATTAGCGCCCCGGAAAAGACGGCGCGGAAATGCGGCGGGCGCGGCCCGGGCGTAAAGCGATCCACGTCGACGCCGCGCGGAAGATAAAAAAGTTTTTCCTCGGGAAATCCCTGCACGCGGAAGGTCTCCGCCGCCTTTTCCGAGAGGACGAGAATCAAGTCCGCCAAATCGTATTCCTCCAGGAACCGATCGCGCCGCAGGAGCAGATCTTCTTTCCAACGCTTCGACCAAGGCAATTGTGGTTCCTCGGGCGCAGCGTTTGCCGGCGCGCGCTTTACCTTGCC
>JBBPZW010000128.1:0-35163 GCA_038198475.1 Chthoniobacterales bacterium | reverse complement strand
CTTGGAGCGAGGCCTCTCGACCGGGGACAGCGTCCCCGGCTACAACGGAAGCGGCCGCCATCACGCTGATCAGACTCGGCCAGTCGACCTGGGTCGCGCGCTTCAATTGCCGCGGGCGAGCGAAGCTGAGGCGAGGCTGGTCGGGGGTGAAAAGAATGAAGCCGGTGTCGTCGCGCCCGCGTCGCCCGGCGCGGCCAAACATCTGCAGCAATTCATCCGGCTCGACCTGGCGCTCGAAATTTCCGGAGAGATAACGCGTGTCGGTGATGAGGACCGAGCGCATGGAAAAATTGATCCCGGCGGCGAGACCCATCGTCGCGACCACGACGTTGAGTTGACCCGCCTTCGCCAGCGGTTCGATCAAGCCGGCCCGGACGGCATAGCTCAGCCCGCTGTGATGATAGGCAATGCGGTTGCGCAACAATTTCGTGAGGCGCTTGCCGGCCAGCGCTTCCTGTTGCGGGGAAAGGGGCAACGGATCGCGCAAAGGGAGCGCGCTCGCGATCGATTGCGCCAGTTCCTCCGTCGCGTTGCGCCGCGGCGCAAAAACGAGGATGGGCGCAAGCCCGGCGTGCAGCGCCTTGGCGATGGTGCGCGGCCAGAATTCGCGGGTCTGAATAAAGCCAACTTCCGGCAAAGTGCGCAGATCCATTTCGTGTTGCGGGACCGGCCGCTGGTCGTGCCTAACGAGGACCGCGTCGCGTCCGATCCGGCACAGCCATTCGACCACGTCCTGCGGATTGTTCACGCTCCCGCTGAGCAGGAGGAGCTGCGTCCCGGGCGGGGCGAGCGCGAGCGCGAGCTCATAATGCACCCCGCGCACCGGGTCGGCGATGAGCTGATATTCATCGACCACCAGCAGACGCGGGCCTTCGCGCCGGAGAAAACGGGAGCGCTGCGTCTCAAGGGTGGCGACGACGACTTTCGCATCCAGGTTCAACGCCAGGTCGCCGGTCGCGATCCCGACATCCCAACCGCGCGCGCGCCATTCGGCCAGCTTGTCATTCGCGAGAGCGCGCGTCGGAACCGTGAAGACCGCCTGGCCTTTCAGCGACGGATAGAGCAGTTCAAAGATGTAGGTTTTCCCCGCCCCGGTTGGCGCGTGGACGACGACATCCCTGCCTGCCTGCAACGCCCGCACCGCTTCCTGCTGCCAGAGATCGGGCACTACCAAGTTGATCTCCAGCCCTGCCATCTTCCGCCAAAGATGGAGGGCTCGCGGGCGCGGGCAACTGCGATGCCCGGAGAATGTGGGAGCCGCCTTTGTGCGGCTCTCTCCGGGGAGCACCCCGAAAGCTTTCGGGGTTGTTCGGCGCAGCCTGCGCCGAACTGTGAAAAGACGATGCCGAACGACACGTGAAGAGATCCGATAGCGCTTCGCGCAAAAGCGTGGCTCGCAAACGCAACGGGCTACCCGCCTGTGCTTCGGGGGAATCGTGCGGTCTTCTTCGAGAAAAAACTTTCTAGGAAAAAACCTTGCACGGTCGAACGTGATTTGATTTAACAACGGCATATGAAAACTGTTCCTCTGGAATGGCTGGCCTGGCGCTCACTGCCAGCGGTATCGTTAGGTCTCCGGTTCAGCGAGAGAGAGAGAGAGAGTTCTCCGCCAAACAGTCCAACTTCTTAGTCTATTCTCTCTTCTCTTCTGCGCGGTATCAGCCTCAGCCCTGCTGGTTGGCGATGATGGCTTGATCGAGCCGGTGATCGTTCAGATTAAGGACTCGCTCCGCACCTCGACAGATTTGGACACGGAATTGGCCGCGCTCTCCGTTCTGGAAAAAGCGAACGGGCTTTCAGTGGTGCAATGGTATGCCGGCACCAAGTTGCTCGTCACTCTTTCGTTTCCGAAGGAGTTTAGCGAAGAGCAGGCGGAGAAAACCATTCCGCTCCTTCAGCTCTCTTCCGCAGTCGAAAAAGTTGTGGCGCAGTCGGCCGCAAATTTGGAATTCAAAGCTGCGGATTTCGCGCGGGCGTATGGACCAGATGAAGGCATTCCAGACCAAGCGCGGAGAGGGTTCGACGTGGATCGCTTAAACCGGACGCCAATCGTCTATGACGAAAAAACTGAGTTACCCCCACATGTGGAGAACAAGATCATTGTCCGCTGGAAGGACGAATATGTTTGGAACGGAGATAAGAACGGCTTCGATCAGCAATTCGCCAGCTTCAATGATCAAGCCGAATGCACCGTCGTCAACCAATTTCAGTACACCGATCACGATCTGACTCAGGTTCTCGCTTTCGATTCCGCGAAGTATTCGGTTCTCGACCAAATACTGTTGTATCAAACAAACGAGATGGTCGATTACGTGCAGCCCGATTACCTCTACGAAACCACCACCGTCCCGAACGATCCCATCTACGCTACGAATCAGTGGAGCCTGCCGAAGATCAGCATGCCGACAGCCTGGAGTAACCAAACGGGGAACGGATCCATTGTCGCGGCCGTTATAGATACCGGGGCGAACGTTAATCACCGCGAGTTTTCGGCAAATCTGAATCCGAATTATCATAACTCTATCGATGGGACTTCGAATGTTGCAGATTTCGCTCCTTACCACGGCAGTAACGTGGCTTCAATCGTCGGTGCTCAAGGTAACAATCTGCTCTATATGGCTGGGGTAGCCTGGGATGTTTCGCTGATGCACATTAAAGTCTTTCCAAATACTGGTGGCGGCGCGGATACCAATGACATCATCGATGCCATGACTTGGGCTCAAAATCATGGAGCAACAGTCATGAATCTCAGTCTGGGCAACACACACTGTACCCAAATCTTTTGTGATCCCGAAACCGGCGACTGCGACTGTACTGGCCAATGGACTTTGGATCTTGGCCTGCGAGACGCGATGAGGAGCGCCCGCGACAACGGTGTAGTCGCAGTGTGTGCGGCAGGAAATAGCGGGGGTAAAAATGATAGCATCCCATTTGCTCCGTCAGGTCTTCCGCAAAACAACGTAATCTCCGTTGCGGCTTCCGACCAGAACGACGCGCGGGCGACATTTTCTATTGGCTCGTCCAATATCGGCTTTAAAACGGTTGATCTGGCTGCCCCGGGGAAAGGTATCTATGGCCTAACGCAAAACGATAACGGTAGCTATTCGATTTTCGACGGCACGTCACAGGCCGCCCCGCATGTCACCGGCGCAATCGCTGTACTCAAATCAGAGTATGGATGGGAAAGTTATTATGGCTTAAGAGATCGTGTCCTGATGGGGACTGATGATCTCACTGCATGGACGACTCTCGTGCGAACCGGAGGGCGCCTGAATGTTAACAAAGCCCTCCACGCGCGAACGTTAATTGAAAATGTCTCCACCCGTGCCCGAGTGGAGAATGACAAGATCATGATTGGCGGGTTTGTAATTGGAGGCAGTGGCACGGGCACGCTAAAAGTGGCGATTCGCGGGTTAGGTCCGTCGATCCCCGGTCTTACAGTTGCTAAGCTTGCGGACCCGAAAATCACCTTATATAATTCGGCAGGCATTATGATTCGTCAGGTACTGGGATCGACAAGGATCACTGATATACCGGCCGCTGAATGGGATGAACTTAATGCGGATGGGTTAATTCCGCCGAATACCAAAGAGCCGGCGATGATCATGACGTTGGCGCCCGGTTCCTACACTGTTTTCGTTGAAAGCCAGACAGGAACAACGGGATGGGGTGTCGGGCTCTTTGATATGTACGAACTTGAGGGCGGGCTCGATCAGCAAACCCGAGTGCTGAACATCTCCACCCGCTGTCTTGTGCGCACCGGCGACGAGCAGGCGATCGCCGGGGTGGTAGCAGGCGATCCTGCGCAAAATACCGATCCGACAATACCTAAACGCAGCATTCTGATATTGGGCAAAGGACCAAGCCTGCCCTCGACCATCGTAGGTCGGCTCGCCAATCCCACCCTGTCTCTTTACAACTCGTTCGGCACCTTGATGTCGACGAATGACAACTGGGGGGGCTTGAACGCGCCGCTTGACGAGCTAACTGAGGCGGGACTCAGCCCCACCAATAGTTTGGAAAGCGCTCTTTGGCCGATTTTCAAGCCCAGCCTGCACACTGCCATTTTAAGCGGTGTAAATGGAGGAACCGGTGTTGGATTGATCGAATTGTACGAGTATTAACCATCGAAGAACAATGAGTAAACTGACAAAATTTCGAATTCTATTTGCGATCACCGGCTTAGGTCTGCTTTGCACCTCGCGCTGGTCCTCTGCTGCTCCGGGGGACCTCTACGTGCCGCAGTCGGAAGAGGGCACTATTTTGAAGTTCTCAGCCGGTGGCACGAAGAGCACGTTTGCATCGGGGCTTGACCATCCGGGAGCGGTCGTCTTTGATCGGGCAGGCAATCTCTTCGTTGCGGTGGGGCCAGGGCAGTTTCGTGATATCGCGAAGATAACGCCGAGCGGCGAAATGACGGTTTGCCACCGGGCTTAGCATTCCAAGCGGCTTGGCGTTTGATGGCGCGGGCAATTTGTGTGTTACTGAATCGTTTGGCGATACCGGAGACATTCTAAAAATTACTCCTGATGGGGCGAAGACCCAATTTGGTTCGTACGATGGCCAGGAATCGGGCAGTCCATTCGGCCTGTCTTTCAGTCCTTCGGGCGATCTGTACGCCACCATTCCGCCCAACCCGTTCAATTTCGATGGCGGAATCATCCGGTATACTCCCGATGGAACAGGAGGCACGTTTTCATTTGTGAGTGGCCCGGGACTGGCCTTCGATACTTCGGGAAATTTGTACGTTGGCTTTGACGACGAGATTCTGAAGTTTGCGCCGCTGGCTGCGGGCAACCCGACTGTCTTCGCTTCGGGCTTTGAAGCGCCATACGCTTTAGCCTTTGACGCTGCGGGCAATCTTTTTGTCGCGGAAGTTCTATCGGACCAGACTAGCTCGATCGAAAAGGTGAGTCCGAATGGAACGAAAACGCTCTTCGCATCAGGATTAAGTCCGGTAGTGTCTCTAGCCTTCGAGCCAGTATTAGAAAAACTACGCAACATCAGCGCGCGCGGATTGGTCGGGACAGGAGACGATGTCTTGATCGGTGGCTTTATCGTTGGCGGGAATGCCTTGGCGAACAACGCGGTCGTGGTGCGGGCGATCGGGCCTTCGCTCATCGACGCCGGCGTGACCAGCCCTCTCGCCGATCCGACTCTGGAACTGCATGACTCGGGCGGAACAATCATTGCCTCGAACGATGATTGGCAGGACACCCAGGAAGATCAAATTACCGCCGCCGGACTCGCCCCGACTGATCCGAACGAGTCTGCAATTTACGCCACGCTGCCGGCCGGCAACTACACCGCCGTAGTGCGCGGGGCGGATGACACGACTGGCACGGCACTGGTCGAAATTTACAGCGTCGGGCAATAGGCCCCTGCTGAATTGCGGGAAGGCGATGCCTGAGGCGCAAAGGAAGGGCAACTTGCTTTTCACGCAGGCTCATTCGATGAGGCTCGCCAATGGCGATATATAACTCCGTGCTCCGGAAGGAAGACTTCAGTCCAAATTGGCCGCTGCGCGTTCGCGCCCTTCCAGCTCTAATACCATTCGCTTGATGTGACGGTATTTCGTGTGCCGCGCCAGCTTGCGCAGACTTTCCTGCGGGTCGCCCCATTGCACGACCTGGATCTGCTCCTGGCGCACGCCCCAGCGATTCATCTCGTTAGGCGTGGCCATGTAGAGGTCGATCGTGTTTCGGCCGGAAAGGGCCCAGCCGTAATCTTCCACCCGATAGAGTTGCCCGGTGGACAGGACGCGAAAAATCGTGCCGGCCGGCCAGCGTGACCAGTCCGCCGCGGCGCTACCGTAGACCTGGTTCGAAAAATCGCCCTGCATCTGGAAGGGCTGAAGTCGGGAAACATAAGCCACCGGCTGAAAGCTGCTTTCCGGGCCGCGAAAAACTCTCTGCGGTCCGACCGGTATCGCGCGCGGCACCGCTGGCACCGGAGCGGCGTGGAGAATCCCACCCAGCGCGGTGCGGTTGCCGTATTGGGTGTGGTCGGACTCGGTATCGGTGTAGGCGGTGGTGCGGACCTGCTGGAAATCAGTCCGCGCAAGCGGGCGCTCGTATTGCGGGAGGCTGTGGGTAGTGCCACAGGCGCCTAACGACAAACCAACCGCGACGGCGAGAAGAGCGGGCAGGATTCTCATTCCAAGTGAGTCGGAAAGTTATTAACAGTTATTCACAAGCACGACAAGCGACCTTTTTCCGTCTGCTGAAAACGCTGGCCTCTCGCTTGCAGCAACTCGTCGTGGCTAGTGAGGAACAGACGCCGGGGTGAAGTCGGCGTCGCTGAAAGTAACATCGTGCTTGACGCCGGAGCCGTTGAGCTCGGTTACGGTGTCTTTCCGCGGGCCATGAACAATGAGCCGAGCGGGAATCTGGCGATGTTGATCGTCTGGAGCAACGCGATCGGTATCGATCCGACGGATAAGTTCGCCGGAGGGCGAGTATTTTTCCACCCGCAACGGCACCATGCGGCGGAGATCAACCCAGCTGCGCACCCTGCCGTAAATGGTCTCGGACGGAGAACCGGGCTTCGACTCTAGTATCTGGCAGCTCACGTTTTGGATCGTCTCCGTCCCAACGACTGCCTGCTTTTTCCAAGCAAAGAAATTTTCCACCGCATCCTGGTAGGCGAGATCGCTGTCGAAGAGGCCACTTCTCATTTCGGAAGACTTGAGCTCGGTCACCTTGTTAGGCGGCTCCAGCAACGAGCCGGTCGGCGCTTCGCCGGCCTTTTGGTGCAGAATGACGCCTTTCCCTTTTTGGTCGTTAGGCCAGATCACGAGGTAGGCCAGGTCGGTCGCCGTCTTCGTCCGGCGCTGCTTGATTTGCAACTGCATGACCCGCTTGCCGCCACCGTTCGTCCGGATTTCGAGCTGCGTGCGAATGGAAGCGTTCCCCTGGCCGATCGCATCCAATTTGGACGCCAACTCATCGGCCGACATCGTCGTCGCGGGCGTGGCAGGATCCGCGGCGCGAACAGATCCGACCGAGAGGGCTGCGAGAATGGCAACGAAGAGGAGAGTTTTTTTCATGAGAGAAAATCTGATTAGCCCGCTTGCAAAGCCTGGCTGGGGGCGAGACGCGAGCTGCGCCAGGCGGGGTAAAGTCCACTCAGCACGCCGACCGCGACCGCAATGAAAACCGAAAGACCGAGCAAGGGCAGCCCCAAATCCGGCTGCAACAGGCCGCGGAGCGCGGGCGTTTGCCCGAGTGCTTGCACGCCCAGCGCGCCGATGGTCACGCCGACCACTCCGCCAAAGAATCCGAGAAGCGCAGACTCATAGAGAACCATGCGAATGATGCGTCCGCGTGTCCAACCGACCGCGAGGAGCACGCAAATTTCGTGAGTTCGCTCGAAGACGGTCATGAGCATGGTGTTCATGACGCCGAGCACACCGACAAGCACGGCCAGCAGTGAAGTGCCCCAGCTCATCGCGCGAACCATGCGAAATCCTTCGCTGTTACTGAGGTGATCGGCCACCGTCACGGCGCGGACCTCCGGGACCTGCGTCTGGATCCGCTGAATGAGATCGCGCATTTGCGCCTCGTTCGTTCCAGGCGTGACGCGAACGTCGATCGCATTGATTTGGTTAGGCGAAGCGAGAATTTTCTGCAGGAGAGCGAGCGACAGGATAACCGAGCCGTCTTCGACCAGTGCGCCGCCTTTCACGATCCCGACGACCTTGAGCTCCGCGGTCTCGATCTGGATCGGATCGCCCACCTTCTTCTTCAGAATATCCGCCGCGGTCGTGCCGAGGACGACCGCTTGTTCCTCGCCGTTCTGCGGCATTCGTCCCGAGATGAGCTTGAGATTGCTCCAGGAAAATCCGCCCCACTCGCGCGCCGACAAGATCATCAAGTCGGAATCCTCCACGCTCGTCACCTCGACCAGCAGCGCACAAGTGGCCGCGATCCCCGGGATTTTCGCGATCTGGTCGCGTAACGAAGCATTGAACGGCTTCGGCGTGAGCGAGCCGCCCTTGCTGCTGATGACGAGATCGGTCCCGCGCGCCTTCAATCCAACCTCCCAGCCTTTCTGGAAACCGCGCGACATCCCGACCAGCGCCACCACCGCTGCGATGCCAATGGAAATTCCAGCCAGCGTGAGACCGGTGCGGACGGGACGGCGAAGCAAGCCGCGGATGACAACGGTGAAAAAAGTCATGAGGTCGCGTGGGCGGAACGTTGATCCGAAACGACCCTGCCGTCCTTCATTTGCAGGACGCGTCCGGCCCTTTCGGCGATGGAAGGATCATGCGTCACCATGATCATGGTGCGGCCCTGGTCCTGTTGCAGCCTAACGATGAGGTCGAGAATAAGGTGCGCGTTCTTGCTGTCGAGGTTGCCGGTCGGCTCATCGGCTAGGAGCAACGACGGCCCGTTCGCCAGGCTGCGCGCGATCGCGACCCTTTGGCGTTCGCCGCCAGAGAGTTTCGAGGGAAAATGATCGAACCGATGTTCGAGTCCGACGAGCCTGAGCAATTCCGCCGCGCGCTCGCGCCTTTCCGAGAGCGAGCGGCTGGTTTCGAACATCGGGATCTGCACATTCTCCGATGCCGTAAAAGTCGGGAGAAGATGAAACGCCTGGAAAATAAAGCCGATCTCGCAGGCGCGATACGCCGCGGGGTCAGGGCGATCCGGCAATGATTCTCCGCGATAAAGCAATTCGCCGCTCGTCGGTCGATCAAGTGAGCCGAGCAGTTGCAGAAGAGTTGATTTGCCACAGCCACTCGGCCCGGTGATGGCGACGAATTCGCCTTCGTGAATCGTAAAATCGACCCCGCGCAAAGCCTTCACCTGGCCGTCGTCGAATTCGCGGGTGAGACCTTTTGCCTCGAGCAAAGGCGTAGAACTGACAGAAGCTGAAGTCACCGTTTAACGTTAGGCGCAGACTAGCGGGATGCTTGAAGATTCGTGTCGCAAGGCGAGCGTGGTCCCCCGGGAGGATTTAGGCGGCCACGTCGCTCAATGAATCACGGTGCCAGGCCGTCGCCGCAGCCGCGTGCCACTGCGGTCCCACGCGTGGGTCCGGCAACTTCTGCATCAGGTCGATGAACGCATGGCGATAGCTGGGAAACGGCGGCAATTCGCCGGCATTTTTCGGCTGCAACTTGTCCGCGTGCAGCGGCAGCTCCGCGTGGGGCAGACCGGCTTTCATGTGATGAACGCCGTGGAACGGCTCGTGCAACAAAGTGAACGAAACCAGCTTTCCCATCCAGGTGTTGGCGATAATGCTCCGGGTCGACCCATTAACCGTGTCGCCCGTCATCCCGACGTGCTCGATATATTTGCGCCAGCTCTGGAGATTGGCCGCGAGCAACGCCGGCCCGAAGTACATCCAGAGGAAATATTTCCAGAGTCCGAAGAACGTGACTACTGCGATCACCAGCGTCCAGACGACGACGAGCAAAACCAACTCTGCCCAGACGCGCCGCCGCATCCGCTTGCTGCGCACCGGTGTGGTCGGCAGAAAAAACGCGCGCAGAAAAAGAAACGGCCCGTAGAAGAGGCCGAGATTCAATTCCGCAAAGACTGCCAGGCAACGTTTCCATCGCGACATCGATGGTTGCGAGAGCGGCCAAAATTCGAAATCGCGTTCCGAGGCAAGATAAGCGTGATGCGTCTGATGAATCACGCGGTAAAGGGTGAAGCTCATCAAGCTGAGCACGCCGATCACAACCCCATCGAAATCGTTAAAGCGACGATTTTTCCGCAACAATCCGTGCGACGCCTCGTGCAAACCAATGAGAGTGCCGTGCATCAGGTGGCTCGCCACCAGCGCAAACAAAATCGCCAGCCAAATCCAGCCGCGATAGACCGCGTAACCCAGCGCCGCCTCCGTCAAGACGAGCGCGAACATCAGCACCTGAAAGGCACCGCGCACCATCCAGTGCACTTCCTCTGGTGGCTCGCTAAATTCTTCGGCAGTAAGGGTCGCGTCCATGTCAGGTCAGGAGTTCGGAAATGAGACTTTCCGGCGCCCGGCAGATGCCTGCCAAAACGTCTTGGAATATGCCATCGAGCCTCTCGATGTCACGCTTGGAAAATAAATTGTCCCGAAAGAGCCAGGCTACCTCCTGGCCCTCGGGATCTTCGGTGATCTCGCAGGCGAGCTGGAAGCGCGCGGTGCCGGTCGAGCGCATACTCAGCTTGGCGGACATATTCGGCAGCGAAACCTCAGGGATCGGATGGTTTTGCAGCGCGAACCGCACCTCGAAAAGCGGGTTGTATCCCGGCGCCGGTCGCTCGCCGAGCGCGGGAACGAGTTCGGCAAACGGCATCGCCTTGGCGAAGGAATCGATCACCACCTGATGATTCGCGTGCAGATGATCGGCTGCGGTTTGCGCGCGATCGACCCGCCCGCGCAACGGCACCACGCCGGAAAAATATCCCATCGATTCGCGCGCGCCCTGCCGTGTTCGATTCGCCACCGGCGTACCAACCACGAGTTCGTCTTTCTTGCTCCATTGGGCGAAGGCGATCTGGAACGCCCCGAGCAACGTGCTAAAAAGTGTAATCCCCGTCTTGCGAGCGAGCTCCTGCGTCGCGGTGGCCAGCCCTTTCGGAATGTTTGTCGCCCAACGATGCGGCGGTTCCGGCGAGATCGGCGCGTTCCAGATTCGTTGCGAACCCGCCAGCTGTGTTTTCCAAAAAGCCACCCGCTCCGCCAGCACCGCCGGCTGCCAGAAGGCGCGCTCTTTCGCACCCCAGGCCGTGTAAGAGAGCGGCACCGGCGGAATCACTTCCGTCGAGCCCATCATCCCGTAAATGTAGGACGCAAAAAGTTCCTCCACGAAAACGCCCAGCGTCCAGCCGTCGGCAATGGCGTGGTGAATCGCGAAGACGAGCACATGATCGTTAGGCGCGCGCCGCAAATCCATCACCCGAAAGAGCGGACCCTGCACGAGATCGAACGGCTGCCGGAAAATCTCCTTCGCCAATTCCTCGATCGCTTCCGGGCTGTCCGAGCCTGTGGGAACGTCGCGAAAACCAAAATTCGCGGCGCCCTCTTTCCGGATCATTTGCAGCGGACGCTCCGTGCCCGGCAGAAACGAGAGCCGCAAAACTTCCTGGCGGTCGACCACCCGCTGGATCGCCGCGCGGACATCGCGCTCGGTCAGCAGACCGCGCACCTCAATTAAACAACAGATATGATTCGCCGGATCTTCCACCGGCGCCGGCGACGTTTCCCAGATCTCGCGCTGCGGAAAAGTGAGCGGCTGGAGCTGGGCCTGACCGCTCTCAAGCCATTGCTTCAGTTGGGCGCGTCGATCCAGTGGCGTCGCCATTTCGCGGGTAGCCGCAGCGATCAACGCCGCGCGCCTTCGGTCGCCGCGGCCGTTTCCGGCTCGGGCTCACTGCCTAACAATCGATCGATGTCCTCATCCGAGATCGCATCGAGATCGACCGCGCTAGCTGCTTCCGTTGCCGGGGCCGCTGCCGGCGCAGCTTCCGCGGTTGCTCCACCGAGATGGCCGGCAATCAAGGTTGCGATTTGTCCGATCGTGCGCGCGCGCATCAGGCTGGTTGGCGGCAACGCGATCCCGACCGCGGCTTCGAGCGAGGTTTCGATTTCGACGCCCATGAGCGAATCCAAACCAAGATCAGTCAGCGGCTGGTCGTCGCGCAAACTGTCAGGCTTCACCCGCAACACGGAACCGACCGCTTCCCGCACGGCCTGGGAAATGACCGCCGCTTTCTCCGCCGGAGGGGCCGCATCGATTCGGCTGCGCCAATCGCTCGTCGCGCCAGTCGATTCCTCATTCTCGATCGTGGCAAAGATGCGCTGGAGCAACGGATTCTCCTGCATGCCTCTGAAGAATTGGCGCCATTTGCTCCAATCGACCCGGATCGCAATCGCCTGATCCGTGCCCGCGACGAGAAAGGATTCGAGTAGCGAAGTCGCTTCGCCGGGCGTGATTCCCATCGTGCCTTGACGGGCGAGAAATTCCGCCACGCGTTCGTTGCGTGCCACGTAACCTTCGCCACTGAGAACGCCCCAGTTCACGGTCAACGCCGGCAAGCCGAGCGCCTGGCGATGATGCGCGAGCGAATCGATAAACGCATTCGCCGCGCTGTAATTTCCCTGCGCGGGATTGCCGAAAATGCTCGAGACCGACGAGAACATGACGAAGCAATCGAGCGCCATCTCGCGCGTCGCCTCGTGCAGCAGCCAGGCGCCGTAGGCTTTTGGCCTAACGACTGCGCGCATCCGCTCGGGATTGAGCGAAGCGAGCGGAGCGTCATCGATCACCATCGCGAGATGGAAAATACCGCGCAGCGGATACCCGGCGGATTCGATCTCGGCGAAGAGGCGTTTAACGTCGTTAGGCACACCAACATCAGCAGATACCACGCGCACTTTCACGTCGCGCTCTTCCAGTTCCTCAACAAACTTCTGCGCCTCCGGATTCGAAGCACCACTCCGGCTGCTCAGCACCAGGTGCCGCGCGCCGCAATCGGCCAGCCAGCGCGCCAGCACCTTGCCGTAGCCGCCAAACGCGCCCGTGATCAGGTAACTCGCATCCGGCCTCACCTTAAAACCCGGTGCAGGCAATTCGCCGCGACGCGGCACAAACGGGGCCGGGAACGAGACCACCACTTTGCCGATGTGCTTGCCGCCGGCCATGAGGCGAAATGCGGAATCGATTCGACTCGCCGGAAAGGCGCGAAACGGTAGCGGCCGCAGCGCACCCTTCTCGAGCAGCTTGCAAATATCGCCGAGTATCTTGCGGGTCAGCTCTTCGTCGCCGTGGAAAACCGCGTCCATCGCCACGACGTGGAACGAGGCGTTGTTGCGCAACGGGCGCAGCGGGATGCGGGTGTTTTGATAAATGTCGCGCTTTCCGATCTCGATGAAACGACCGAACTCCGCCAGACAGGAAAGCCCCATCGGAATCGCTTCGCCGGCGAGCGCGTTCAGGACCACGTCGACGCCTTTTCGATTGGTCAGCTCGAGCACCGTCTCGGCAAAATCACCGCGGCGAGAATCGATCACATGTTGCACGCCTAACGTTTTCAAAAGCGCGCGCTTGCTCGGGCTGCCCGCACTCGCGATCACTTCCGCGCCGAGATATCGCGCGATCTGGATCGCGGCCATGCCGACACCGCCGGCGCCGGCATGCACCAGAATGCGTTCCCCGCGACGGAGCCGCGCCACGTTTTGCAGAGCGTGCCACGAAGTCATGAAGACGACCGGCAAGGTGGCCGCTTCTTCAAAAGTCAGATCGACCGGAATCCGCCGCACATCGCCGCCGCGGGCGATCGTTTGCGTGGAAAGTCCGAAGATCGCCAGACCAAAAACGCGATCACCCGGTGCAACCTGCGTCACGCCCGCGCCGACTTCCCTAACGATACCACCAACTTCGTCGCCGAAGATGCGCGCGTCCGGCGCGTCGCCGGGATAAAGCGCGAGCGCCTTGAGCACGTCGCGGAAATTCATCCCGGCTGCCTTCACGTCAATCAGCACCTGACCCGGCCCACACGCCGGTAAATCGAAGGGAGCGAAACGCAAGGTATCGAGATGTCCGCGATCGCGGGATTCGAGGCGCAGCGGCAAATCCGCATCGAGCCGTTGCTCGCGACTCGGCCGTCCCCGATCGAGTCGACGGACGTAACGGGCTTCGTCGCGCAGGGCGATTTCACGCTCACCGTCCTTGCGCAGAAGTTCACTCCAAAGAGCAGCCGAATCCGCGGACGATGCCTCGGCGGGAAGATCGATCGATCGCCACGCCAGGTTGGAATACTCGTTTAGAATCACACGCATCAACCCGATGGCGGGCGCTTGCTCGACCGCGCTCGGGATCGATTCGTTCCCGACGGACTGGGCGTTTCGCGTCACCAGATCGAGGCGCAATTTAACCGCCGGACGAGCTGCTTCGAGTGCGTTCGTGAAATGGAGCAACGCATCGAGGCTGTCGGATTCGTCGACCTTCTCCGCAAGGTTCCAAAGATAAACGACGCGCTCCGGCGCCGCCTCCGCGCAGAGCTCGACCAGCTTTTGCCAGTCTTCAAACGTTCCCGGTCGCAGATGAAAAGCATCCTGGCCGTCGAACTCGAAACTCTTTCCGATCCACGCGACCCGACAACGCGCGCCGCTTGTGCGCACTTGCCTAACGAGCGCTTCACTCAGCTCCGAGTTGTCCGCAAGAATGAGCCACGACTTCTCTTCCGGTTTCGCCATCTCCGGCTCGCCTGCGTTGGAACCTTTCCCCTCCGCTTTGCGCGCGAACAAACCAATCTGGCCTTCGCCGCCGGTCGGTCCGAGCAGGCCCGGCGACGACGCCGTTTCAGCAAAACCGCTCTCGCGCAGCACCAATTCCCACTGTGCGCGCTCCAGCAGCGGCTGTTCCGGCCGGAGGTCGCGATCGGTCAGGCGCCACCAGCCACTCGTTAGGCCGAAAACTGTCTCGGTCCAGAGTTGCGGCGTGGCCGTGTCCATGAAAAGCAGGCTGCCGCCCGGCGCGAGCAGGCCGTGCAGGTTACGCAACGCCTCGCGCACGTCGCGAACGGCGTGGATCACGTTGGTGCCAATGATGAAGTCGAAGGAACCGGCTTCCAGTTCCTGTTCTGTGCCCGATTTCTCGAGATCGAAAACCTTAAACTCGACTTCCGGGAAACTGGCCAGCTTTTGCCCCGCGCCGGAGAAAAACGCGGCCGAGATGTCGCTGAAAATGTATGAATGCAGACCTCGCTCGAGAAGTGGGAGAACCTGCGAAGCGAGACCGCCGGTGCCGGCGCCGACCTCGAGAATGCGCAAGCCGCGACCTTCCAGCAGGCGACGCGCCGCACTGCTGATGGCAGCCGCGATGCCCGCAATCCAGTGACTGGTGAAAAGTCCATCGCCGTAGAAATGATCGAGCAACTCCGAACCAATGCCGGAGAATAATACCTGCACGGCGTCTTTCTCGCCCTGCAAAATCGCACCGAGTTCGGAGCAGTTTCCTTCGCAAAGAAGCGCTTCGGGCAGATGTCCCGGATGCGCTTCTATAAAGTTGCGGAGGATTTTCCCGGCGGAATCGGCCGCCCTGGCAAAGCGCGCGGTAGGCTGCCAGCCCTTTTTGGTTTCGCGAAGCAAACCGTGCCTAACGAGTCCGGCAGTCAGCCGTTCGAAGGCGGGTCGCATGGGAGCTGCGACGCGGAGCGAGTCGGCATCAAAAGTGGTTTTCGGCGCCACGCCCATGTCGTGCAGTCCGCGCGCCAGTTGGGCCGCGGCGAGATCGTCCATTGCGCAGAGCGCCTGCTCCAATTCGGACTGACCGCGGGTCTCGATCACCCGATCGATTGCTTCTTGTGCAGTGGCTTGCAGTTGCTCGAGCGGGAGCGGCGAAATGGCGGGCTTCGCCGAGTCGTGAGGCGTGCGTTCCCAGGCAACGTGATAGGTCACGTCGCGGTTGCCGCCGGGCGCGGTCGCGCGGCCCGCGCCAGCGAGGCTGATCGCGCGGAAACCATCGACCAGGACGCATGGCTTCCCGTCGTTATCGTAAATCTCGATGTCGCCCTCGATGAAATCGTCGGCGAACTCCTGCACCTTCGCGCTGACCCGCATAGCCGCACCGGGCGAACCGAGATACAGGATGCGGCCAAAGCGGACCGGAAGTTTCATCCGCGCCTGCCGACCTTCCACCGTCGCCGCGCCGGCTGAAAAGACTTGGAGGGCGCCGTCGAAAAGGACTGGGTGCAGCGCGTATTCGTCCGCCCGCGGGGCGATCGCGTCCGACAACGTGACGCGACCGGTCGACTTTCCGGAGCCAGCGGCCAGTTCGCGGATCGGACGAAATTCTTCGCCGTAGCGCAAACCGAGATCGCTCATGTGACGATAGAAACCGTCGACTTCGACCGATTGCGTTTCCGGATTTGCTTTCCATTTCGACGAAGAGAAAGCGGATTCCGTTCGCTCGCTGCGAAGCGAGCCGACGACGTGAATCGACCAGGAAACGCTTTGATCGAAACGACTCTGGATAGTGAAAATCCGTTCGTTAGGGGAATAGGCGACCTCAAGCTGCACGCCGGAGGGCGGATCGGGCAGGATGAGCGGTTTGCGAATCTCGAAATCCTCGACCGCGAAGGGCCGGCCTTCGAACAACTGCACGCCGGCCTCCAACACCATTTCGACGAAAGCCGCCGCCGGGAAGATGACGTGGTTCTCGACCTTGTGGTCTTTGAGAAACGCCATATGCCGCGAGTCGAGCCGCGTGATCCAGGTCGGCATCGCGCGCGGCAACCGCACGTCGAGCAGGCCACGTCCACCAGGGGCGAGACGGCCTTCGCGGGCGTCGCTCGCTTCGTTCCACCAGCGGGATTTTTCCCAGGCGTAGGCGGGGAGCGAAAGCAGATGCCGCGACGGCGTCATGGCGGAGAAGTCGATCGGCACACCGGCGCGATGGAGGTCGAGCGCGGCTTCCAACATCGATTCGAATTCGCGCTCGCGGCGGACGGAAGAGATGATCGGCGCCTTGGCGCCACGCGCGCTAAGCGATTCCTGAGCGGCGTGAGCGAGCGCGGGGTGGGCGCTCATTTCGAGCCAGACATCGACACCGAATTGGGCCAGCGCATTGACCGCCGAAGAGAAACGCACCGCCTCACGAATGCCGCTGCCCCAATAGGCAGCGTCGCATTCTTCGCCGGTCTGACGTTCGCCCGTCACCGTACTGAAAAACGGGATCGTGCCCGCCTGCGGTTTGAGGTCGGCCAGCGTTTCCTCCAACGCTTCGGCCGCCGGCCGCATGAGCGGATGATGGAACGGATGGTCGACCTTCACGAGACGCGCGAAAGCGCCCTTTGCTTCGAGCTCGGCCGCCAGCGCTTCGAGCGAAAGGCGCGGACCAGAAAGTGTGATCGAACGCGGCCCGTTGAAGGCGGAAATCGTGACGCTGCGATCGTGCCGTGAGATGAGCGCGAGCGCTTCCTCTTCCGGCAAACCGACGGCGAGCATGGTGCCCTCGCCGCGACCGCATTCTTCCATGAGGCGCGCGCGGAGAGCGATGATGTGCGCGGCTTCTTCGATCGTGAAAATTCCCGCGACACAAGCCGCAGCAATCTCGCCCACGCTGTGGCCGACAACGGCGGCGGGCTCGACGCCCCAGGATTTCCAGAGCGCGGCGAGCGCGATTTGTATCGCAAAAATCGCCGGCTGCCCAATCTCCGTGCGCGACATCTGCGACGTCTCTTCGGTTCGGTTGAGTTCCTCGAGCAACGAGAAGCGCGTCCACGGGCGCAGCGCGGCGTCACAACGCTCGATCGCTTCGCGAAAGACCGGCTCTTGCTTCATCAACTCGCGGCCCATGCCCCACCATTGCGGGCCCTGGCCGCTGAAGATAAAACCGATCCGCGGCGCTTCTTCGCGCCGCGCGCTGAAAGCAGAACGGATTTTCGTGCTCTCGCCGTTCTGGGCGAAGGCGTCGAGTTCTTCGGTCAGCTCCGCCCAATTCGAGGCGGTCAGAGTGAGCCGGTGTGGATGATGATTCCGCCTCCCGCCTAACGAATAGGTGAGATCAGGCAGAACGGGCGAGCTGCCGTTCGAATCGGCGTGTTCTTTGACCCACGCGCTCAACTTGCCTGCGGAAGTCTGAAGCGCTTTCTCCGAACGCGCAGAAAGCATAATCGGCCACGGACGCGCCGCCGGGACTTTGGAACCTCGCACCGGTTGATGTGCGGGCGGTTCCGCCAAGATGACGTGGGCATTCGCGCCGCCGAAGCCGAACGAATTAACACCGACCATCCGCTCGCCGGAGACTTCCGGGAACGGCTCGAGCTCGGTCGGCACGCGCAACTTCAATTTCTCGAAGTCGATGTACGGGCTCGGAGTCTTAAAATGGAGGCTGGGCGGGATCTGGCCGTGCTGCAGGACGAGCATACCCTTGAGCAAGCCCGCAATGCCGGCGGCGGTCTCGAGGTGCCCCAGATTGGTTTTGATCGAGCCGATCGGGAGCGGCTTGTCGGCCGGGCGATCGCCGCAGAGCGCGTTGGCCAGCGCGGTCGCTTCGATCGGGTCTCCCACGGCGGTTCCGGTGCCGTGTGCTTCGACAAAACCGATGTCTTCCGGCGCAACACCGGCGTCTTTGCAGGCATCGATGACGAGGCGCGTTTGCGCTTCCGGGCTCGGGAGCGAGATGCCGTTGGTGTGGCCGTCCTGGTTGATCGACGTACCGATGATGACGCCTTGGATCGGATCGCCATCCTCGATCGCCTTGGACAACCGCTTCAGTAAAACCATGCCGGCGCCTTCGCCGCGGACAAATCCGCTCGCGCTCTCATCGAACGCGGCGCAACGCCCTTCCGGCGAGAGCATCCCCGCTTGCGAAAAACCGATAAATCCGCCCGGCGTGATCATGACCGTGACGCCGCCCGCAAACGCGGTATCGCCACGACCAGCGCGAATGTGTTCGCAGGCCGCATGCACGGCGGTGAGGGCAGAGGAACATGCCGTGTCCATCGCCACGCTCGGACCGCGCAGGTTCAGGCAATAGGAAATGCGATTGGCGGCTATGCTATGCGCGCTCCCGGTTGGCGTGTGCGGGCCGATGCCGAAATGATCGAACGGATTGCTCTGGATGCCCTGGTAGTCGTTATGCGAAATGCCGACGAACACGCCGACGTCGGTGCCTTTCTCGAAATCGAGCACCAGACCGGCGTCCTCGATCGCTTCCCAGGCTGTTTCGAGCAGCAACCTGTGTTGCGGATCGACATACGGCGCTTCCCTCGGCGAAATGCCGAAAAACTGGGGGTCAAATTGATCGATTCCATCGATGAAACCTCCGCGGCGAACGATCGACTTGCCGGCGATCCCGGGCTCGGGGTCGTAATATCGTTCCACGTTCCAGCGATCCGGCGGGACGTCGCAGACGCCTTCGCGGCCTTCAACGAGAAGTTTCCAGAGCGAGTCCGTGGCGTTCACGCCGCCGGGAAAACGGCAGCCGACTCCAATGATCGCGATACGTTCTTTTTCCATGGTCATCAATTTCGTTGAGGGAGATTTTGGTCAGTAGGGCGCGCGCGCATGTCGAGTGCCGGCCCGTCGGTGCGGAGGGAATGAGACGGTCAGCAACGGTCTGGCATTCACTGTTGTAAAAATTGCATTCGTTTTCCGAGGAGTCGACACACGTGTTTGGGCGGCGAATTCCGCTTTCTGTGGGATGCTTATGTCTATCAACCGCATCAAAGTAGACCGGGAATGGGCCTTAAGCGAAGACCGAGAAGGGCAAACCCATCCTACTCCCTTCCCTCAAAGACGAGCTCTGCGAAAGTAACGATCTCATGTGTGGAATCGCCGGCATCATCGATCTTATCGACCAACGTCCAGCGCCAGAAGGCGTTGTGCAACGAATGTCACGCGCGCTCACGCATCGCGGTCCCGATGAGGAAGGGTTCCTCGAGCGTCCCGGCATATCGCTCGCCTCGAGACGATTAAGCATCGTCGGCCTTGCCGATGGCCAGCAGCCGATGACGAATGAAGACCGGAGCCTGAACGTGGTCTTCAACGGTGAGCTTTTCGATTACGTCGAGCGGCGCGAAGAACTGAAGGCTCGCGGCCACGAGTTCGTGACGCATTGCGATACCGAGATCATTCCGCATCTGTGGGAAGAGCACCGCGAAGGGACTTGGGAAAAATTGCGCGGGCAGTTTGCCACCGCGGTTTGGGATGAACGACAGCGCCAGCTTCATCTTGGGCGCGATCGGTTCGGAATTTCCCCGCTCTACTGGAGTCGGCAGGGCGATTGGTTCCTCTTTGCGTCGGAAATCAAAGGCTTGCTGGCGTCGGAGATGGTTCCGGCAGAACCTGATCGCAAGGGACTGGATCACATCTTCACCTTCACGGCGTTGCCGGGGCCGCGGACTTGTTTCGAGGGCGTCCAGCTTTTGCAGGCGGGACATTGCTTGCGCATCACGCCCGCGATAAACGGCTCGAGCCCGGAGATCATGGAGCGCGCTTACTGGGAAATGGACTTTCCGGACGCCGGCCAGGAAGTCTGGGGGGACGACTCGAAGGCGCTGGTCGATGAATTCGAGGGGCTGCTTTTGCAGGCGGTCGAGGAACGGCTGCGCGCGGATGTGCCGGTTGGTTCTTATCTCTCGGGCGGAGTCGATTCGAGCATGATTTTGGCGTTGGCCTGCCGGCTGAAAGGGCCGCAGATCAATACCTACACCGTGCAGATCAACGAGCCGAGTCTCGATGAGCTCAGCGCGGCGAGTCTTTCGGCCAAACACCTCGGCGCGAAAGAGCCAATCGTACAGCAGTATGGCGATCGCGAGGCACTGGAGAGCTATCCGAAGCTGATCGAAGCGGCTGAAGCGCCAGTCATCGATACGTCCTGCGGCGCATTGCTTAAGTTGGCGGAGCGCGTCCACCAGAACGGCCAAAAAGTCGTCCTGACCGGCGAAGGGGCCGATGAATGGCTGGTCGGCTATCCATGGTACAAGGCTGCCAAGCTGATGAACTACCTCGACGTGCTGCCGGGTGTGAACCTGAGCGACTGGGCGCGGCGCGGTTATTTGCGGATGAACAAAGTGCCGCACTTCCCGGCCTCGTGGCGGGCGCGAGTGGAAGCCTCGATCGGCGGTTCGAACGCCTGGATTGATTCCTACGGCCTGCTCGCGATCTCGAAGCTGCGTTTTTACTCCGAGGAAATGCGCGAAGTAATGAACGACAGCCACCCGTGGGGCGAGCTCGGATTTCCGCTCGAAAGAGCGAAGCACTGGGCGCCGCTCAATCGCGGAATCTGGATGGCAGCGCGCGTTCTGCTGGCCGGTCATCTTTTGCAGGCGAAAGGCGATCGTGTGGCGATGCATTCGTCGGTCGAAGTGCGTTATCCATTTCTCGACGAAGCGGTTTTCGAGTTCACCGCGAAGTTGCACCCGCGTTGGAAGCTGCGCGGGTTCCGTGACAAATATCTCCTCCGACTGCTGGCCGAGCGCTGGATTCCAAAGTCGATCGCGCGCCGAGGGAAAGTCATCTTCCGTGCTCCGCTCGACAGCTTTCACATGAATCCCGAGCCACCGTTCGTCGCGCAACTCCTGAGCGATGAGTCACTCCGCAAAACCGGCTATTTCGATCTCAAGGAAGTCGCGCATTGGCGTAAAGCATTTCGGGAATTGAAAGCCGGATCGCTTCCGCGGTTGTCGGTCGAAATGGGGTTGACCGCGGTGGTCGCGACCCAGCTTTGGCATCATCAGTTCATGGGTGGCGGGTTGGCCGAGATGCCGGAGTGGGTCGGCTATGCCGAGCCGGGATTGTAGCCGGGGACGGTGTCCCCGGATTGTGTGGAGTTTACGGGCGCTGGTTTGGTTGGGGGAAGTTAGCCTGCTCTGGCGCGACCGGGGTCAGCGACCCCGGCTACAACAAAAGCGTTAGCTAGGCGCGACCGATTTTATGGACCGCGAAGGCTACCAAAATGGACGAGCGGCCTCTGGCTCTGTAGAGCCGACGGCTCGGAGAGAAGCTCGTCCCTCCAGGGGGTCATACTTCTGCATGACCAGAGTCAGGGCGATCAACCCAGCTTTGCTAACAACTCTCGACCGACCTCTTTGGCCTCGTCGTCGTCCTTCTCATGGTTGGGCATGGCGAGGCCTTTCTCGAGATACTTCCGCGCCTCTTCCTTGCGGCCCATCTGCAGATAGATATGTCCGAGTTCGATGTAATGGATCGCCCGGTGCGGATTGATCTCGATCGCCTTGAGCAAACACTTTTCGGCCGTCTCGTTGCTCGCTTCCGGCAGCTTGCCGAAGAAAACGCCGGCCAGCATTTTTTTCACTCCCGGGATGTCGGCGATGGTGCGATTCCAGCGACCGAGAATATGCCAGGCGTTGTCGTTATCAGGATCGAGCGCGAGGGCACGTTCGCAACCCTCCTTGATTTTTGGCGCTGCATCGACCTGATCGTTGCTGCCCATAAAAGGGAGCATTTTTCCATAACTGATCGCCGGTGAGAGTTGCGCCTCGGCGTTATTCGGCGCCAGTTCCGCCCCCTTGTTCGCGTAATTGAGCGAGAGATGCCCCAGCCGCAGCTTCTCATTTTTGCCGGACGCGTCGGCCATCAGATGGCGATATTGGCGGGCAATACGATCGAGCAGGGCGACGTCGTTAGGCTCCTGTTTCAGAGCCGGCAGATAATACTTGAGCGCCTCGGCGGCCTCGAGCTTTTGGTCAAGGGGATCGCCCTTGGCAATCAGCGCATCCGCACTTTGGCCGCGGGCAGAAGCAGCGCAGAAATATAATCCCACGCAGAGAAGTGCGGGAAAGCAGACGAAGCGAGTCATACACATTAAGGATACAACGAATTAGGCGGGTGTTTCGTCCTTTGTGAATCGTGTCCCGATTCGATCTTGGTTGCGGCGTCTAACGCGTGCTTGGACGTAGCAGCCTCGTCTTCATCACGATACATGCGCGTTCACCAATCCAGCTTCGCTCTTTTTCCGCACTGCTTCACTGGGCAAACTCCCCTTGTCGGATCGGTCTGGCCACGTGACGGTGTGTGGATGGTGAGTTATCGCTACGGGCTCGTGCTGCGGATTCTTTCAGCGGTTTTGATGATGAGTTTTTTGGGCGGCTGTGCTCTGCCGCTGAGACGGCCAGCAAGTTATACTCGCAATCACGCGTTCATCACTTACTGGCCGCCATCTCAGAACAACGACCATTTGCGGCTGGCGGTGAAGGATCTCATCGACGTGAAAGGGGCGGTGACCACCGCCGGGTCGGAATACGTGTCGAAGAATAGCCAGCCGGCAGCGCGGGATGCCAAATGTCTGAGTATCGCTCGGCAGCGAAACGTTCAGATCGTAGGAAAGGCGAATTTGAGCGAATTCGCGGTGTCTCCTTCCGGGATCAACGATTATTTCGGAACTCCCAAGAGTCCCTTCGGCAGTTGGTTCCGCCGATATATTCCGGGTGGTTCTTCAAGTGGTTCAGCAGCGGCGATCACAAGCGGAATGGCAGACGTCGCTCTTGGGACAGATTCGAGCGGGTCTATCCGAACTCCTGCCGCGTGTTCTGGTATCGTCGGTCTAAAGACGACCTTCGGACTCATTCCGCTGGATGGCATCTTTCCGGTGAACCCGAAGCATTTGGATACCGTCGGCCCGATGGCCAAAGACGTCGCTCATGTGGTGGAAGGGATGGATCTTTTGGAGAACGGATTTGCGCCGCGATACCGCGCGGCGGTGGCCGCCAAACCTTCGGGCAAGCAGATCAAGGTCGGCCGGCTTTACGTTAACCAACCGGACCCCGGAGACCTCGCCCTAGCCGTTGCGGATCCCGGAAGTCTCGTGCTCGGTGTTACGGATCTCAAAAATCTCTTCTTTAGCCTTACGGATCCGAGGATGCTCTCCCTCGGCGGAACCGACCCCAGAATCGAGAAAGCCGTCGATGAGGCCCTCGTGCGGTCCCAATTTAAGGTCGTCGTGCTGGGTCAGGACTTTACCGCAAAGTGGCGTCAAGCCCAGAAGGATTCGAACGTGGTCGCGGCAGCCGGTGCCTGGATGAGTGATCAAAAATACCAAGACAAACCTGGTGTAAGCGTGAGAACGAAATCAGTGCTCCTGCTGGGTCAAATCTTGCGCACGACCGAGTATGACAAGGCTCTTCGGAGACAAGCAGAATGGCAGCGGACTCTCCGGAAGGTCTTTAAGAAGGTTGATTTCATTGCTGTGCCCACGCTGCAAAGCTTGCCACTGACGGTTCCACTATTTGGAAGTTCAGCCGTTTTGGAAGCGCGCGTCTTGGCGCTGCAAAACACCTCGGCGGTAAACTTTGGCGGAAATCCTGCACTGGCGATCCCGATTCCCGTCGAGCACGCGAGTGTTCCCGTCACCAGCCTGCAGCTAGTCGGACCCCGGTTGAGCGAAGCGGGACTTCTTAACGCGGGCCGCCTTGTCGAAGCCAGCAATCCACCCCGCAAATGATGGGCCGACGATAGGAGTAGCTGCGAGTCGGATCAGTTACCCTGAGTCGCTCATCACCAGCTCTTGGCTTCGCGCATCGGAATTACTCGAACAAAGGCGACGTCTGCTTCGTCATCTGCTATAGCGGAGCCCCTTGGGGGCCTTTGCATCGTTAAGGGCTTTGCTCCAAACTGCGCGATGCTCGCGAAATTTGCCGATCACGTTTCCAAAACCCTCGAGGAAATCAAAGCGCAGGGGCTTTATAAGACCGAGCGCATCATCACCGGCCCGCAGAACGCCGAGATCCCAATCGCGGACGGACGCCGCGTGATCAATCTCTGTGCGAATAACTATCTCGGCCTGGCCGATCATCCCGCGCTCATCGCAGCGGCGAAGGAGGCGCTCGATTCCCACGGCTTCGGGATGGCGAGCGTCCGCTTCATCTGCGGGACGCAGGACATTCACAAGGAGCTGGAAGCGGCCCTGACCAAATTTCTCGGAACCGAGGACACGATTCTTTATCCGTCGTGCTTCGATGCCAACGGCGGGCTCTTCGAGACATTGTTAGGCGCGGAGGACGCGGTTATTTCCGATGAGCTGAATCACGCCAGCATTATCGACGGCGTCCGGCTCTGCAAAGCGCAGCGCTACCGTTACAAGAACTCCGACATGGCCGACTTGGAAGCGCAATTGCAGGCGGCGAAGGATGCACGCTTTCGGCTCATCGCGACCGACGGAGTCTTTTCCATGGACGGCACTATCGCGAACCTGAAAGGCATCTGCGATCTGGCGGAGAAATACGACGCGATGGTAATGGTGGACGATGCACATGCCGCCGGCTTCATCGGCAAAACCGGCCGCGGCACACCGGAACATTGCGGCGTGCAGGGCCGGATCGACATTCTCACCGGAACGTTAGGCAAAGCGCTCGGCGGCGCGAGCGGCGGTTACACCAGCGGACGGAAGGAGATCGTCGCGCTCCTCCGCCAGCGTTCGCGGCCCTATCTTTTTTCCAACACCGTCGCCCCGCCGATCGTGGCCGCTTCGCTTAAAGCGCTCGAGCTTCTCACCAGCTCGACCGAGCTGCGCGACAAGCTGGAAGCAAACACAAAATATTTCCGGGCCGCTTTGACGGAGCGCGGCCTAACGATCAAGCCAGGCACGCATCCGATCGTGCCGATCATGCTGGGCGACGCCGCTCTCTCGCAGAAGTTTGCCGCACGCATGCTGGAGAAAGGTGTTTACGTGGTCGGCTTCTTTTATCCGGTCGTGCCGCATGGCACCGCGCGGGTGCGCACCCAGGTTTCTGCCGCTCATAGTCGAGATGAACTCGAACAGGCGGTCGAGGCTTTTGCCGCGACGAATGCAGAACTGGCCGGGTAGCGCACACGTCTCGTGTGCTGGCGACGGTGTCCCACCGTCGCGAACTTTCCTGGAGCAACGCCGTTGATGAGTTTCTGCCGCTGAAAAGTTCGTCGCGCTGCAACAGCGCGACCAGCACACGGGACGTGTGCGCTACCCAGGCGGGTCCTCAGGAGTTGCGTTGTTCCAAATGACACGATAGATTGCTTCAAATGAAACGGGCGAAAGCGAGGTCAATCGGGCATGGGCTGGTCGCGTTGCATATTGCGACGGAAAAGCCGAACCCGCCGCCGGCCGAAGTGGTACAGGTGGTTCAGGCCGGGCTCGATTTTGCCGAGCTGGAAGCATTGCGGGAGCAACTCGACCTGCCGCTCGATCGCCTCGCCGAACAGCTCGGCCTCTCTCGCGCCACCCTGCACCGGCGCAAGGCAAGCGGTCGCCTAACGAGCGATGAGTCCGACAAGGTGCTGCGTTTCGCGCGCCTGCTCGGCCAGGCGGTCCAGCTTTTCGGCGGCCTCGAGGAAGCGCGCCAATGGCTGAAGGCGCCGCAGCGCGGGCTGGGAGGCGCGGTCCCGCTCGATTATGCGCAGACTGAGACGGGCGCGCGCGAAGTGGAAAATCTCCTCGGGCGAATCGATTACGGCGTTTATTCCTGATGCCTTCCGGCTGGCGGATCGACAAGCCCGGCCGCGCGGCCTTTTCCGGGGAAGGAGCGCGGCGTTTCGGCGGCCGCTGGAATTCGCCTGGGATGGCGGTGGTTTACCTGAGCGAACATCAGTCGCTCGCGGCGCTCGAGATTTTCGTTCACCTCCAGCCGCTCCTCCCGCAGACAAAATATCTGGCGTATTTTGTGGAATGGGATGATGCGCAAACAGAAGCGCTTTCACAGAAAAAGCTGCCGCCAGGTTGGCGGAACTCGCCGCCTGGCCCGGCGACGATGCAGTTCGGCGATCAATGGGTTCGCGAGGCGCGATCGGTCGTGCTCGCCGTGCCGAGCGCGATTCTCCCGGGAGAGAGAAATTTCCTGCTTAATCCCGCCCATCCCGACTTCGGCAAACTTCGCCGCCGCAAGGCAGTGGAATTCGCTTTCGACCCCCGCCTGCTCGGTCGTTAGGCGCGCTTATTGCAGGTGGTAAGCCTCGACCAGCCCAACGCCGGTCGTGTCATTGGCGCCACGGACGATGGCGGTGTAAGCGCCGGGCGCGAGGGTGGAAAGAATGGCGGATTCGAGATCCTCGCTCGGCTGCAGGCCCGTGGCTTCGATCTCGGTCTGCTGAGTTTCCTTCCAGTTATCGTTAGTCGTTAGGGTGTTTCCTGAGCCGTCGTGTAACTCGAGGATGGGATCTGCCAGGGCGCCGGGCACTCTTTGCGCGAGGAGGCTCGGTCCTATCGCTCGAATCAGGACAGTGGCGTCACCGCCGCCGATGATGAAGCCGCCGATCATGACGTTGTCGCCGGTATCGACAAAACCGCGCGTGCTGATATTGGCCAGGCTGCCCGCCGCCGCATCGAGGTCGTAGGCTTCGACCAGGCCCACTCCGGTGCCGCCCTTTGCGCCGCGCACGATCGCGGTATAGGCGCCCGGCTCGAGCGTCGCGAGGATGGCCGATTCAAGGTCGTCGGCGGGCGCGAAGCCTGTCGCTTCGATCTCGTTCTCCTGGGTGTCTTTCCAATTGTCGTTCGTCACCACCGAGCCGTCGGGAAGGTGCAACTCCAAGGTGGGATCGGCCAGAAAATCCGGCACCCGGAGGGTGCCCAAAGTCGGCCCGATGGCGCGCACGATCACTTGCTTGGGCGCGGCGCCGTTGATGATGAAGCCACCGATGAGGGCATTGTCATCGGTCAGGACGTTCAGTCTCGTCGAGATGTTGAGAAGCTTCGACGCTGTCGCTGGTAATCCCGTAATGTATCGCGCTGCCGCGAAGTCGCCGTTGGACCCGCCAGCCGCAATTAGCTTGCCGTCCGGTTGCAACGTCAGAGCCTGATCAAAGTCATCCGCCGCGGCAAAGGTCGTTGTTACTTTGCCGCCGCTTCCGAAGTCAGAGTCGAGCGAGCCATCGGCAAGGTAACGCACGACGGCAAAATCGAACCCGTTGCTATCCGTCTGGACAATGCCGGCCGCCACAATCGCCCCATCAGGCTGCACCAGGACCGCGTGCGCTTCATCCGTCGTCCCGGTGCCGGAAAACTCCGTGATTACTTTGCCGCCCATGCCAAAAGTCGCGTCGAGATTTCCGTCTGAGTCATACCGGGCGAGGGCAAAATTGTCGTCGTTCTCGACCTCGATAAAGGTAAAACCTGCGGCGACAATCTTGCCGTCCGTCTGCAGGGCGAGCCCATAAATGCCGTCGAGACTAGCGGAGAAATCGGTCGTGACTTTGCCGCCGGTTCCAAAGGTCGTATTGAAACTCCCATCCGCATTGAGACGGACGAGCGCGAAATCGGGACTGGTCGCATCTCCCCGGCTGGCGGATCCTGCGGCTACGATCTTGCCATCGGCCTGGATCACGAGAGCGAAGGCAGCGTCGTTGCCGGCAAAGAAATCGACGTTTGTCCCGCCTCCAGTGCCGAAGCTCGTATCGAGGGTGCCGTCTGTGTTGAATTGTAGAATCGCAAAGTCCAGGGTGTGGGCGACCTGATCGCCAGCGCGGCCTGCGACCACGATTTTGCCGTCGCTTTGTATCGCGACGGCGTTCACTTGGGCAGAGCCACCACCTGCCACGGGTTGTCGGACTTTCCCGTCGCCGAATACGCCGAAGCTCGTATCGATCGTGCCATTCGTGTCGTAGCGAATGAGGCCAAAAAAGGTGTCCGTAAACCCGGCGGCAATGATCTTGCCATCCGCCTGGATGGCGATGGCGTTGATCCGGTCGATCGAACTAAAGAAGTCAGTTTGGACCTTGCCGCCGGTCCCAAAGGTAGAGTCCAGGCTGCCGTCCGCGTTGTAGCGGGCAAGAGCGAAGTCCTCAGGTGCAGTGTTCAGGCCGACCCGGGTGAACCCGGCCACGACTATCTTCCCGTCGGACTGGACCGCGACCGCATTCCCGGTGTCGGAGTTGCCGGAGAAATCGGTCGTCACTTTCCCGTCCGTGCTGAAAGTGAGATCGAGATCGCCGGGAGCGGCGTGAGCCTGGTTGGGTAGTGCCACCGCCGAGAGAAGAATTCCGAACGCGACGGCCGTGAAAGGGAGTTTCGAGTTTTGGTCTGTGGTGTATTTCATGGGGTCGATCTTCCCTGGATTAATCCTTACTTGCTCATGCAAGAAACCGGTTCGAGAACGGACATTTCATTGCGATTCTTTTTCGCCCCAAGCGGTTGCTTGCGGGGCGCAGGAGAGATCATCGGCAAATTTTTCCCTTTTCCTGGGCGCAGTGTGTCTGCTATGATTTTACCGCCTGCTCGTATTTAGCGGCTCGCTTATGGAAGACTCGCCGCCCGCCGATGTGACCCAGCTCCTGCGCGAGATGAGTAAGGGTGATCCGGAAGCCCCGGCGAAAGTCATCCCGCTCGTCTACGACGAGCTGCGCCGCCTCGCCCGCAGCTATCTCCAGCGCGAGCGCTCCGAACACACCCTGCAGCCGACCGCGGTGGTGCATGAGGCATATCTCCGCCTCGTCCAGGAGAAAGAGATCGACTGGGAAAATCGCTCTCATTCCTTTGCCATCGCCGCCCGCGTGATGCGACAAATCCTCGTCAACTACGCTCGCGCTCATCGGACCGCCAAACGAGGAGGCGGCGCTAACAAATTATCACTCGAGGCGGCAGAGTTTGTCCCCCAGGAGTCAACCGACGATCTCCTTGCGCTCGATGAGGTGCTGCGTGACCTGGCCAAAACTTATCCGCGCCAAAGCCAGGTGGTCGAGTGCCGGTTCTTCGGCGGAATGGAGACGAAGGAGATCGCGGCGGCCCTCCGCATTTCGGAAAAGACGGTCCTGCGCGATTGGAGCTTTGCGAAATGCTGGCTCTTCCGGGAGCTGACGCGCGAAACCGGTTATGCCCACTGAGCGCGCGGCGCGGTGCGTTGACCGGCCGAGAGCAGACGGTTAGGCTGATCACGTGCAAACGGCACACTTCGAGAAAGAAAAGATTTCTCCGGAACAGCTGGAGCTGGCTCGGGAAGCGTTTCTTCAGTTCCGCACCAGGTGCTTTTGGTTTTTGCGGGCTGACTTGGAGGTGACGCCAGCAGACCTGCCGCTCATCATTCGCGGCTTGCGGCTCAATGGTGGACGCGCAGGCTTTGCCGTGGCCGCCCGCTTATGCCGTTAACGGAGTTTCAGCGGGAGGTGCTCCGCCTCCTGGCGCGCTTTCGAAGTCCCGAAAGTTATCTGGCAGGCGGCTTGGTCGTTAACCAAGGTGACGACGCGCCCCGGTTTTCCGACGACCTCGATATCTTCCACGATACCGAAGCGGCGGTTAGCCAGGCTGCGGAGGAGGATGGGAAAACACTGGCGCAAAACGGATTCGAGATCGTGTGGGATCTGCGCCGGCCCGCCTTTTACCGGGCCCGCGCGACCAGGAACGGCCAGTCAGTGCGGCTGGACTGGGCGATTGACTCCGCTTTCCGTTTCTTCCCGGTGGAGGCGGACGCGGAACTCGGATATCGGCTGCATCTTACAGACGTCGCGATCAACAAAGCGCTCGCCCTCGCCGGGAGAAACGAAGCGCGGGATTTTGTCGACGTGCTCCATCTTCACCGGACGCACTTGTCGCTCGGAGCCATCGCCTGGGCCGCCTGCGCGAAGGATCCCGGTTTTACGCCGGAGTTCCTGCTTCAGGAGATGGGGCGGAATGCAAACTTCCAGCCGGAGGAATTTCGGGCTTTGGCCCTTGCGCATCCGTGGGATCCCGTGGCCGCAAAAAAGAGCTGGCTCCGGGCGATGGAAGAAGCGCGGGCGCTGTTTGATCTGCTACCTGCGAGCGATCTCGGATGCCTTTACCTCGAGCAAGGAAGAGCGGCGACGCCACGAAACCTGGAAGAGGCGAAAAGTCTCAAACAGCATCGCGGTTCGTTGCGCGGCGCATGGCCGGTCATATCCGGGGAGGATTAGAAAAGTGCTTCGCGCTACCTAAAGTTTTCTTCCGATGTTTGCGCACGCAACCTCCATCGCTGAATGAAGCAACCACCTGAGCGAGCGGCGCGCCTGCTTGAGGTGGTGACCTCGGCGCTCGAGTTGGCGGGAGCGGAACGTCGCGCCTTTCTCGAGCAGGCGTGCGCGGGCGATGCGGCGGTGCGGGCCGAGGTGGATTCGCTCCTCGGCCAGGAAGAGCACGTGCGCGATTTTATTGAAGCGCCTCCGGGCGCGGTGGCGGCCCAGGCGCTCGGAATGGATGACGCGGAGGAGGCGTTCGTTAGTCGCGGGTTTGGCGCCTACCGACCGATCCGCGAGCTCGGGCGCGGCGGTTTGGGCACGGTTTATCTGGCGGCGCGGGCGGACGATGCCTACGAAAAAGAAGTCGCGCTCAAGCTCCTCCGGCGCGGCCTTGATACGGACGACATCCTGCGGCGTTTCCGCAACGAACGGCAAATCCTGGCGCGACTCGAGCACCCGAATATCGCGCGCCTGATCGACGGCGGGACGAGCGCCGACGGCCTGCCATTTTTCGTGATGGAATTCGTCGCGGGCGAGCCGCTCACGACTTATTGCGCGAACCGGAATCTCTCGACGAACGAAAAGCTGCAGCTCTTTCGCATCGTCTGCGCGGCCGTCGCGTATGCTCATCAGCACCTCGTCATCCACCGCGACCTGAAACCTTCCAACATCCTCGTGACGCCGGATGGCGAAGTGAAGCTGCTCGATTTCGGTATCGCCAAGCTCCTCGGCGCGGAGGACGAGGCCGCCTTCCAGACCATGACGGAGCTGCGGGTCATGACCCCGGAATACGCCAGCCCGGAACAAGTGCGGGGCGAGAACATCACCACCGCGAGCGACGTTTACAGCCTCGGCGTCATCCTTTACGAACTCCTGACCGGCGCGAAACCGTATCGCCTAACGAGCCGGAACGCGGACGAGATCTCGCGCGCGATCACAGAGCAGGAGCCGGATCGACCGAGCAGCGCTGCAACGAGGGTTCCTAAAAATCAGCAATCAGCAATCAAAAATCAGAAATCCCTCCGGGGCGATCTCGACAACATCGTGCTCATGGCGCTGCGCAAGGAGCCCGCCCGTCGTTACGCCTCGGTCGCGCAATTCTCCGACGATCTGCGCCGGCATCTCGAGGGTCTGCCGGTGCTCGCGCGCAAAGGCACACTGTGTTATCGGGCCGGGAAATTCATCCGACGCCATCGCGCCGGCGTGGCCGCGGTCGCGCTGATCGCGCTGAGCCTCATTGGCGGGATCATCGCCACCGCCTGGCAGGCGAAACGCGCGACGGAGGAAGCGAAAATCGCGAAGCAGGAGCGCGACCGGGCGGAGCGGCGTTTTGCCGATGTGCGCCATCTTTCGAATGCGCTCCTCTTCGAGATCGCGCCGAAAATCGAACGCCTGGAAGGCGCGACCGAAGCGCGCCGCGCCCTGCTCGCGCAATCGCTCAAGTATCTCGACAGCCTGGCCGGCGAAGCGCACCAGGATCGTGCCTTGCAGAGCGAGCTGGCGGCGGCCTACGAAAAGATCGGCGACCTGCAGGGCAACCCAACCAATCCCAATCTCATCGCCCTGGGCGACGCGCTCGCCAGTTACGAAAAAGCCAACGCCATCCGCTGCGCGCTCCTCGCGCAAAACCCGGGCGACGCCGAACAGCGCCGCCTGCTCGCGAATAATTATCGGTCGTTAGGCGACATTCATTACCAGACAAACGAGCCGACCGCTTCGCTCCAGAATTCGGAGGCGGCTTTGCGACTCTATGACGAACTTCTCGCCGCGCAGCCGGCTTCGACCGGGCTCCGTCTCGCCCAGGCCCGCACGATTCACGATCTCGGCGTCTGCTATTCGACGAATGGGAAGAAAGCGGAGTCGATCGCCTATTTTCAAAAAACGATCGCGGCGGCGGAGGCGTTGCGAGAGCGATCGCCTAACGACCCCGCCGTCCTCGCTCTCCTCGCCGACGGCCATCGCCAGCTCGGGAACGCGCTTTCCTGGGAATTGAGACAGGCGCCGGCGGAGAAGGAGATGGCGGACGCGGTCGCGATTTACGAGAAGCTGGTCGCGGCGCATCCCGGCGACATCGGCCTGCGGACCGGGCTTTACCAGACCTTCATGATGACGAGCAACGTCTACGAAGAAGTGAACGACCCGCTCGCGCATGAGTATGCGCTCAAGGCCCGCGGCATCATCGAGCGCATGGTTGAGAAGGATCCGGCCAACCTCCGCGCCCGCCAGCAACTGGCCAAGACTTATTCCCGGCTCGGGGTCACCCTCGCGAACCTGGGCCAGCGAACGGAGTCGATCGCCTACCTCGAAAAAGCGGTCGCGGGCCTGCGCGCGATCACGCAAAGCGAAACCCGCAACCACCGTTCACGCACGATCTCGCGCTCGGCCTGACGCGGCTCGGCGACGCGCGGCGGCAGGAGCGAGATTTCCCCGGCGCACTCGGGGCGCTGGATGAATCGATCGCGTTGTTTGCGCGGCTGGTCGCGGCTGACCCGGCGGATAACGCTTCGTTGCGCGACCTGGCCAACAGCTGCGGCGCGCTTGCACAAACCCACCAGGAGATGGCCGCGCAATCAACGGAGGCCGCGGCGTCCTCGCACCGCCAACTGGCGCAGCAAAAGTACGAGGAGGCGATCAAAACCCTGCACCAGCTGGAAGCGCGCGGCGCGCTTTCGAAGTTTGACCGCAAGAGCCTCGAAAAAATGGAGACGACCGCGACGGGGCGGAAATGAGGTTGTTTTCCAAGCCCGCCTACAAAGTGTTAGCGAGGTTGTAAACTTCCACCAGCCCGACGCCGGTGGTGTCGTTTACTCCCCGCAGGATGGCGGTGTAAGCGCCGGGAGCGAGGGTTTGCAGGATGGCCGATTCATTGTCGTCGGTCGGTGGAAGCCCGGTCGCTTCAATCTCCGTTTGCTGGGTGTCCTTCCAGTTGTCGTTCGTGGTCAAAGTCGCGCCGTTGCCGTCGTGCACTTCGAGCAGGGGATCGAGCAGCGGGTTGGCGATGTCGAATGCGCCTAACGAGGGCCCGATGCCGCGGATCAAAACATCAGCCAGGCCGGTGTCGGTCGGTCCGACGATGAAGCCGCCAATCATGACGTTATCGCCGGCATCGACGAAGCCGCGGGTGCTGATGTTGGCCAGGATGGGACCGAGTGTTTGGTCGAGATCGTAGGCCTCCACCAGGGCAATTCCCGTCGTGTTGTCCTTTCCGCTCACGATCGCGGTGTAGGCGCCGGGCTCGAGGGTAGCGACGATGGCCGACTCCAGGTCATCGCTCGGCGCAGGCCCGGTCGCTTCGATCTCAGCTTGCTGGGTATCTTTCCAATTGTCGTTGGTTACCACTGTTCCATCGGCTTCGTGCAGCTCCAGCACGGTGTCCCTCCAACGCTCCGGAAAGGCCGAAATTGCCTAACGAAGGCCCGATCGCGCGAACCACGACTTCTTTCGGATCATCCCCAAGAATGATGAATCCGCCGATGAGAACATTATCGCCCGTCAAAACAGCGAGACGGGTTGAGATATTGAGGAGCTGGCCGGCGCCGAGCGGCGCTTCAATGGCCAGCGAAAATTCCGAGGTGTTGTTGTCGGGATCGGTCGCGGTGGCGGTGATCACGGTTTGTCCGGCGGGAGGGAGAACGGGAAGCAGGGCATTGAACGCGACGTTGCCACCGCTGTCGGTCGTCACATTCTTAAAACCGAGAAAGCTTTGGCCTTCGCCGTTGCCGCTGGGATCGGCCGCGGCGCGAGCGAAGAACTCCAGCTGGAAGGTCGTTTTCGCGACGCTGTTGAGATTGCCTGCGATCGTCGTCTGGCCTCCGGCAAGACCCGCGCTCGTCAGAACCGGAAATTTTGGAGGTTGTTGGGACCACTGTCGACATCGCCATCGTCGTTAGGCGTAATTCCCGCGTCGCCAATGTCTATTCCCAGCCCGCTGTTGGAATGAATCGAGTTGGAAAGAACGGCATTCCCGGTCCCGCCACTCACGAAGACGCCGCGTGCACCATTGAAAGCGATCACGTTGCCCTCGCCGCTGAGGAGTCCTCCGACCACATTGTCGGAAGCCGAGCTGGAACTGCTGAAGTCGATTCCGTCGTTGCCGTTACCGAGTGCGCCTGTCCCGTTTGCCTTTGTCCCGATCAGGTTGCCTTGGATCAAATTGTCGGTCGACGCCGGGTTGCTGTTAAAGATCCCATCATCAGCATTGCCCGAAATAAGGTTACCCGCTCCAGCTGCCGGCCCGCCGATTGTATTGCTCGATGCTTCTTTGATTAGAACTCCGGGACCCGCATTCGCTATGGCGGCGGTGCCCGTGACATCGGTCCCGATGTAATTGCCCTCGACGAGATTATTCGCCGTGACCGGACCGTCGCCATAAGCCAGGAGGTGGACCCCGGCGAGATTGTTTCGCAGCTGAAAGAGCGGCGTAGATGCTCGCTTTGCGAAGCGCGGGAGTTGGATTCGATCGAGGGGGGCGTTTTCTGCTGGCCGGGGTGTCGGGCCGCGAAAATGATCCTTCAACGGGATGACGGCACCAACCGAACTAATTCTCTGTTACCGATTCGGCGCGAGAGCCCCGGCGACGCTATGGAAGCGCGGATTCTCGCACTGAGAACTCCGGGGGACGCCCGCATTCTTTATGGAGCGATCCTAGAGCGTGTCATGCACTTTTGAGCAGGTGGAAGCAACGGATGAAGGTAGCCGCCCATCTGGGTCCGGGGAGCGCACGCGCCTCGCGTGCTGGCGCTGGCGCCCGCCAGCGCGAACTTTCCTGGTTTGCGACACTGACTCATCGCGCCCGGCAAAGCCTGTTTCGGCGAGGCGCCG
>JBBPZW010000127.1:0-16832 GCA_038198475.1 Chthoniobacterales bacterium | reverse complement strand
ATCTCGCCTTCCTTCATCTCGCCGGCCATCAGGCTGCCGAGGGAAACGGCGGCGATAACGCTACAAGCAAGGGCAGTTTTCAGTATGTTCTTTTTCATGTTTTTAGTTTTGTTAGCTAACAAAACCATAAATCCGCCCGTGTGAGCGGACCGGAGCCCTCTGAGAAGAGTGGCGGCTGGATCTTACCAGCGCTTCTGGTTACTAACCCTAAGATAGACCTTCCCCGTCATTTATTCGAGTCGAATCTCGAAAAATTTGGCCCGCGCCGGCCCGCCCGAGCAATTCCTGGTTTTCGGCACAAAAATCCGCCGCAAAAAACACCACCAGGTCACCGCCTACCGCTGCCGCGACTGCGGCTACCTCGAGTTCTACGCGCTTCCGGACTGAGCTGCGGCCGGCTCTAAACTCCAGCTCCCAGATGTCAGCTTTGATTCCTTCGCATCCCGCTCAGTCACGGCTACGTCGCGGCTCCCCGTCTATGTCGCTCGTCCCAGTCGTTCCATTCAGCTTTTAGATTTCAGCTTATTTTGAACTTCTTCCTTCTTACTTCCTACTTCTTACTTCTCTTCCCCCACTCCCGCGATCTCGAAATCGCCCGCGCCCGACCTGCGCAGCGTCAGCGTCTTCCTCACTTTACCCGACGCTGACTTCCTTCCGTTGCGCAGCTCGTAGCGCAACGGGAACGTCACCCGCAACAACCCGCCCGGCGCCCGCGTCAGCGCGACATCTCCCGCCAGCCAGAAACGCCGTTGCGGCCAGCGTTGGTCGTAGCGCAACAGATCCCGTCGAATCTTCTCGCGGGAAGTATTCGCCTCGCCGAAATAATTCACCCGCTCGGCAAAGAACTCCAGCTCCGCCCCCACCCGCGGATCCAGCCCCGCCAGGATAAAAGCCCCGACATAATCCCGCAGCCGCTCCTTGCCGTCATTCAACGGCTCCGTCGGCGAGATATATCCTCCCCGAGACTGCTCCCTCGGGGTCGCCGCCCGCTGCGCCGCATCCTCTGGCAAAGGAGGCGGCGGAGCATGTGGATCGATCGCCGGTGGATTGCTCGCCTTCGACGCAACCGAAGGAGCAACGACAGACCCCTTGGGCGAAGCGCTCGGAGGCGGCTTCGGCGGAGGGATCTCGCCCGCATTCAGCTTTTGGAGAAACTGCATGTCTCCATTGCGCAAGCGACGCCAGGTGCCCGCGTCCGCCGCCGGCTCCGGCGTAGAATTGCTATTCGGCGACGTCACATGGAGCGCGCCGAGAGTCGCCGGGTCCATCTTCCCGGTGATCGCGAGCCCGTTTCGGATTTGGTAGCGCGAGACCGCCGTGGCCGTCTCCCCGTCGTAAACCCCGTTCGGTTGCCCTTGGAAAAAGCCGGCCTGCTTCAGTTGGACCTGGAGTTGCCGTACCGTCTCATCCGCCTGCGCCGCCCCGAGACAAAGCCCAAACGTCAGCCAGCAAAACAAAAATCGCTTCATGCCCAAGCAATCGGATGCGCGCCGCCGTTCACACGTCTGCATTTTTCATAACCCCAACCCGCGCCGCGATTCCCTTCGCAACGGCTCTTGAGGAGTTGGCGGAGGCGCATGGTGGTTTCGTCGCGTTCCAGCCGGCTCGCTGCGACGTCGAGCCATGAGCGCTTCCCATTTTTCGCTATCGGGGAAAAACCCCGCCGCAGAAAGAAGTAACTCCGACCCTCATCTCTTCCGCCCTCCGCCTTCTGCCGCCGTCTTCCTCCTTTAGCCTTGGAAAGCCCGGCCTCGCCTGGGGCTGCGTTACGGCTACTGTCAGCAAGTGTGAATCTCCGCGCCAATGTCATCGTTTGCGCATCGTTGTTCGCGGCCCTTATCGGCATCCCGATCCTCGGTAACGTCCTCCAGGCCGCCGGCGTCTCGCCGCCCACCGGCACGGCTCGCTACCTCGCCATGTTTGGGTTCTTGGGGCTCTTCCTCTCTTGCGGATTTTCGGCAGTCCCCCTCATCGTCAAAACCGTCACCTCCGCGCAGACCCGCGCCGGATCGGATGCTGGCGGGATGGCGCGCCACCAGAACGCCATCATCTACGTCATGTGGGGCCTCATGCTGGCCGGTCGGTGATCGCCATCCCGGCCACCCTCATGGACGGCATGTTTGGCGACGCACCCCGTCAGGCCATTCAGCGCCTGCTCGAAGGCTCCAGCCAAGGCACCCTCACCGCCGCGCCCGGCATGTCGTTGGAAGAAATGACCCGCCGTTCCACCACGCCCCTTAATCTCAAATACGCGCCAGCTGCGATCGCGGGCAAAGACGTCTTTGAATTCGTCGTGCCCAACTCATCCATTCGGTTCCCGCGCGCGCAGCTACTTCATCACCACGCGCGACGACGACCACGCTAAGGTAAACGTCGTCAACATCAGCACCTCCCCGGAGAAAGGCAGCCGGGCGAGCGTCGACGCCGCCGACGCCGCCTTGCGTGCTGAGCTGGTGCGCGACGGTTGGCTGGCTGGGCACGAAGAGTATCGCACCGCAGAATCCCAGAGGCTGCATGGCGGCGAAAAAGCCGGACCGGAAGGCCGGCAATACCTCAAGGACGGCATCGTCTTTTCCGTCAATCGCAACCGGATGGACGAAGCGCAGCCTAACGAAAACCCGGCTACTGCCGGCGAATGGATCCAATACATCGAGCTCTGGCCCGCCGACTCCTACCCAGGCTTCGAGCGCCTCATCTTCCAGCCGGCGCAGCACCGCTAGATCCTGTAAAGGAAAACGCCTGCCTCCTACGTTCCGGTCAGCTTTCCACTTCTTCCTTCATCCTTCTGCCTTCTTACTTTCAGCGGTCAGCTTTGACGCGCTCGCACCCGCTTCGCGACGAGAAAAACGCGAACATGCGATTTGAGGCCTGTGTCGCTAGTGCTGCGGAGGAGGCGTCGGGCGCGATCGCGAGCCCAGATAGTGATTCAGAAGTTTCCCGGCGAGGGAAATAACAAAGAGTCGAAAGATCCAGCGAAACATAATAAGAGAAGAGCCCGCCCCCGCGCCCTGGGAAATCGTGTCGACTGCCCTTAAAAGCGTGATTGCCTCGTGAGAGATTCGCAGCCGCGCCCGTTGCGAGCTGTAAAACAATCAACCTTCGTCAACATTCCGCGCGTCAGCCGCCCCACCTTTGCCTTCTACTTTGATGCGCTCGCACCCGCTCGCTTCCGCTACCTCGCGGCTCTGTGTCTATGTCGCTTACCCCAGTTGCTCCATTCAGTTGTCAGCTGGCAGTTTTCCCTGCCCGTCCTCCGTCCTCTGGCTTCCGTCCTGCCCTGTGTCCTCTGCCTCAACCTTCTTCTTTTCTTCCTTCCCTCGCCCAAGGGAAGGCGCGCCGCGATTCCAAATCGCGGCGCGCCCCCGGTCAAACGCGAAAGTTAATTCAACGTGATCTCACGCATGAGCTTCGTCCCCACGATCTCGCGAATCTCCGCCCGCTTCATCGCACCTTGGCGCTGTTGATCGTCGCTCCCGATCAGCTTCGTCGCGATCGGATCGGTCTTTTCCTGCAGACCATCGAGCGCGGCCATGTTTTTGAATTCCACCATATTGATGATGTCAAAGTCGCCCGGGGTCGCGGCTTCTCCCAAAAGGATCTTATAACTCACGATCAACCCCTGCTTCTTCTGTTCCTCCAAGGTTACCTTGAGGCTCTTCTGCAGGCCCTTCAGGTAATCGTCCGACATGCCCGGCTTCGTATGCACCATGGTCAACTGCCAAACGGAACCTTCGGTATAAGGAATTTCCGACTGGACCGGGCTGGCCCACACAGTGACGAGAGCTGCCATTGCGGCACCGATAAGATATCTTTTCATATTGTTTCGTCTTTTTTTTCTAGTTGGCGGCCTGCTGTTTACGAGGCCGTTTCGTGGCGACCGTAGGGCCGGCCAACGCCGAGTCGAGACATTTCGACAAAGCGCGATTCATTCGCGCGGTCCCCACCGGCTCCGCTCGCTTCCGCTACCTCGCGGCTTTGACTCTTTCGCGCCCGCTCAATCGGCCTCCCGGCTTTCCCATCCATGTCGCGGCTTCCCAGTTCGCTCCATTCCGTCTATGTCGCACCGTCCCAGTCACTCCATCCCCATTTCAGCTGTCAGTTTTCAGATTTCAGATTTCCCAAGCCCCTCCTATTTCAGTTGTCAGTTTTCTGTTCCGCTTTCCGGAATCTTTCTTCTTTTTTGTCGTTGTCAGCTTTTCCAGCTTCCTCTAGAAAGGCCGCGCAATGTCGACCCGACAGGAATCGGCCCGCCTAAGCGATCGCATCGAGCTGACACGATGAATAGACAAACGCGCGCTGCCCTCCGTCTCCTGATTTCGTTTGCCCTTCCCCTGTGCGGAATCCTCTCCGCCGGTGCGGAAGAATCGAGCCATCTCACCGCCGAGCAGGTGGACAAAGCAGTGCGAGAACTCGACGCGCTCGCCGCCAGGCAGATCCAGGACAACACCGTCCCGGGACTCGCCATCGCGGTCGTATTTCAAAACAAAGTCGTTTACGCCAAGGGATTCGGCGTTCGCGATGTGAAGGGCAAGGCGCCTGTCAACGCCGACACCGTTTTCCAGTTGGCATCACTCTCAAAACCCGTCGGCGCGACCGTCCTGGCCGCGCTTGTTGGCGAGGGCAAGATCACCTGGGATTCCAAGCTGTTCGACCTCGACCCCACGTTTGTGATGTTCGATCCATGGGTCACGCGAGAAATAACCATTCGCGACATGTACGCCCACCGCAGCGGTCTGCCGGACCACGCGGGCGACCTGCTGGAGGACATCGGGTTTGGCCGGGCCGAAATCCTGCGGCGCCTCCGCTATCAACCTCCCGAAAGCAGTTTTCGATCGCACTATGCTTATACCAACTACGGGTTGACGGCGGCGGCGATCGCCGCCGGGAAAGCCTCCAGCACGGAGTGGGAGACATTGTCGGAAGAAAAGCTCTACAAGCCGCTCGGCATGAGTTCCACCAGCTCGCGTTATTCCGATTTCGCCGGGCGCGCGAACGAGGCTTTGGGTCACGTGCTCGTGCAGGGCAAGTGGGTGCAGAAATTTCAACGTCAACCCAACCCGCAATCGCCCGCTGGCGGAGTCAGCTCTTCGGCTAACGACATGGCGAAGTGGGTTCGCCTCCAGCTAGCCGATGGCAAGCTCGAAGGGAAAACGATCGTCAACCAAGACGCGCTCACGGAAACCCGACGGCCGCAGATAGTCACCGGCTACAGCCCATTCACCGGTCTGCCGAGCTTTTACGGCCTGGGCTGGAACGTCAGCTACGACGAGCAAGGGCGTTTACGGCTGAACCATTCCGGCGCATTTGCCCTCGGCGCGGCGACCCACGTGAACCTCGTTCCCGGCGAACATCTCGGCGTTATCGTTCTCATCAACGCCTCTCCGGTCGGCGTCGCCGAAGCACTCGGCACCATCTTTATCGAGACCGCCCTTTACGGCAAGCCGACCCAGGACTGGTTCCCTCTTTACAGGAAACTCTTCACCGATCCGGGCGTGACCGGCGTCGTCACCGGATTCGATTACGCCAAAGCACCGGCGACGCCTGCGCCCGCCCTGCAAGCCAACGCGTATGTCGGCGACTACCACAACGATTTCTTCGGCGACCTGTCCATCACGGCACAGGGCGACAGCCTCACCATGACCCTCGGGCCGCAAAGCAAGTCCTTCCCGATGCAACATTACGACCGGGACACATTCACCTGGCACACCGAGAGCGAAGACATCACTGGAACGAGTGGGGTCACCTTTACTATCGGCGGCGACGGCAGAGCGACGCAGCTCACCGTGGAAAACTTGAATGAAGATGGCGAAGGCACCTTCAAGCGCACCCCAAGCGGGCGACGCCTTCCGCCTTGATTCCCTCGCGCCCGCTCGCTTCCGCTAGCTCGCGGCTTTGACGCTTTCGTTTCCCGCTCAATCGGCCTCCCGGCTTTCCCATCCATCGCGGCTTCCTAGCTCACTCCATTCCGTTCATGCCGCTCCCCAGTCGCTCCATTCTACTTTAGCCTTTCTACTTTCTACTTTCCCTTCCTATCCCCCCAGATGGGCGAAGAGGAAAACCACATAGCAAACAATCGCCGCCGCCCCGAAAGCCGCGAGGGACTTGTGAATCGCCTCGCCAGCCACCATCAGCCCCGACACCGCCAGCGCCAGGAACAAGCCGTGAAACGCGAGATTCTCTCTCCCCGGCAGAGCGTGATTGAGCACCAGATCGCGCGCCACACTCAGCACCGGCGCGATCGCCAGGAGAGTGAAGAAATGAATGCGCTGAGCGAAATAATGCGCCCGCAGATCCACCGTCCCCTCCGCCGGGAAATCCGGATAGACCAGCCCCGTCAAGAGATAGAGCGCGATCGTTTGCGCGAGGAGGATGGCAAACCCGGCGAAGGCCCAATCATGCCGGTCGCGCAGATCAAACATGGCCCACCACACCTGCGTCGAGATCACGAGGAAACTGCCGGCCCAGAGTTGCGACGGCCAGAACCCGCGCACCCTGGCGCGGGCCAGCATCTGACCGCGCATCCCCGTCAGCAACTGCGTCACCGCCAAGCCGATGATGATCGAGAGCAACACCGAGAGATAACTAAATTCGTCCATACCGTTGCTTCTGCCGGGGGCAGAATAACGACCGCCCCGCCGTTTCCAAACGCAAACGTTCCCAGCCCGCCTCCTGGGCCACCATCCCGACTTCAGCTGTCAGAAGTCTTTGATTCACGCATCTCCCATGCGCTCACCCTTTCGGGCTTCGTCGATGTCGCACCGTCCCCACGGGCTCCATTCTACTTAGCCTTTTAACTTTCTCCTTTTTTTATCGTTGTCAGCTTTCCCAAGCCCCGCCGCTTCCCCTCTTTAGCCTTCAGCCTTTCTACTTTCTACTTCCCCCGATACTTGAAACGCCCCTCTCCTCCCGCTTCCTGGGGCCCGACAGATAAACGTAACAATTCGGCAACGCCGGCGACAGAGTCATTGATCTATGCTCGTCCTCAATGAATTTCCGCACCTGGCTCAGCTTAGCGACCCACCCGTCGACCGTCCGTCGCGCCCGACAAACCGCGCTCATCGTCGGCACTATCCTGCTCGTCATCAACCATGGGCCGGCCATCCTCGCGGGCCAGTTGACCGGCGAGCGGGTCTTCCAGATTCTGCTCACCTTTCTCGTTCCCTACACCGTCTCGACCATCTCCAGCGTCGCGACCCGCCACGAAATGTATTCCGGGCGGGCGACCTCGACCGAGACCGTCCTCAGTTCCATGCCCGAGGCCTGACCGCGTACGAGCGATTGAGAAAGATGGCACTGCCTTGCGTCAACGCCGCGTGATCCCGGCCCCACGACACAACGAAATCAAAGACACCTAGCCCGGGTGATCCGCAAACAGCTCGGATTAAGCGATTGATCGCTTCCGCCCCCTTCCCCTCAGCATTTGATGCGCTCGTTCCCAACTCGCTTCCGCTACCTCGCGGCTTCCCGTCCATGTCGCTCACCCAATCGCTCCATTCAGATTTTCAGCCTGTCAGCGTTTCAGCTTTTCAAACGCTTCCTCCTTGATGCGCTCGCATCCCGCTCGTGCACCGCTACCCTCGCGGCGCTCCGTCTATGTCGCTCTCCCAGTCGCTCCATTCATCCTTCTGCCTTCTTACTTTCAGCGGTCAGTTGTCAGATGTCAGCTTTTCAGCTTTTCGACCTCCGACCTTTGTTCTCTGTCCTCTGACTTCTGCCTCGGCCCTCGGTTTTCCCCTCCGTCCTCTGACGTCCGCTTTCTAATTCTCGGCGTTTGATGCGCTCGTCCCAACTCGCTCCCGCTACCTCGCGGCTTCCCGTCCATGTCGCACGGCCCCCGCCGGCTCCATTCAGCTTTTTCTTCTCACATCTTCGCCCCCACCTCCACCAGCCGTTTGGTCAGAAAGACCAGCCCAGCCATCTGCACCCACTCCGAGAGCAGGTTCCCCACCACTTGGCCCCAATGGCCGTCCGGCTTCATTTTCAGGAACAACAGCGTCCAGCCGATCCCGGTCAGCCCGATAAAAATCAGGAGCGAATGCTCGCCGCCGGAGCGATAATAGGAATTCACCGCGATCTTCGTGCCATCGGGCGAGAACGCTTTGTAGAATCCATACACATAGGTGTAGAGCAGCGTGTCCGGATCGAGGCTGTCGAGGAAGTTGGTCGCGTTCTGGGTTGCGCCCGTCGTCCGGTTCACGGTGAAAACATTGCGGCTAATTTGGTTGGGCCGGGCTGGATCCACCGCGGAGACGGCAAACTGAGTTCCATCCCTCGCCGGCACTGGGCCCAGGACATCCGCAAAAGGCACCGCCACGGCGGTGTCACCCGTTCCGTCCGCATTGACCTGGCGAAGCTGGCCGACCTGCTGCGTCCCGGTTCCGACCGGGCGAACGTAAAGGATCTGGCCCGTCGCCGGTTCCAGCGCGGAGAGTAGAAGCCAGATGGCCACAAAGGTAAAAGGCGAGTAGGCGTACTTCATTAATATCCCCTGCCTAATAACGCGAAAAAACGCCGCCAGAAGAGACAAATTATTTTACGATCGCGAATCAAGAGCTACTGCGTCAGCAGACCGGGCTTGATTGAGAAGCCAGCGATTAGCTCTCCACCGGCGGCGATTTCTTGGATGCCATCTTTATCCTCAAAAGCGCGCTGCTCGTGACGATCAGTCAGCCCCCAGCAAGGCTCGACGCAAAGAAAAGGTCCGCCATCAGACCAAAGCGTCACGTAAGGCGCGCCGGATAAATCAAGCCTCACCTCGCGACCGCTCGGCGGATCGTGATAAACGAAAGTTCGGTCCAGAACCTCGACGAACTCAAGAATGTAAGACCCGCGAAGATCGGCCCGCGCGAACGGCATCGGACCGCCCCGGTGCTCGATCTCCTTCGTCTCGCCCGTGAGATAATTTCCTGGCGAAGACCAGCGGCGATAGCGGCCCGCGGGCATCTCGAGCTGGAAAGAATCAAAGCTGGTCGCGGCGAAACCTGGATGCAGGCCAAACTCGAGGTGCGCGACCAAGTCCGGCTCGTGATTTTGGAAATGAAAGCTCACTTCCACATCGTCCCCCGCCAGGGTGTAGCTCAGGGCGAAGGAAACTTTGAGCGGATATTCTTCCGGCTCGATCTCGCTAGGCGCGATCCGAAAGGTGAGTGAAGCCCGGCCCTCTTTCCCCAACTCCACCGCCACATCGGAGAAGAGCTTGTGCGCAGAAAACTGTGCGTTCCCCCGTGAATTTCGCGGCCGCGATAGAGACTTTTCTCGTCTTTCAGCCGGTGCAGGAAGTAGCCCATGACGGTGGCATGATTCCCCCACCCGCTCGCCGGCGCCCTCAGGTCGTTGTCGCGATAGAGGAAACCGATCCAGTTTCCTGCCGCGTCGCGCCGCGCCAGACTAACGAGTTCGGCGCCGAGCCGCGAAACAACGATGCGCAGGCCGCGTTCCTCATCCGTCAGGATGTCGAGCAGTCGTTCGCCGCGCAGTTCTTCCTCGTGCGAGAACTTCATTGCCGGGCAATGGAGCCGCGATTCCTTTCCGCGTAAAGCGCGTCCCGGATTCCGTTGCCTTGCCCATCGCATCCGCCATCTTGGCTCATGAAGACCCTGCTTTTTCTGCTTCTTGCCCTGCCCGGAGTGCTGCTCGCGGAGGGAGGTCTGCCTAACGAGCCCTACGTCTACGTTGAAGGCACAGCCGAGATCAAGAAGCCGGCCGATCTCGTCACCCTCCGCTTTGGTCTCGTGGCCCGGAACGCCGATCAAACCAAGGCCAACCAGGACGTCCAAGCCAAGGCCTCAAAGATCTTTGCCATGCTCGACGAGCGCAAGATCGCGCCGGACGACGTGGTGGCGAGCGATTTGCGCTCGGAGCCGCAGTTTCAACAGGAGCCGGGCCGCCCCGACGAGCAGGGCAAGCTCATTGGTTATGTCGTGACCCGTCCGTTCCTCGTGAAAGTGCGCGATCTGAAAATTTTTCCGCAGCTGGTCGACGATCTCATCGCGCTGGATGGAGTCGAGTTTTCCGGAATTGATGGAAGCCTCGCCAAAGAAGAGGAAGTAAAGGACGAATCATGGGGCGCGGCCCTGGCAGATGCCCGGATGAAAGCGGAGAAAACGCTCAAGACGAGCGGCATGACGATTCGCTCTGTCTTTGCCATTCGCCGGTCAATTTTCCGGAAATCAGTTCCCGGATCTTCGGCTCGAGCCAGGTCGCTTTGAGTGTCGCCAGAGACCTCGTGAATAAACAAGGCGCCTCCCAGTACCGGCTCGCGCCCGTGACCGTCAGCCAGTCGGTGCACGTCATTTATCTCATCGCGCCAGCGAAATAACGCTGCGGCGAGCCCGCCCCGATTTAGGGAAAAAGTCCGCGCATCTGCTTCGCCTTCATGACGCGCTCGACGCCGATCGCCATCGCCGCGGTGCGGTGCGAGACATTGTCTCTTTTCGCCCGCTTGATCACCTGCGAGAACGAGTGCTCGAGAATGCGGAAAAGTTTGTCGGTCACTTCCGTCTCCGTCCACATAAAGGCCTGCAGGCCCTGGACCCACTCGAAGTAGGAAACGATCACGCCGCCGGCGTTGCAAAGAATGTCCGGAATGACGAAAACCTCGTCCCGGCGTTGGTTCAGGATGAGATCGGCTTCCGGGCTGGTCGGGCCGTTCGCGCCTTCAGCCAAAATGCGGCACTTGATCTTGGACGCATTCTTTTCCGTGATCACGCGATCGACGGCGCAAGGCGCGAGGACGTCGCACGGCATCTCGAGCAGCTCGTTCGGGTCGATACGATCGTCCTGGCCGAAGGCCCGCAGGTTGCCCTTCTTCTGCACGTGCAACTCAGCCGCCTTCACGTCGATCCCCTTCGGGTTGTAAAGCGCGACCGTGTGATCGCTGATGCCGACAATCTTCACCCCCGATTTCAAGCCTAACGACAAGGCTGCGACCGAGCCGACGTTGCCGAATCCCTGGATGATCGCGGTCGATTTCTCGGGATCCATCTTCAGCATGTCCATCGCCCGCTCGACGAGATAAACGACGCCGCGCCCGGTCGATTCGCGCCGGCCCTCGGTGCCGCCGATGGAGACCGGCTTGCCCGTGACGATTTCGTTCACCGAATAGCCCTGGTAAACCGAATACGTATCCATGAACCAGGCCATGACCTGCTCGTTCGTGCCCATGTCCGGGCCCATGATGTCGGTTTTCGGGCCGACGAACGGGATCATTTCCTGCATGTAACGACGCGAGACGGCCTCGAGTTCGTTCCGGGAAAGTTTAGTCGGGTCGCAGGCCACGCCGCCCTTAGCCCCGCCATAGGGCAAATTGTTGAGCGCGCATTTCCAGCTCATCCACATCGCGAGGGCGGCGGTTTCCCCCATCGAGAGGTCGGGCGAGAAACGAGTCCCCCCTTTGGTCGGGCCGAGCGTGAGGTGGTGCTGCACCCGGTAGCCTTGGAAAGTCTGCGTGCTGCCGTCGTCCATGTGCACCGGCAGCGTCACGGCCATCGCGCGCTTCGGATACATCAGCCGGTCGCGATCGTTTTTGTCGATATTCAGGTAGTCGGCGATGACTGCGAACTGGTCGCAGGCCATTTTAAAGACTTCGTCGTCGTATATCATAAAAAGCGCAGCCGACACGGTAAATCCGGCCGGTGTTTGTGCAGTTGGTTTTTCCGATGGGACCTTCCAGAGGTCAAATGCAAATGTGGGAGGGGCCTTTGCGCCCCGATGGTCAGCGCGTCGCTACGGATCAGGCGCAAAGGCCCCTCCTCCCTTGGCGATTGGCAAGCGCGCGTGCCCTGCTCTACGCTGCCCGCCATGGTTGAGCACGATTCGCAATGGCGTCCTGAAACAATTGCGGTCCACGCCGGCCGCGAGGTCGATCCCGCGACCGGGGCTGTGGCGGCGCCGATTCATCTCTCGACCACGTTCGAACGCGCCGAGGACGGAAGTTTTCCCGGCTTTAATTACACCCGGGGCGATAATCCCAATCGTGCCGCGCTCGAAAAAGCGCTCGCTCTCCTCGAGGGCGGAGCCGCCTGCGCCGCCTTCGCCTCAGGCGTGGCCGCCGCCATGAGCATCTTCCAGACGCTTTCCCCTAACGACCACGTCATCGCCCCGCTTGAGGCTTATTACGGCATCCAGAAGGTCCTGCGCGATCTTCTCGGCCGCTGGGGATTAGCGGTCGATCTCGTCGACATGACCGATCTCACCGCGGTGCAAAAAGCGGTCCGACCGGAAACCAAACTCCTCTGGGTCGAGACTCCATCGAACCCGACGCTGAAGCTGACCGATCTCGCCGCCGTGGCCGAGATCGCGCACGCGGCCGGCGCGCTCCTCGCCTGCGACAACACTTGGTCGCCAATTATCCAACGCCCGCTCGATCTCGGCGCCGATCTGGTCATGCATTCAACGACCAAATACATCGGCGGCCATAGCGACGTCCTCGGCGGCGCAGTCATCGCGCGACGCGACGACGAGCTTTTTCAACGCCTGCGCGAAATCCAGGGCATCGGCGGCGCGGTTCCGGCACCGTTCGATTGCTGGCTGCTCCATCGAGGAATCCAGACCCTCCCTTGGCGGATGCGTGCGCACTCGGAAAACGCGCTCCGCGTGGCGCAGTTTCTCGAATCGCATCCGCAGATCACCCGCGTCCATTATCCCGGACTCGCTTCCCATCCGCAGCACGCGCTTGCGCAGCGGCAGATGAGCCTTTTTGGCGGGATGGTCTCCTGTGAAACCAACGGCGATCGGGACCGGGCGATGGCCGTGCCTAACGACACCAAAATCTTCACCCGTGCCACCAGCCTGGGCGGGGTGGAAAGCCTGATCGAGCACCGGCAATCGATCGAAGGCCCCGAGAGCCGCACGCCTGAAACGCTCCTCCGCCTTTCCATCGGACTCGAGCACGCCGACGACTTGATCGCCGATCTCGATCGCGCCCTCGCGGTCTAACGCCGCTACAACTTCAGCTTCCGCCGCGCGATCACGACCACGTCGTGCACCTCGGGCACACGAAGCAGGAACGCCATCCCGAAAAACGCCACCGCCCCCACCCCGATCGTTATCGCCATTTCCAGAATAAGCTTCCATTGCGAGGCCCGCGTCGGGGCGCCCATGAAGAATCGCTCTGAGAGGAAACAAACCGCCGCCAGCACCGTCCCGGCGAGCGCGATTTTGCCTAACGTCGCCAGCATCGCGCCCGTTTCCAGCCGTCCGGTATGGCGGCGCATCAATGCGTAGAGCAAAAGAAAATTCGTGATCGCGACAAAACTAACCGAGAGCGCGAGCCCGCGATGTCCGAGCCCGAGATGGAAAGTGAAAAACCAGTTCAGCCCGAAATTTACTCCGATGGAAGCGAGACTAACGAGCATCGAGAGATGTCTTTTATTGATCGCGTAGAAGGCCGGCGCGAGCACTTTGATCCCCGCGTAACCAGCCAGCCCGATCGCGTAAAAGCGCAGCGCCGCCGCCGTCTGCACCGTGGCCGCGGCGTTGAACCGCCCGTGCTGATAAATCACCGCGATGATCGGTTCGGCCAGAATCATGAGTCCGATCGCCGACGGGATGGTGAGCAGCATCACGAGCCGCATTGCGTGCGCGAGCGCGCCGCGAAATTCGCGCGTATTGCCGAGCGCCGCGCTCCGCGACACGAGCGGCAACGTGACCGTCGCGACCGCCACACCAAAAACTCCGAGCGGCAATTGCATGAGCCGAAACGCAATGTTCAGCCAGGTGATGGGACCGTTGCCTAACGTTGAGGCAAACCCGCTGTTCACCGCCACATTCACCTGCACCGCGCTGGCCGCGATCGTCGCCGGGCCCATCAGCGCGAGAATTGTGCGCACGCCCGGGTCGCGCCAATTGAAGTCGAACCGAAAGCGAAATCCCGCACCGGAAGCGGACGGAAGTTGCACCAGCAACTGGAGCAGGCCGCCGAGCAAAGTGCCGAGCGCGAGCCCGACCAGCCCGCGTTCACCAAAGTGCGGATGCCGCCAATCCGCCTGCGGATCGAGCCAGTAACAAAGCGCCACCCCGCCGACGATCGAGCCGATGTTGAAAAAGCTCGAAGCCATCGCCGGCACCCCGAAAATGTTTTTCGCGTTCAGCATCCCCATGACGAGCGCGGCCAGCGAAACGAGGAGGATGAATGGAAACATGATCCGCGTGAGCTGGATCGTTAGGGCGGCCTTCTCCGCAGGAAAACCAGGCGCGAGAATTCCGATCACGAAAGGCGCGAAGAGAATCCCGAGCAGCGTCAGCGCGCTCATAAAAACGAGCGTGAGCGTCGCCACCTTGCTCGCCAGCAGCCAGGCCGATTGGTCGCCCTCGGTCGCGATCCGCCGCGAGAAAGTCGTCACGAACGCCGTCGAAAGCGCGCCCTCGGCAAAGAGATCGCGCAACATGTTTGGCGCGCGGAAGGCGGTCAGGAACGCGTCCATATTTTTCGAAGCGCCGAAGAGCGCGGCGATCACCATCTCGCGGATCAAACCGAGGACCCGGCTGCACAAGACGGCCAAGCCAACGATGCTCGTCGCCTTGGTGCTGACTCGTTTGTCCTCCGCTGCTGACATGGGCAGGAAAGAAGAGCCGGTCGCGAGTGTAGCGCAAGTCGCTTGCTTCCGACCTAACGAATCTCCCCACCGCGCCAAGCGCTTGGATGCGCTAGTTGTCGGTGTTCAGGTCGTAAATTTCCACGTGGGCTACGCCCGATGTCTCACCGTGTCCGCGTACGATGGCAGTGTAGTTTTCCGGGAGCAGGCTGACGAGAATGGCGGCGTCCAGAGGGCCACCGGGCGCCAGACCGGTCGCGTTGATCTCCACTATCTGCGAGTCAGGCCAGTTTTCGTTCGTGGCCATCAGCGTGCCGGAAGCATCGCGCAGCTCGAGGTTCGGATCGGCTAGCGGGTCGACACCCTGCGTCGCAGCAAGGTCGGGCCCGATGGCGCGAATGAGGACCTCTTCTTCCGCGTCGCCCTGAACGAACAATCCGCCGATCCCCGCGGATCTGTGGTTGTGACAGTGAAGGTATCAGCCTGACCAGACGCAAGAAACAGCCCATCCAAGTCCCCGCGATGTGGCTCACTTTGAAAGTGGAAAGCATGATTCACAGGCTGTCAGGAACGACGAAAAAGAGAATGATAAAATGCGCCGGACGCACTTTAGAATCGCCTATTTCGTCTAGGCCGCAGGCGACAAGAACCGCTGATAGATGAAAGAGGCTGCGATCAAGATGACCGCCACGCCAACGAAAGCGCCTATGCGGTAAAGCTCATTGAGATCGCTCAGGTCGTGTAGGAAGAGCTTGGCCAACGTAATCGCCACCAGGCCGAGCCCAGCATAACGAGCGGCAGGGTGCTTCAGCCGCATCCCGATCACGATGAGTCCGAGAGCGAAGAGTGCCCAGGCGATCGAGTAGGTCATATCGCGGGCGAAATTGCCGGAAAAGGAAAAGATCAGGGTCGGTCCCATCGAGAAGTAATCCGCGATCTCGATGTTAAGGAGGAGAAAGACGAGAACCGCGCCTAATGAGCCGAGAAAGGCAGGGGCGAACCGTTCGCCGGCGGTCGGTCGCGGATTTCCGAAGAGCCGCGAACCCGCCAGCAGACACAGGCTGGTGATGCCGTAGGCGTAAAGATACCAATTCCAGATCCGGGTCCCGCTGCGCCGGTGATATTCGAAAATGGCGGGGTTGAGCGCGAGCCGGGCAAAGGATGCGGCGAGAAGCGCGACGGCCACCACCCGCAACCCGCGATGCGGAAGACGACCGGAGAGCCAGAGAAGAGCGACGCCTTCCAGCGCCCAGCCGAGGGTGATCCATTCGCGCTCGAATTGGAGCGGAAAAATCAGACTAACGAAAAGCAGAAGCGCCCCACCCTGCCAGGCAAGTCGGCTATCGCCCGTCGCCGGATCGGCCCGGTAAAGCTTCAGGAGCGTCCAGACTCCGAACGTGCCCGGGAGGATGAAGATAGCCGGGAGTATTCCCATCCACTCGTTAGGGAAAGCAAGCGTGACGACGCGATAGACGAGCCAGAATTGCAGGACCTGCGCGAGGGCGCTGATCGCCCACGACCACGCCTTCTCCTTTTCCGCCGAACAAAATGGAAAGGCGACGAAAAGAAGCAGGAAGAGCGCGTAGCAAACCATCGCCGGAACCGCCTGCGCGTTGGAGTAGCGCATGCCTTGCCAGGTCAATTCCACCATCGCGGCGCCCAGCAGTGCGGCCAGCGCCAGCCAGTCTCCTCGCCTAACGATGGCGGCCGCGAGCAGGATGAGGGCAAGCAGAAGCGCGATCGCAAAGACCGGCGTCGGGTTCCAAAGATCGACCCGCCCGATCAGGATTACGAGAAGCACGAAGGGGGTGAGCGTTCCCGACGCGGTAAACGGCAGCAGGCCCGGTCGCCAGGCAGAGGCCGGCGTGATCGCCGCATGCAGAAAAGCGAAGATCACGATGGCCGCGAGCGGCGCGCTGAGCGGCGCGTGTGGAGCGAACAACGCGATCCAACCCGCAATCAGCGCGAAAGCGAAAGCACCGGCGCCGAAGGCGAGACCGCGGTGAGCCCGCCCAACGACCGGCAACACCAGCACGCCGGCGTCGGCTAAAAAAACGAAACTGAAGAAAAGGAGCGGCTGGCGCGCAAGCAGCGGCACGGCCAGGAACCAGAAGCCAAATCCAAGCGCGGCAAAACCCGCGAGCGCCGCCGCAGTCATTGTAGACGCTTCGCGCGGCGCAGCGCGGGCACCAGCGTCGCTCACAGATTTTACCTCCCCGGGCGCCCCCCGACCCCCGCTTCGCCGGGAGAAGCGGCGACAAAATAGTTCGGGCAAAAATATTGGTGCCAACAGCGCCT
>JBBPZW010000126.1:0-8575 GCA_038198475.1 Chthoniobacterales bacterium | reverse complement strand
GATCCTTTGCAAAGGTCTCGATGGCGCGACGCCGCAGGAGATTCTCGACATGCCGCAGGATTTTGTGACGCGCATTGTCGGCGCCGAACTGGTCCGGGTGCGCAGCCAGACGACGTATTACGTGCTCAGCCGGATCAAGGGAATCTGCAAAGTTTACCTCGATCGCCAGCGCGCCGCAGCCTAACGAGTCGCAGCGGGCGCGGCTGGCTGCAAGTTGTAGAATTCAACCAGGGCGACCCCGGTCGTTCCACCAACGCCGCTCACGATCGCGGTGTAAGCTCCCGGGGCGAGCGTCAACTCGATGGCCGATTCGCGGTCGTCGGTCGGCGCCAATTGGTCGACGATGAGCTGATCTTGCTGGCCCTCTCGCCAATCATTGTTCGTTGCGATGATCGCGCCATTGCCGTCATGCAGCTCCAGGCTGGGGTCCGACAAAGTATTAGCCACCCCGGCTAACGACGGCCCGATGGCCCGCACCACCACCGTCGGGATGCCTCCGTCGCCTGGTCCGACAATCACGCCGCCGATCAGAACGTTGTCGCCCGTTCCGACGAAGCCGCGGGTGCTGAGGTTGACCAGATGTGAAGCGCCGGTCCCATCAAAGTCGTAAATTTCCACCAGGCCGACGCCGGTGCCATCGTTGTTCCCTTTCAAAATCGCGGTGAAGGCGCCGGGATCGAGCGTCGCGACAATCGCAGATTCAAGGTCATTCTTCGGTGGAATGCCGGTCGCTTCGATGGCGGATTGCTGCGTGTCTTTCCAGTTGTTGTTGGTAATGACCGTGCCGTCTGACTTATGCAGTTCGAGCACAGGATCAGCCAGCACCCCGGAGACGGGGAGCGACGGCCCGAGGCCGCGAATGAGCACCTGTTTCGAACCGCTACCGGTAATAATGAAACCGCCGATCAGGACGTTGTCGTTCGTCAGGACGTTGAGGCGGGTGGAAATGTTAAGCAGTTGGGCGGGCAATGCGCCGATACCGGTGATGGAAACGTTCAGCGGCGGTCCTGGGATCCGCGGGACGCCGGTGGCCGCAATCGTGTAATTGGCTTCGCTCACCACTGGGCGCGCGGAAGAGGCAAGATTGACGGTGAAGGACACGGTGTGGGGGGCGCCTCCGGCGGGGAGCGCGCCGAGGTTATAAGTAACGAAACCGTTGGAGATCGTGCCACCGTTGCTCGCTGAGACAAAGGTCGTCCCGGTGGGCACTGGGGTGCGGATGACCACCGCGTTTGCCGCCGTCGTGCCGGTGTTCGCGTAGTTGAGGGTGAAAGTGAAATCGGCGCCCAGCGCCCCGGTGGCAGGAGCGGTGGTGTAGATCGTCAGGCCAGGAGCGAGACCCGGCGGGAGAAAGCGCGCCGCGCCGTTGCCGCGATTCGGATTGGTAGCATTCTCCACCGGCACGGCGAAAGCCTGTGCTCCCGCCGCGGTGAACGGTGCCCGGACGAAGATTGGCTCTTCCATCGTCCCATCCAGGGCGGCCCCGTTGCCGGCGAGAATGGCGAGCTGACCATCAGCGCTCATGCCGACATCCTCGAAGCCGTTTGTCCCCGGAGGAATCGGCAAAACTTCCACTACCGAGTTCGCGCCGAATGGTGCGCTGATCGCCGAGGCGCGAATGGTTTGGTCGGTGTTCGACGGAACGACAATCGCTTTGGTCGCGTCCGGCGTGATCGCAATCCCGTCCAGGCCAGCGAAACCCGGAATGATAAGCAGCTCGGGGACCGAGGCTGCGCTGTAGGGCGCGTGATAAATCCGGACCAAATTATTAAACACCGTCGCCAGGAGCGTGTTTCCGTCCTGGGTAATGGCGAGCGCGGCACCATTGGTCGAACCGTTCACCGCCGGCATGGTGAAGGCGACCTTGCTGTAGGGTGGATCGAGCACGGAAATTCCGGCCCCGGTCTCGACGAAAGCGCGCCCCGCCGGGTTGAAAACGATAGCCTGAGTTTCCAGATCCAACATCGTCCCCGGTAACGTGACCGAAGTGATGGCAGAATCGGCCGCGAACGGCGCGTGGATGACGTAAAGCTTGTTACTATTACCCATCGCCAGCGCTTCCGTCAGACTGGGCGCAACCGCGATCGTGCCGGTGCCGTCGTAACCTGCGGTGGAGGTGTCGATGGTGGCGAGCAACGCCGCCGTCGAAATCTGTATGACGAATAAGCGTGAGTTGAAGGCGTCGCCGACGAGCGCGTTATCGCTCCCGTAGTAGGAGACTCCATGGGGAAACGAGTTAAATGGCAACGCGGGAAACTTCTGGTTCGACGGTGCGCCGCTCGGATCGGGAAAAATGACCGCGTCGTTGCCCGAGGAAATCGTCGTGACAATCACCGGCTGCGGATTCACCGCCCAGGCGAGACCGCTCGCAACGAAAAGAGTGCCTAGGGCAAGAATTGAGAATTTGAATGGTTTCATGGTCGGGATGACGTTCGCAGGCGCGGCGCACCTTGCCGAGCCGAGGTTGAATAGTGCATGCTGTTTCCGTGAAGCGCCTAGCGCCTGTGGGTTCCAAGAAGCTAATGCGCAAAACCGCGCTGAAACCGCGCACCGGAATGAAAATATTTTCCGGGATCCAGCAGGGCCGTGACCGATGAAGCAGGACGAAGTGCCTCCCGAAATCACGCAATTGCTCGCGCACTGGAGCGCGGGCGATGCGGACGCGGCGGCCCATCTCATGCCGGTGGTTTATGCGGAGTTGCGCCGGTTAGCGCGCCAGTATCTCCACCGGGAACGCGGCGATCACACCCTCCAGCCGACCGCGCTGGTGCACGAAGTCTATTTGCGTCTCGCCGGGCAAAAAAATACTCACTGGGAAAACCGTGCCCAATTTTTCGCGATCGCGAGCAAGTTGATGCGGCGAATCCTGGTCGATCATGCGCGGGCCCACGTGGCGCAAAAGCGCGGCGGCCATGCGGAGAAGATCGAACTCAGTGAAGCGCTGCTTCCACCCGAGGAGAGAGCCGAGAATCTGCTCGCACTGGATGACGCGTTGACGCAATTGGCGGCGGTCCACGAGCGCAAGAGCCGCGTCGTCGAACTCCGTTTCTTCGGAGGGCTGACGGTCGAGGAAACCGCCGAGGCGATGGGCCTGAATTCCGCGACGGTGCGGCGCGACTGGACTTTTGCCAAAGCATGGCTGCATCGCACGATCCGCGACGACACCGGGTCGCCCACATGAGCGCGGAAGCGGAGCGGATCGAGGAGATCTTCCAGGCGGCAATCGAGCAGCCGAGCGAACTTCGCTCTAACTTCGTGCGCGACGCCTGTGGCGGCGACGAGAGAGTTCTCGGCGAGGTTACCGCGTTTCTGCGGGCGCACGACGCGGCCGGCAATTTTCTCGAACGGCCGGCGATCGAGGTGCGCGCGGAAGCCTTTGCCCAGGACGATGACGCCCTAAGCGCCGGGGAATCGTTAGGCGACTTCCGCATTATTTCCCTCCTCGGCAAAGGCGGGATGGGCGAAGTCTATCTGGCCGAAGACACCGCGCTCGGGCGCAAAGTGGCGATCAAGCTTGTGCAGCGCGGCTACGGCACGGGCGGGACTGCACGTCATCTCCGCCAGGAAGCGCGCATCGTGGCGGGCCTGAACGATCCGCACATTGCCCGGCTCTTCGGCGTCGCCGCGACTCCGGAGCACGTTCCCTATTTCATCATGGAATACGTCGATGGCGAGCGGCTCGATGTTTATTGCGAAAATCATCGCCTCCCGACGAACGAGCGCCTGAGGTTGTTCCGCAAGATCTGCGCGGCGGTGAGTTACGCGCATCGCCATCTCGTTATTCATCGCGACATCAAGCCTGCCAACATCCGGGTCACTGCCGACGGCGAGCCAAAGCTGCTCGATTTCGGGATCGCGAAATTGCTCGCCCCGGAAACGACACAAACCAATGACCAGACACAGACACTGGCGAGCGTAATGACGCCGCATTACGCCAGCCCGGAGCAGGTGCGCGGGGAAAGCATGACCACCGCGAGTGACATTTACAGCCTGGGCGTCGTTCTCTACGAACTCCTGACCGGCGAGCGGCCTGCTCGCCTAACGAGCTCGGCTCCGGTGGAAATCGCGCGCGCCATTATCGAGCAGGAGCCGCTGCGTCCCAGTGCGCACCGGCGCGGGCTCGACCCCGATCTCGACAACATCATTCTCATGGCCCTGCGCAAGGAGCCGGAACGGCGTTATCCGTCGGTCGGCCAGTTTTCGGAAGATATTCGCCGCCATCTTGCCGGGCTGCCAGTTTTCGCGCGCAAGGAAACGTGGTCCTATCGCGGTTCGAAATTCATCCGACGCCATCGCCTCGGCGTCGCGGTTGCTTCATTATTCATACTGACGTTGCTCGGCGGCATTATCGCGACCACCTGGCAGGCGCGCCGTGCCAATCGTCGTTTCGACGACGTCCGCCAGTTGGCGCATTCTTTTCTCTTCGAGATCGAGCCGCAGATCGCCGATCTGCCAGGCGCCACCGCCGCGCGCGAGACTCTGGTCAAACGCGCGCTCGAATATCTCGATCGTCTCTCCCAGGAGGCGAGCGGTAATCGCGGGTTGCAAGCCGAGCTGGCCGCGGCTTACGAGAAAGTCGGCGACGTGCAGGGCGAGCCGAACCAGGCCAACCTGGGCGACATGGCCGGCGCGCTGGCCAGTTATCACAAGGCGCAGAATTTGCGCAAATCACTTCTCAATCATGATCCGACGTCGGTCGAGCTGCGCAACGGTCTGGCCCACAACGACGAGCAGATTGGTTATCTCCTTTGGTGGTCGAACCGCACCAAGGATGCCGTCGCCGCCTACGACAAAGCGCTCGCTTTGCGAGTCGTGTTGACTTCAGAACAGCCCGCCTCACATCCATTGGCCAGGGCCCTGGCCGACCTCGAGATGCACTACGGCGACATCCCGGCCTGGAATCAGGACGCGTCAGCCGCCTTACTCCATTTCCACAAAGCGCTGCCCATTCTGGAGGGCTTAGCAATCAGCGCGCCTAACGACATCGAGACACGCACCGCACTCGGACGATGCCTGACCCGCATCGGTTCTGCGCAAAAGACAGCCGGGGATTTCGCGGCGGCGGAAAAAACGTTTCTCCGGGCCCTTGCCGTCACCCAATCGCTCGCCGACCAGCAACCCAACTCCTACAGCGTAAAGCATCATCTTTGGCTCCTCAGGTTCAGCCAGTGCGAGCTCTACCTGGAGCAGCGCGACGCGGCCAAGGCGCTCGCCATTTGCCCGGAGATGACCCGCCTGGTCCAGGCCCTGCACGACAAGGATCCTAACGACGCCTCAATGCTGCACAACGTCAGCGTCGCGCACAGCTATACCGGAGAAGCCAACCTCCTCGCGAAAAACTACCCGATCGCGATCGCGGAATTTCAGCAGGCGATCGAGCTCGATACCCTGCTCGCCGAGCGATCTCCGGACAGCGCCGAATACACCCGCAGCCGGGCGGTCTGTTGGCTCGGCATCGGCAAAGCTCAACTGGGACTCGAGCAACCAGACGCTGCCCTCGCGAGTCAGCAACGCGCGCGCGCCATGCTCGAAAAAGTGGTCGACTCCGATCGCGAGAATCCGATTCCACGTTCGGATCTCGCGAGCGTCCTCCAACAAATCGGCGAAATTCATGCGCGCGCCCGAAACAAAGCCGAAGCCCATCGTTGGTTTCAGCTCGCCCTGGACACGGTCGAGCAAAATCCGCCCGCGACTCTTCTCACAAATCCCGACCGAACTCTCATCGCCGAGCTAAAGCAAGAGATGGCAGAATAGCGTCTACAGTCCGGCACCGCAGCGGCAGGAAAATCCTATTTCACATACCCGCGCTCGCGCAGGTGCGGCTCGCAGAGCAAAATCGCGAGGGCGCTCTGCGCGTCCCTCATTTCCCCGCGCCGCACGAGAGCGACGGCTTCGGCAACCGGCAGCGTTTTCACTTCGATCGATTCCCCGACTTCACGGTCCGAGTCGGACAAGGTGACGTTTTCCGCCAGGAAAATGTGGCACTTTTCGTCGGTCAGCGATGTGGCGGAGAAAAAGTTTTCGACATAAAGCAGCGCCCCGCAGGTCCCGCCGACCTCCTCCCGTAGCTCGGCTCGCGCCACCTCCTCGAGCGATTCGTTAGGCTTATCGTGCGTTCCGCCGGCCGGGACCTCGAGGCACCATTGATCGGTGGAATAGCGGTATTGATTGATCAGGACCATCTCGCCCCCAGCGGTGACCGGGACGACGATGACGGCATCGGTCCGCTCGAGGTAGGCAAACGACATCGGCTCGCCATTCGGGAGCTCGATTTCGTCTTTACGCAGGGCGAAGACCGGATTGCGAAAAATGATTTCTGTCTCCCGCCGCCGCCACCCGATCTTCGCGCCGGCCGGCTTGGCCCACTTCGATTTTCTCGTCATCCCCATTATACGCAGCAGTGAAGGCGGCCGATTGCCTCGACCTCGGCCAGTTTTTGCATACGGTCCCGCAGCGCATGCCGAGGAACGATCAACTGCACAAAATCCTCCTCATTGGCTCCGGCCCGATCATCATCGGCCAGGGCTGCGAGTTCGATTACTCCGGCGTCCAGGCCTGCAAAGCCCTGCGCGAGGAGGGCTACGAGGTCGTGCTGGTCAATTCCAACCCGGCCACGATCATGACCGATCCGGAGTTTGCCGATCGCACTTACATCGAACCGATCAGCCCGGAAGTGATCGAAGCCATCCTGGAACGGGAAAAGCCGGATGCCATCCTGCCCACGATGGGTGGCCAGACCGCGCTCAACGCCGCGATGGAACTGAACCGCAACGGCGCACTCGTTAGGCATAATGTACAGTTGATCGGAGCCAACGCCCTCGCCATCGCCAAGGGCGAGGATCGGCAGCTTTTCAAGGAAGCGATGGTCCGGATCGGCCTCGACGTCGCGCGCTCCGGGATCGCGCGGTCGCTGGTCGACGCCGAACGGGTCGCGGGCGAGATCGGCAGTTTCCCGCTCATTATCCGGCCGGCCTTTACCCTCGGCGGCTCCGGTGGCGGGATCGCCTACAACCGCGAAGAGCTCTCCTCGATCGTCGAACTCGGCCTCGATCTTTCCCCCGTGAGCGAAGTCCTGATCGAGGAATCATTGTTAGGCTGGAAAGAATTCGAGATGGAGGTGATGCGCGACCGGGCCGACAACTGCGTCGTCGTCTGCTCGATCGAGAATCTCGATCCGATGGGCGTGCACACCGGCGACTCGATCACGGTCGCGCCCGCCCAGACTCTGACCGACCGCGAATACCAGGCGATGCGCGACGCCTCATTCGCGGTCATTCGCGAGATCGGGGTCGAGACCGGCGGCTCGAATATCCAGTTCGCGATCAATCCGGAAGACGGGCGAATGGTGGTGATCGAGATGAACCCGCGCGTCTCACGCTCGAGCGCGCTGGCCTCGAAGGCGACCGGTTTTCCGATCGCGAAAATCGCGGCCAAGCTCGCGGTCGGCTACACCCTGGACGAAATCCGGAACGACATCACACGCGAAACCCCGGCGAGTTTCGAGCCGACGATCGACTACTGTGTCGTGAAGGTGCCGCGTTTCACCTTCGAGAAATTTCCGGAAGCCGACGCCACCCTGACGACGCGGATGAAAAGCGTCGGCGAAGCGATGGCGATCGGGCGCACCTTCAAGGAAGCTCTCCAGAAAGCGTTGCGCAGTCTCGAGATCAAGCGCTTCGGACTGTGTGGCGACGGCCGCGAAGTGCGGGTCGATGCTGAAGCACTGCGGCGCAAATTGAGCGTGCCGAACGCGGAACGGATCTTCTACCTGGCGCAGGCGTTTCAGGATGGGATGTCGATCGAGGATATCTTTGGTCTCACGAAGATTGACCCGTGGTTCCTGCAAAACATCGCGCAAATCGTCAAAGAGTCAGCCCGCCTTACAGAGGATGCCAGCACAGCGCAACGGAAGTCAGGCTTCCAGCCTGACTCGGCCGACGGGCTTCCAGCCGGTCGGCACACCCAGTTCCCAGCGGAAGCGAATCTCTTCAAACCCTTCGACGAGCACGGCCCGCTCAAACAAACCCGGCGCCATCTTCCTCATTGGGAACAACCCGGCGCAACCTACTTCGTCAGTTTCCGCCTGGCCGATTCCGTCCCCGACAATGTGCTGCGGCAATGGCACGAGGAACGCGAACAATGGCTGCGCCATCATCCGCAGCCGTGGAATTGGCAGACCACGCGCGACTATATCCGGCACTGCGAAGAAAGCCGGGAAAACTGGTTAGACCAGGGACATGGGAGTTGTCTGCTGCGAGAAAACGAAGCGGCGCGCGCCGTCGCCGACACTCTCCGTCATTTCGATTCCGAGCGCTATGTTCTCGATGCGTTTGTCGTGATGCCAAACAATGTGCACGCCATTGTGAAGCCGTTGGGCGAGCATTCGCTTTCGGCGATTTTGCATTCCTGGAAGTCGTTTTCGGCCAAGGGCGTCAATCGCGCGTCGGGAAGAGAGGGGGCGGTTTGGATGGAGGAGAGCTTTGATACGATTATCCGCGATTCGGAGCAGCTCGAGGGGACACGGAATTATATTGCGCGGAATCCGGAGAAGGCGGGACTGGCGGAAGGAGAGTTC
>JBBPZW010000125.1:0-5525 GCA_038198475.1 Chthoniobacterales bacterium | reverse complement strand
GCAACAACGGAACGTCGATGACCCGGCAACCGTGATCGAGTTTGCGAGCATCGTGAAATCGCAGTTGAATCTCGATGCGCTGATGCTGCTCACCCTGGCCGATGGGCAGGGCACAACCGATGCGTGGTCGGATTGGAAAGAGCTGCTCGTCTGGCAACTTTATCATGCGACGGCGCGCTATTTGCAGGACCAGGAAGGGTTCATTTCCCAGACAAAAATCGAACGCGACCGACTGCACGATGCCGTCGCGGCCAGACTCGTGCCGGATTTTGCGGACGAAATCGAGGCCCACTTCGATTACATGCCCGACCATTATTTTCGGGCGTTCGATGTCGAGGAAATCGTCGCGCATCTCGATCTATTTCGCAGTTTTTGGCGCGGCCTCTATCTCACCGGCGAGGCCGCCTACGTGCCCGCCGTGCGCTGGGAGGCACAGCCGGAACAAGGCCACAGCGTTGTTTCCATCTGCACCTGGGATCGACTGCAATTACTCGCCAGCATCGCGGGTGCGTTCGCCGTCGCGTCAGTGAATATCTTGAGCGCGGATATTTTCGTGCGCGGCGACAGTCTCGTGCTCGACGTCTTCCGCGTCTGCAACAAGAAGCTCGGACCGGTGACCGATCCGCACGAGATCGCAACGGTCGAATCAGTTCTCCGAATCGCGCTGGAAGGCGAAAGATTCGACATGACGCCACTTCTGACCAACGTCCGGCGCCAAGCCAGCGAGCGCGCGCCGGAGATTGATTTTCCAAGCGGTATCACGATTGAAAATAAGAGCCATCCCATGTCGACTCTGATCCAGGTGGAAACGCCGGACCGGCTTGGCCTTCTCCACGACCTCGTCGCCTGCCTGGGTCGCAACAACGTTTATATCGCGCTCGCCCGCATCAACACAGAAAAGGGAGCAGCGATCGACACCTTCTACGTGACCGACGCCGGCACTCGCGGGAAAATTACCGACGCGAAACGGATCGATCAACTCCAGGAGGAATTGACCGCCGTCGCCGTGCCAGGGCACGCCTAACGACGCGCGCGCAATCCGCGCTTGTGGCATCGGCGGATGCATTTACTGTCCGCATCCACATCGCATGAACGTCCTCATCCTTGCTGCCGGCTACGCCACCCGCCTCTACCCGCTCACGCTCACGAAGGCTAAACCGCTCCTCGAAGTAGCGGGCAAACCCATGATCGAATGGGTCCTCGATAACCTCGCGCCGATTCCCGAGATCGGAACGGTTTACGTGGTGACGAACGACAAATTTGCGAAGGACTTCGAGGATTGGGCCAGCCGTTACTCAAAATCGCAACCCAAGGTCAAATTCAAGATCGTGAACGACGGCTCGCGCAGCGATGCCGACAAGCTCGGCGCCATCGGCGACATTCGACTGGTCATCACGCGCGAGGAATTAAGGAGCGAGCCGATGATCGTGGTCGGTGGCGATAACCTCTTTAGCGAACCGCTGGCGGATTTTGCCGCCGCCGCGAAAGGTTCCGCCGCCACTCTCGCGACCTACGACGCGGGTGATCTCGACGCGATGAAGAAATATTCCGCGATCCAGACGGACGAAGACGGCGTCATCACCCATTTCGAAGAGAAGCCCGAGAACCCGGAGACGACTCTGACCGGCATCGCGCTTTACTACTTTGCGGCCGAGACGCTCGAACTTTTCACGACCTACATCGCGGCCGGAAACAATCCCGATCAACCCGGGCGTTTCATCCAATGGCTATACACCCGGCGCCCGGTGAAAACTTATCAGATTAAGGGGACCTGGTATGACATTGGGAGCAAAGAAACGCTCGAGGAAGCGAACAAGATTTTCGCCCAGTTCGTAAAATAGCTTTGCTCGTCGGGCGGCCAATGTGGGAGGGGCCTTTGTGCCCCGATCTGTCGCGACGTCTGCCCTGATCGGGGCGCAAAGGCCCCTCCCACATTATTTCAGTCGATCCTCATCGAATTCGATGAGGTCGAAATAAGTGCGGATGTCCTTCCGCCCGGCGCCGCCCGCTTCCTTGAGGAAATGGAGGAAACGCGCCTTCTTTTCCGCAGTGTCGGGATGCCGTGAAATCATCGCCTCGTTCCATTGCTCGATCTCTTCGGGCGTGTGGGCGACGCCGTTGGCGCGAATCCAGACGAGAATGGCGGCGTCGTCATCGAGTTCGTTAGCCACTTTCTCGAAGGCGTCGGGATCCAGTCTCAGGAAGGCGAGAAGGTGCTTGTCGAAGCCGACGGTCTTGTAGTTATAGCCCTCGAGCAACCCCTGGCGATGCAGCCGCGCCTTGTCGATCAAACGCGGCAGATGGACATATCCCCCGAGACGCTCGTAAGGACTGCGCGGAAGCAGCTTTTGCATCGACCGCGAACTAGGAAGTGGCCGGCAAACCGAAAGGGTGCGGCGGTGACGGACGCGATTTTGCGCCGCCGCGCGGCTTCGTCGTTTCCTCGACCCCCGCGATCAATTCCGCCTGCTCCAATTTCTTCTGGCCAATGATGAGCTGGCCGGTAAATGTCCCGCCCTTTTCGACGTTGATCGAGCGCGCGATGACATTGCCGTCGAGCGATCCGGTGCGGCGGATGGTCACGACGGTTTCGGCCATGATCTCACCCGACATTTTGCCCCGAATCTCAATCGAGCGGACCTGGAGCTGCCGAAATAATTGCACGTCCGCTTTTCTGCCAATCAGCACCTCGGGCGCGCTTAAAGGGGCCTGCAGCTTGGCCGCTGCGCGGAATTCCACTTTCTCGGTGCACTCCAAACTGCCGCGCAGTTTGCCGTCAATGATCGCCGAACGACAGACAACCGTGCTGCCGCTTAGGTCGCCCGCGGCAGTGACATGGACCTGGCCGTGGGTGCGAATGGAGCGGCTGAATGAAGTGTTAATCTTGTAATCGCGCAGGTCCATGTGGACGCTGCACGAGGGACAAATCGTGGAGGCCGCAGCTGAGTTCAGTTCCTGGACCGTCCCGCAATCAAAGCACGCCACCGAAGTGATGCGGTGCCGGTTCCAGAGCCCCTTGATTCGCTGCAGCAACGACTGCCTCGCCACGATCCCGCCGATTTCGAGCGTCGCTCTGACGACCTCGACACGCTCGGCGTGAGCGACGACGGAATGTTTGCCGCACTGCCGGCAGAGGATGCTCCTGGCCGCGACATACTCCATCTGTTTGAAGCCGCAGTGTGGACACTCCACACTAACCTTAGGAGGCGACTTGGACACAGAGGTGCCGGCGGGCTATCGCTTAGGAACGACCGGCAAAGGCCGTCTTGGCCGGCGCCTCATCATTCCGCACGATCTCAGGACGGGTCGACCCGCTGTTCGAGTTGGCCGGCGCCTTGCCGCTGGTCACTTCGGACTTACCAATGAAAGTCGCACCTTCCTCGATCACGAGACGAGCGGCCTTCAGATCGCCCCGCAAAGTGCAGCGCGATTTGAGTTCGCAGCGTTCGGCGACGGTGATGTTGCCGTGCACTTTGCCGTAAACGGTGATCGATTTAGTCTTGATATCGCCCCGGATGTCGGCGTTTTCACCGATCGTCAGCACGCCATCGGAGCTGATCTCACCTTCGACTTTGCCGTCGATCATGAGCTCCTTTTGAAATGTAATGCTTCCCTTAATCACGACATCTTTCGAGAGGACATCTTTGCCAGTGTGTTCGGCCATATATTTTTGCTCGGTCATGGTTGGTTGTTTAGGTGTTTCCTCCCGAAAAGATGAAACCGGGTTCTCCTCAGCAAAAGTCGAGCCGGGCGATGAATTTTCGCCTGAGGGCGCGGGCCTTTGCGGGAAGAATTTCTTTAACACGCAGCATTATTAGAAGCCGCCGGGTGTCATGTCAACGCTCGGCTTCGGCAAACTCCTGAATTTGTAATGCAAATCGCGAACTTCATAGAGTGTGCAACTTCCGTTCCTGCCGATTAACTTCAGAAAATCAGGAACTTGTGGCGGATCACGGTCCAATCTGTAAGAGAGCGCTGTGGATGGCGCAGAAAGGCCGAGAATGGCCGCGGAATTCGCCGCCACACGCTCGCTGTCTTCGGCCAAAACCCACTTCACCCGATGCTCTCGGAGAATCTCCCACGCTTCCTCCGGCGAAGTGGAGAGGAAAAAACGGGCAGTTGCCACGATGCCGGGAAGGCTTTCATGCGAACTCCCGGCCACGACCGGTTGGCCCGACCAGTAGGCGGTCGCCGGCGCCAGCCACCAGGGCGCCAAAATCGGCGCCGCGTTCGGCCCGGCTAACGAACTTGCGACCGCGCGCCATTGCGCCAGCGCGATTCGCTCCGCCGTTCGCCGCGCCGCCGTCACCTCGTTAGGCGCGAAACTTTTATCCCAGAAGAGGAGTAACGGAAAGAGAGTCAAGACCACCGTCGCACCGGCGCGCCACCCAGGCCTGACGAACGCGAACTGAGCTGGAATCGTGAGGAGGAAAACGGTGACAAAGAAATATCCCCAGCGTGCCTGTCCAATTGTGAACACAAAACAAAGCGCGAGCAGGCCTGCAAAAGTCCAGGGGAGACGCCGACGCCACGCCGCCAGCAGCAAGAGAAACGGACTAACGAGAAGCAAACCACCCGACCAGTAGAGCCAGTCTGGATTCGTTAGGCTGACGGGCCAGAGTTCGCCAATCGTTCCCGACCAGTTGGCGAAAAACGGCTCCGCTTCCGGCCATTCCGGCAAGCGCCGCTCGGTCAGCGCCGCCAGGAGGATGATGCCGATCAGAATCCACCAACCGGTTCGCCGCGCCCGGGCCGTGAACTGCGCGCGATCTGCAACGACGAAGGAAAGGAAGAGCGCCGCAAGCAGGATGAGCGGTTCATAAAGCGAGACCCACAACGCCAGGCCCCAGCCAATTCCGCTCACAATTCCCCACCCCCGCGACGACCCCTCCTGGAGCCGATACTCCGCCGCCAGGGCGACGAGCAATGTGACGATGAGGAGCGATTGCTGGTCCGGCCGGCCGAGCGCTGTGCCGTGCACCAGAATCGCGCTCAGCGCGTAAACGAGAAGGAGGGCCCAACGCCCCGGCCAGTAGACCCGGCGCGACCACCACCAAAGAAACCATCCCGCCGCGAGCCCCAGCAGCGGCGACACGATCGCACCCGCCAGATCGAGCGGCTGCGCAGTAAGCGGGCGCAAACCGGTTGCAAGTAACGCGATCAAGTAGTCCAAAGGCGCCGTGGTGTGCGGACTGATCCCCGCCGGGAAGTTTTCGAAATCATCCTGCCTAACGACTAGCCCCGGATGCTCCGCCACCAGCCGCACCCGGGTCATGCGCGAGTAGCAGTCGGCGTCGACAAAATAGACTTTGCCGGCGACGAACACCTCCCGGTAGTTTGCGCAACGCGTCGCGAGGATGAGGGCACTGAAGAGTGCGATCTCGAGCGCGAGGCGCAGCGAGCGCCCGGTCGAGCGAAGCAAGGTGGCGATCGGCAATTGAATGAATGAGATGGGCCCACCAGGATTCGAACCTGGGACCAAGGGATTATGAGTCCCCTGCTCTAACCGCTGAGCTATAGGCCCG
>JBBPZW010000124.1:0-9387 GCA_038198475.1 Chthoniobacterales bacterium | reverse complement strand
TCGCGCGGGAGCTTTGTGGTTTTATTTGGGAGCTCTTACGCACCCAGCCCTGCTATCACAGGGCCCCATCCAGATCTGTCTGAAAAGAAATTATTCGAGGGGAACAGGATCCCAGCAACAACCTTAGAAGGAGACACAACCCAAGGCGTCCAACGCCAAAAGCAAAGACCAAACAACCAAACTACGGAAGCAGATCTGAGGCGGGAGGGTCACGGTAGCCAACCCACGATGTCTCGTTAGCGTTAGGTCGGAGCAATCCGAGCCCGAGCACGCGTCACCTAGACTGTTGGACCAAGGCTGCGGTGAATTAAAAGAATGCCGGAAAGGTCTGGCCCGCAAGGCTAGATAACCCGCGAATATCAGCATCACCAACCGCCGGGAACCTAACTCACCCCGACTGACTCGCCCGTCTCACATCTGCTTCTTAGAACATCAAAGCGATGCCAACACTCGCCCCGCCTTCATTTTGCCCGTTGACAAATCGGCAGCCATATCAACGAGAACAAGATGAGCTGCCGCGAGCGAGGGCGCGCGTCGCTGCGGAGTAAGAGGTTGAACTCATGGAAAGCTGGATAGTACGGCGGCTCGCGGTCAGCTCCATCGCATGGGTTAGGCGTGGCGGTCATGTTTGATGAAGCGTCGAGCATCGAGCTTGTAACCGAGGTGCTCGTAAAAAGCGTGGGCATCTGGGCGATGGTCACCGCTGGTGACTTCGACGTCGAAGCAGCCATGCGCCCAAGCGAACTCCTCGGCTGCGGCAACCAACGAGCCACCGATCCCGCGCTGCCGATAGCCGGCGGCGACAACGAGACTCGTGATGCGGCCAAGAAAGCCGCTGGCGTGAAATAGCGGGATACGATGGAGAGAAATGACGCCCACGATGCGCATGGACGCGGCGGCAACGAAAACGGCCGTGTCGGTAGAAGCGGCGCAATCTGCGATGCTTCGCTCGACGCGCGCGACTGGCGAAGGATAACCGAGTGCAGCCAACAACTCGGCAGCCGCCGGAGCATCGATGCGCTGCGCGCGGCGAACAACCACCAGCGATGCTTTGGAGGAATTATCAGTGCCTGCTTTCACGGGATGCGAGCTACGCCTAACGAGAATTCGGCTGCAACATGTCGCGATATATGGCGGCATCTCGCAGCCTATCCATTTGTCTTGCAGGGCGGAGCGGTGTAAAAGGCTGCATCGCTCCTGATCATGACGTCGTTGCCCGAACCGCGCAAGCCTAAACTTCTCGACCGCGTCCGTGAGGTAATCCGGTTCAAGCATTTCAGCCGCCGGACCGAGGAGACCTACGTGCAATGGATCAAACGCTTCATTATCTTTCACCACAAACAACACCCCGAGACGCTGGGCGCGGCGGAAGTAACTGCGTTTCTGACGGATTTGGCGGTGAACAAGAATGTCGCCGCCGCGACGCAAAACCAGGCGTTCAGCGCTCTCCTGTTTCTTTACCGCGAGGTGCTCAAACAGGATTTGCCCTGGATCGAGGATATTGAACGCGCGAAGCGGCCCGCCAAAGTGCCGGTGGTCTTTACGCCGGAGGAAGCGCGCGCCGTCCTGGCCAAGTTGGACGGGACCGCGCAGCTCATGGCGAAACTGCTCTACGGTTGCGGCCTGCGACTGAACGAGTGCATCCGCTTGCGCGTAAAGGATGTTGATTTCGGTTATCTTCAGATCACGATCCGCGATGGCAAGGGCGGGCGGGATCGAATCACGATGCTACCCGTGAGCCTGGTCGATGGGTTGCGTCGCCAGGTCGAGAAGCGCCGTTTGCTGCACGAGGAGGATTTGGAGGCGAGCGCCGGGTCGGTTTTCCTGCCAACGGCGCTGGCCCGAAAATATCCTCAGGCTGCGGGGGAACTCCCGTGGCAGTATCTTTTCGCGTCTTCGCGGAGGTCGACCGTCGGGGCAAAAGAGGCGCAGGCCGGCCGGACCGGGCGGCATCATGTCGACGAGAGCTTTCTGCAGCGGGCGGTGAAGACTGCGGTGCGCGCGGCAGCCGTAAACAAAGCGGCGAGCTGTCACACCTTTCGCCATTCGTTTGCCACGCACCTGCTCGAGAATGGATATGATATCCGGACTGTGCAGGAGTTGTTAGGTCACAAAGACGTGAGCACGACGATGATTTATACCCATGTGCTGAACAAGCCGGGGCTCGGGGTGAAGAGCCCGCTGGATTGAACGGCCGGAGGCGCTTCGGTTATTGATTATTTCTTAATTTGGAACAGGGGCTTGCCCAAGCCGGAAGAGGATCTGCGATGGCAGGGAATTGGGCATTGGAATCCGGGTGTTGAGTTGCAAATATCTAGGCTGGAATCAATTCCGGAACGTCACAGCCTGCCCCTCCAGGCTCGCCGGCGTCGACCGCACGACCGACGGCATCGACCGGATCGGGGACGGCAGCGTCGGGATGACCGGCGGGGTCGGCCGGATCGCCGACGGCATCAACCGGGCGACGACCGGCGCAGCCGGGGGACCGCTGGCGAACACCGGAAGGCGGGCGGCGGTGGCGGAGTGACTCGGCGACATGGCCGGGATGAGCGCCGGCTTTGGCCGGAAGATGAGCGGGCCCGACCAGACGATGGCTGGCACCGGCGAAAGGACCGGCGGAATTGCCCGGAAAGGCGGCGGAGGCGCGCAAAACGCCGCTGGGGCCGCCCGGAAAATCGTCGGATAAATAATTTTGTTGCGTGAGAGAGAGCAACTCCTCAGCATCAGCCGCATGGACGACAAACAAGAAAACCGCCGGGGGCGAGCGGGTGCTGTGTCAGCTGTTCTTGCCCAATACCAATCAGATATCGCGACCGTGCCAGCACTGGTCGCGCAACAGACGGAGCTCAACGATTCGATCGCGCTCATCGACACGCTCTCGCAGGCGCAGGGATCGTCGATCGAGGGCGTGACGCTCGACAAGGAGACGGTGCTCGACTCGATGATCGTGAAAGCGCTGCAAGTGGCAGGCCAGCTGAAAGCCTATGCCAGCGTGATCAATGATAACACGCTGCGGGTGAAAGCGACGATCAGCCGCAACACCTTCATGGAAAAGCGCGACGACCTCCGCGACGATGTGGCCGCGGAAATCCACGACCTCGCCAACACCAACCTGCGGCACTGGCCAACTATGGGACGACGGCGGCGACGCTCTCGGCACTGTCCACGCGGATCGGCGTTTACGTTCTGGCGGTGCCCTCGACCCGCACCGCGCGCGGACACGTTACGACGCTGACGGACGCGCTGGAGACGGAGTTGCGCCGGGCCGATATCATCCAGCGGGAACGGGTCGATGGTCTGATGGAGCAATTCAGCGACACGAATGTGACGCTCTACAACGACTACAAGAATGCGCGCAAGCTGATCGACCTCGGGGGCGGCGGCAGTGGTGGCGGGAGCACGCCGCCTCCCGGCAACACGCCGCCACCTCCTGTATAAGGGGCGGTCGCAAGCCGCGGGAAACCGGTCGGCTTATTTCAGAAGCAGGTAAACCTCGTGGATCATGATCGCGATCGGCCAGGCGCAGGTGAGCGAGACGAGGCCGAGGATGGCGGTCTCAAGCCGGAAACCGCGGCTGGCGTCGGCCCGCAGGACTTCCCCGGCCAGCCGGTTGAAGTTGGGCCGGCGTCGTGGCGGCTCGCTCCCATCGAAGGAATGGCCGAAGCGGCGTGGTTGAAACTGGCAGGCGACAGGCGGAAAGGAAGGCGCACGATGCGGGCGGGGCTCGTGGCGCGATGGCCAGCGAGGCGAGGCAACGTCGGGTTCGTGTTTCATGTTTTCCCCTTTGCGGGCCGGCCCTCTCGGCCGCGTGAGCCGCGCGCCGGAAATCTAGGACGATTCGGAATTTCGTCCAGCGAGACGCGCGGCGGCGGCCCGCTCCCAGATAGCGGGGGTGAGATCGAGTTTGCGGTTGAGCTGGCGGGTGCCGGAGGCGGCGATTTTTTGCAGAACGCGCAGGCGCGCGCTCTCCGCGCTGTCGTGCCAGGTGGGTTTGCGGTGGAGGGTGAGGGCGCCATCTTTTTCGACGAGCAGCCCCCAGCCTAACGGGGCTTCGGGTTCGCACAGAAGGTCGCTGGGTAAGACGAGGAAGAAGAGGTTGCGCAGGCATAGCGGGTGAGTTTTTCAAATTTCAGGCCACCGCGCAGTTGGCTTTGCAAGGCGGTCAGCTCGCGGTTGACGCGTCGGGAGCCGCGATGGTCGAGGGCGGCGAAATCGTGCGCGTCCCACTCGGGGAAGAGGGTGTCGCCGGTGCGCAGGGTGGGGTAGTGGATGCGCAGGTGTTTCTCCAGGATCTGGCGGCGGCGGTAAACGGCTTCAAGGCGAGCGCGGGTCTGCGGGCTGCGGCAATCGTCCCGCCGCAGGTCGGGGGCGGATTGTTTGCACTCGAAGACGACGGTGTGGCCGAGAGTGCCGTTGCGTTGCGGCCGGTAGGCGGCGACGTCGGCCCGGTAACGGCATTTGGGGAGGGAGACTTCGAGGGCGGCGATGGGGTAGTCGTGTTCCTGCGCCCAAAGGAGGGCGAGGCGTTTCAAGGCGAGGTGGGCGGCGGTCTCGCCGCGTTCCCTCGCGCTCATGCTCGTGCTCGCGATCGTAATCGTTCTCCAATGATCAGCGGATCGAGCACGAGCACGAGCACGATTACGAGCGGGAACTTCATCGCTGTAGCCATTCCGCCAGCTCCCGCGCCCAGTAGGTGACGATGAGATCGGCGCCGGCGCGTTTCAGGCCGGTCATTATTTCGAGGACGGCCAGGCGTTCATCGAGCCAGCCCTTCTCGGCGGCCGCCTTGACCATCGCGAACTCGCCGCTGACATGATAGACAGCGGTCGTTAGGCCAAAGCGCTCCCGCACGCGCCAGAGGATGTCGAGATACGGGAGGGCCGGTTTCACCATGATGATGTCGGCGCCTTCCGCGACGTCGAGGGCGGCTTCGCGGAGGGCTTCGTTGGCGTTGGCCGGGTCCATCTGGTAGCCGCGCCGGTCCCCAAATTGAGGCGGGCTCTCGGCCGCTTCGCGGAACGGGCCGTAAAAGGCGGAGGCGAACTTCGCGGCATAGCTCATGATGCCGGTCTGGTCGTAGCCGGCGGCGTCGAGCGCTTCGCGAATGGCGCCGATGCGGCCGTCCATCATGTCGCTCGGCGCGACGAGATTGGCCCCGGCAGTGGCGTGGGAAAGGGAGGTTTTCACAAGCAACTCGACGCTCTCGTCGTTCAGGACATGGAAATGGTCGCCATCGATGCGAGTGACGCCGCAATGGCCGTGGCTCATGTATTCACACAGACAGACGTCGGTGATCACGATGAGGTCGGGGCACTCCCGCTTGATCGCGCGCACGGCCTGCTGGACGACGCCGTTTTCCGCATAGGCACCGGAAGCCTCTTCGTCCTTTTCGTTAGGGATACCGAAGAGGATGACGGCCTGGAGCCCGGCGGCGGCGGCCCGGGCGGCCTCGGCCGCGACGTCGTTAGGCGCGAGCTGGTCGACGCCCGGCATGCTGCCGATGGGTCGGCGGGCGGTGATTTTTTCGTTCACGAAAAGGGGGAGGATGAAATCGTGCGGGCTGAGATGGGTCTCGCGCACGAGATCGCGCAGGGCAGCGGTGCGCCGGAGGCGGCGCGGACGATGAACCATTTTCCTCACCGGCCGAGGCTAAACGCGCGGGCGGAGTCGGGCAAGCTCCCGGGGAACGCGCGGCCCGAAGAGATTTCAATGTGGGAGGGGCCTTTGCGCCCCGATGGGGTACGGCGCGCCAACAGATCGGGGCGCAAAGGCCCCTCCCACATTGCTCCCCGGAGTTGTGCCGCCGCTTGCGACGGTGTTTGTTGCGCCGGTTGAAGCGCGCGACGGATTATCTGCTGATCGATATCAGTAATTCCTATACGAAGCTGGCCTTCGCTTCGCGTGACAAATTGGGCGCGACGGAGCGCATCGCGACCGCCCGCCTGAGCCAAACGGCGCTGGCGAAATTCATCCGGCGCCGTGTGCTCGATTTGGTCGTGGTCTCGTCCGTCGTGCCGAAGAAGGACGCGCTCATCCGCCGGGCGGCCGGAAAAATTCGAGTCGCGTTTGTGAGCGCGCAATGCGAGCTCGGGGTAGGCGTCGATTATCCTGAGCCGAAATCGATCGGGGCAGATCGCCTCGCCAATGCGGCCGCGGTCGCGGCGCTCTATGGCGCGCCCGCGGTGGTGGTGGATTTCGGGACGGCGGTGACGTTCGACCTCGTCTCGGCGGTGCGCTGCTACATCGGCGGCGTGATCGCGCCCGGCCTCGAGGCGATGACCACTTATCTTTACAATCGCACCGCACTGCTCCCGAAACTTTCCCTGGCCGAGCCGCGACGGGCGGTCGGCCGCTCGACCAAGGCCGCCATGATGTCGGGCGCGATTTTTGGTTATCGTGGGTTGGTGAAGGAGATCCTGGCGAAGATCGAGACGGAAGCGTTCGGCAGACGACGGCCACGGATCGTCGCGACCGGCGGCTACGCGAAATTGATCGCGGCGCGGCTCCCGGAGATCGACGCCGTCCGGCCGCATCTGACCCTGGAAGGATTGCGCATCATCGGGAATTTGAATCGTTAGGCGCAAATGAGTAAAACGGCGATTGGAATCGACTTCGGGGGCACGACCGTGAAACCCGGCGTGGTCGCGGACGGGAAGATCGTCGCGCGCGTGCCGCCGCTCCGAACCCAGGATCATTCCGGGCATGATTCGCTGCTGGCGGCGATTCGAGAGGCGATCGAGGAATTGCGACGGCAATACCCCGAGGTCGCGGCAGTCTGCGCGGGATTGCCGGGTATAGTGGACAGCGTAAACGGCCGCGTCTGGCAGCTCTCCAACGTGCCCGGTTGGGAAGATGTAGCGCTGACTTCGCTGCTCGAAGAATGGACCGGGCTCCCCGCGGCGATCGACAATGATGCGAACGCGATGGCCTACGCGGAATGGCTTTACGGTGCCGGGCACGAAGGCGTGAACCTGGTCTGCGTGACGTTAGGCACGGGCGTCGGCGGCGGGCTGATTCTCGATGGAAAACTTTATCGCGGCAGCCGGCTGGGCGCTGGTGAAATCGGCCAGATGACGATCGATCCGAACGGGCCGCCGGGACAGTACGGGATTTTCGGTGCGCTCGAGAAATACGTCGGCAACCGGCAGATCGCGGAGCGGGCGCGGGCCCTTTATCGCGAGGCTGGCCTAACGAAATCGCTGGAAGAATGTTCGCCGCTCGCGCTGGAGAGTTCGGCTCGGGCGGGTGACGCGATTGCGCAGAAGAGCTGGGAAGAAATTGGCTTCGCCATCGGGATCACTCTCTGCGACATCGTGTGGCTCCTGAACCCGGACCGGATTGTGATCGGCGGAGGTGTGGGGCGCGCCGGCGAGTACGTCTTCGGTCCGATCCGGCACGTGATTGAGGAGCGGACGATGAAAATTTTTCACGAAGACCTAACGATCGTGCCGGCCAAGCTGGGGAAAGATGCCGGAATGATCGGCAGCGCGGCGCTCGCGTTGGATGAGGCGGCGCGGCGAGCATTGTAGGGCAGGCGTTTACTCGCGGAAGCATTCGGAGCTCCGCCTGCCGGGGGGCGGAAAACTGGGCAACCGGAGCGGTCGCCCTACAATTGCCTAACGACAATACGGCGGTCGAGCAATTGCTCACCGTCGAATTCAAAATAACCGGTAAAATGCTGGCCGCGGATGAGGAGCGGGAGCCAGTGTCGGTCGTCGGCCCACATCTCGTCGTAGGGAATTTGGTCGAGTGGGGTCCAGAGCGGGACGGCCTCATCCGTCTCCTGCGGTTCGCCTTCGAAATCCTGCGCGCGGAAGACGACGCAATGCAGGCTGAAACCCTCGCGGAATTGGAAATGCAATTCGCCGTGCTGCTCAGCGTCGCGGACGGTAATGCCGAGTTCCTCGAAGGTTTCGCGCAGGGCTGACTGGAGCGGCGTTTCACCTGGATCGACCTTGCCGCCGGGTCCGTTGATCTTGCCCGCGCCGAAGCCGCGCTTCTTCCGGATGAGGAGAATCTTTTCCTCGCGGATGATGAAGAGAAGATTGGCGCGGACGCGCGGCTCCCAGGTTGCCCAGTTGGTCATCTCGCTCTCCATGTCTTATAGCTTGTCAGCGGCGAGGGACATGGGCTTGATGAAATTCGAATGAGAGCAGGCGAAGGCGCGGCAATTTTTTTCCTGGTCCTGAGTTCCTTCGCGGCCAGCACGGTGGCGCCGACGAAGTCGGAACTCGAGGCAATGTATGCCGACGCTGCCCACGAGCTCAACGCGGGACATTACCGCGACGCGCTGAAGAAGCTCGACGCGATCGATGAGCGCCAGCCGGATCTGGCGGCTGCGCAAAACCTTCGCGGTGTGGCTTTGATCCGCCTGAAGGAATATCGCAACGCGGAGAGTGCCCTGAACAAGGCACGCGGGATCGATCCGGGATTTTGGGAAGCGCGTTACAACCTGGCGGAAATTCCTTTTCTGGCCGGCAACTGGACTCTGGCGCGAAGCCGCCTCGAGGACCTGATTGCCGAGCCTAACGAGCATGTAGAGGATGCGACGCGGGATCTGATTGAGTTCAAGATCCTGCTCACCTGCCTGCTGGAAAAGAAGGAGAAGCAGGCGGCAGCCGCTTTCGAGAAACTTCAGTCTGCCACCGCGAGCCCGGCGCTTTATTTCGCGAAGGCGGCCTTTGCCTTGCAGCACAAGGAGGACCGGGAAGCGAAACAGTGGATGGCGACGGCGGCGAAGGAATTTTCGCCGCAACTGAACAGGCTCTTCACGGAATCGTTTTACGAAGTCGGCTGGCTGCCGAAGCCGAAGGATGCGACGCCGGTCGCGCTCGAGGTGAGTTCGCCGGCGGAGCGCGTGGCGCACGCCCAGGCCGACCTGGCGCGGGCGGAACGGGCTTTCCGCCAGCGCGATTTCGAGGGCGCGTGGAAGCTGCTCGACCAGGTTGACGCGATCGCTCCGAACCAGGCTGTCACTTTTAATTTGCGCGGCGAGATTCTGCTCGAGCAAGGGAAGATCGACGAGGCGGAGACGGCTTTGCACAACGCGCTTGCGGCCGATCCGCAGTTTCTCTCCGCGCAGTATAATCTGGCGCGGGTTCCTTTTGCCCGAAAGGACTTCGCAACGGCGCGGAAGGAATTGGAAGCGCTGCTCGGCACGTTATCCGGCGCGAAGGAAGAGCGCCGAGAACGGCTAATTCGGTATCAGATTTACCTGACGCTATTGCTGGAGGGCCATGAAGGCGCGGCCCAGAAAGCGATGGACGAATTCAAGTTGATGGACGGCTCGCCAGCCCTGTATTACGCGCAGGCGGCCTGGGCGTTCCAGCACGGCAATCCCAAGCAAGGCAAAAACTGGGTCGCGAACGCGGAGAACCTTTTTCCGGC
>JBBPZW010000123.1:0-4133 GCA_038198475.1 Chthoniobacterales bacterium | reverse complement strand
ATTCCTTTATTTAGCAGCTCCGGATTGACCTCGATCAACTGCCGTTTCAGGGTGGAACCAATGTCGAGCCCGATGCTGTAGCTGACTTTATCCTTCTGACCCTTCAGTTGGGAATCAGCAGCCGGAGAGAGCGAGGCAAGCGCAAGAGAAGCAGCGACGATGACGAAAGAAGTTTTCATAAAATATCCCGATGAATTTAAATGCGGCCGGTCCGGTTCTCGGCCTGCCGCGCCCCATTCATCCACGGGGATGGCGCTCGCGTCAAGCGGAGGAACTGCGATGCGCACCGGAAGTCGGTTGCGCGTAAAAACCGCCGCGCACGCGCTCTTCCTCGCGCTCCTGTTCCCGATCGGCTCTCCGGCCGCGATTTCGCTCTCGCACCAGGACGCGATGCGGGTCGGGCGCAAGATCTGGCAAAACGAATGCGGCGGATCGGTCGCCGGGCTCACTTCCTGGAACGCGGGCGAAAACTTTGCCTCGCTTGGGATCGGGCATTTTATCTGGTACCCGGCGGGCGCGCGCGGACCCTTCGAGGAAAGTTTTCCGGCTTTCGTTCGCTATGTCGAAAAACGAGGCGCCAAGCTGCCAGATTTGGTGCTCGAAAAAAAAGGCGAGGCGTGTCCATGGAATTCGCGCGCCGAATTTATCGCCGCCACCTCGAGTCCGCAGATGAAAAACCTGCGGACCTTTCTGACGGACACGATCGATTTGCAGGCCGACTTCCTGGTTCAGCGCCTGCGCAACGCATTGCCGAAGATGCTGGCGGCCGCACCGGCCGGTGAGCGGGAAAAAATCGAGCAGCGTTTCAACCAGCTCGCGAACCGCGCGCACGGTTGTTATGCGCTGATCGATTACGTGAATTTTAAGGGCGAAGGCGTCCTCGAATCGGAACGCTATAAGGGACGCGGCTGGGGACTGTTGCAGGTTCTGGAAGGAATGTCGGACGAGAGCGGCGCTTCGCCTCTCGGCGAATTTGCCGGCTCCGCCGAGCGCGCCCTGCGGGCACGAGTGCAGAATTCGCCGCCGGAACGCAAGGAACAGCGCTGGCTCCCAGGCTGGCTGGCGCGCGTCCAGTCTTATCGTTAGGGCGGGCCACGGTTCGCGCGCCAACGAAGAACGACCAACACCACCAGCGCCAGCCCGAGGATGAGCATCCAAGTGCGGGTGCGATGCGAAGGTTCGGCCGGCGGCCCGATCACCACAAGCGGCGACTCCCACAAAGTTCCGCCATCGGGTCCGAGTGCGATCACTTTAAGGGAATGACTCTGCTTGGGATCGAGTCCGCCAATCTGTGCCGTGACGGTGTCGCCGCCGATCGCGATTTTCGGGTCAGAGAAGGCGCGCCAGTTGATCTGTAATTCGCCCGCACCATCGAGCGCGAGAAGACGCTCCTCGATACGATAGCGCGCGACCGGCTCTTTCGGGCGGGCCCAGCGCAATTCCCAGTGCGCGCCCTCGAGCCGCTGACCGCGAACCGCCTCAAACCGGGTATGCGGCGAGACTGACGGGAGGGCAGGCGCCGGGGTCGCTTCTGGTCTAACGAGATTTGCCTGGATTGGAATCGAAGCCACCGGCGTCGAGTTCGGCGTGGACGAAGCAGCCGCAACCCTCGCAATCGGCGATTGATTCGAAGGAGTCCGTGGCGCCGCCAAGCCTTCTGCGTCGACCGGCAATCGCGCACTGAACCCGTCGCTGCGGACCATGATTGTCTCATGTACCGGGACCGTTCCATCCGCCGCCATGACGATGGAAACTTTCTTTTCCTCCGATGGGGCCAACGTCACGTCCGCAATCGGCTAGATGTCGCGAGAGGAATAGAATTTCAGCTGCAACGGCCGGTCGGTTCGATTCGTTAGGGCAACCGACGCTGCACGCGGTTCATCCTTTTTTGCGGGAGACGCGATTCGTAACTCGACCGGTTCGAGACGGATCGGCGACGTCGCACTGCCTTCCAGCACGACACTACTTAGAGCGCCGTCGTTTCCGCGGAGCGTGATTTGGCCGATAAACTTGCGCCCTTCGTCCGGCCGAAAGACGACCGCAATCGTGGCGGTCTTTCCCGACGCCACTCGGTATTCGGACGAAGCCAACCGCCACGGCGCCGAGACCGTGAGACGCCCTTCCAGCACTCCGCCTCCGTCGTTCGTGATCGTGAGATCCCGCGTCTGGCTTTCGCCGCCCACGAGCGGATCAAACTCGATTCGTCCCGGCACCTCCAAATGAGGCGGCGGTTCGTCGACCGCGATTCGCACTTCGGCCGGCGAGGAAACGCGATCGCCGCTCGCCTTTACGAGGTAACTAAAGCGATCGTCCGCGGCGGGCTCCGCTCCGTCATTTTGATAAACGATCGTCGCGCGATTATCCCCGAGCAGCCGAAGATCGGAAAGGCTACCGTGGGTTGGGGCGTCGACAATCCAAAACGTCAGCCCGCCGCTCCCACTGTGATGGCCGCGGAGCGGAATGGTTACCCGCTGACCTCGCGAGACCCGGACCGCCTGGGCATCGGCCTGGGGTGGCAGCGAAGGTGCCGTTGTGGGAAGCGTAATGTCGGCCCGAAGCGGCATGGTCAACCCAAGGAGAAACAGTGTAGCCGCGCCCCACGGTCGAAAGGCCCATCGCATTGGCCGGGAGCGTGCTGGAAATACAAAGCGGTGGCAAATCAATGCGCTCCGGGCGTCTTCGCGGCCGCTTCTGCCGCAGACGTTTTCCTGCCAGTCACGTTATGTTTGCTGCTTAACGATGACAAAGATTCGCCGGCGTGCGACGATGCGAGCCAATTTCCACGTTGCCACCGGCTGACAAATTATCCATTTTGCATCCGGCGTGCTCCGTAGACCACCATTTCCATTGATTTTGTGATCAACCGGCATTCAAAACTTTCGGCTCTCTTCCTCGCGGGCGCGCTCATCCTGGGCGACGCGGGCGCACAACTGCCGAGCACTAGAAGCCGCCCCTTTTCTTCGCGGCCTGGGCCCCTGCCACGGACCGCTCCCCCGATGAGGCGCGCGAGCGATTTGATCCAGCGGCAGGAGCCGATCAATGTTTCCCCTCGCCTGCTCGATCAAGTCACACCGAATAATTCACGGGTGCGCGTTTCTCTCTCGAAGCAGCGCGCTTACCTGCTGATGGGCGACGAAGTGGTCATCGACACGCCGATTTCATCCGGCAAACGCGTCCGCCCCACGCCGCCGGGGAGCTATCATGTCATGGAAAAGGACAAGGAGCACCGGTCGAGCGTCTATGGCGATTTCGTCGACTCCGCGGGCCGAGTGGTGCGCCGCGGGGTCAGCAGTCGGATCGATTCCGCGCCGAGCGGCACGCATTTCGTCGGTTCGCCCATGACCTGGTTCATGCGCCTGACGGGAGACGGCGTCGGGATGCATGTGGGATTTTTGCCCGGCTACGCGGCGTCACACGGGTGCATCCGCATGCCGTCGGCAGCCGCCGAGATGTTCTACAACCACGTCAAAGTGGGAACGCCGGCGGTCGTGGGCGATTAGTCCTCCGCGAGCCGCTCGCGCAGGAGATTGAGCGCCATCTGGGTTGCGATCTGCTTGAAAGTCTCGCGATCCGTCGGGAAGAAAAGATGCCTAACGACGGTATCACCCCCGCCCGCGAGCGCGACGTAAGCCGTCCCGACCGGTTTCGCTTCGCTGCCGCCGCCGGGCCCGGCGATGCCGGTTGTGGCCAGGGCGAAACGCGCGCCTGATTTTTCCAGCGCGCCCGCCGCCATGGCCCAGGCAACTGGCTCGCTGACCGCGCCGTGCGCGGAGATTAGCAGCGGATCGACCCCAAGCGCAGCGTGCTTGGCTTCGTTGGAATAAGTGACGTAGCCGGCCAGAAAAACCGCGGATGATCCCGGGACGTTGGTTAAGCGATGGGCCAGGAATCCACCGGTGCAGGACTCGGCCACGGCCAGCGTCGCCTTTCTGGCGGCTAATTCCCTAACGATGATTGTTTCCAGATTCTCGCCGCTCGTGCTCAAAATCGACGTCTTCAACTTCGCGCGCACGACGGCGTCGGCCTGCTCAAGAATTGCCGCCGATCCGATGATCCGGAGATCGACCTCACCCATCCGCGCGCAATAGCCGAGCTCAAGTCCGCTGATCGCGAGCAAATCCTCCCCGACCGCT
>JBBPZW010000122.1:0-66544 GCA_038198475.1 Chthoniobacterales bacterium | reverse complement strand
GGTGACGAGCTCGGTTGGATGGGTCTTGCGCATCGGTAGCTTTAAAATCGCCACCGGTGGCGGCGGGGAGAACATTGTGCTTACGGGAAGCGCGCGAACGAAGGGAACTAAATCAAGAACCACGCTGACATGGAGTCCGGCCGAGAACGACGGCAACATCGACGTTATGCGGGACGGCGCCGTCGTTCAGACGACACCCGACGATGGAAGCACCCCAGACAACCTTAGGAACGCGAGTGGGACGACACACACCTACCAGGTGTGTGAAACGGACGGCGGCGGTTGCTCGAACGTTGTCAGCGTCACAGTTCCTTGATGGCTGACTTGCGCCAGAAAGTTCAATCCATCCCGTAAGGGAGATTAATAGTTTGCCTCCGGGAGTTGTCCTAACCGACCCCCGGAAGGCCGGTGAAACTCACAAATTACGAAGGCATCTGGCGAAGTCGCTGGATGCCTTTTGTGTTTTCAGGGTCAAAAGACGAATAGTCGCCGGCCTATTCGTCTGCCCGAGCGAAAGGGTTACCCCCTAGCTGCCGACAGAGCGTGTCGCCGATCTCGGCAACGATTTCCATCTTCGTTGGGTGATAAAACTCCGCGTCTTCCAGTTGATAAATGGTGTGTTCGTGATCGATCGCGTAGGCTGGCAGGTGGATGAGATTGGACGCATCATTGCAGAGGAGACCGACGCTTATCAGTCTGCCGGTTTTCGCGTCAGCCCAGAACTCGCCGAAACCGGAGTCGTCGCCAGCCAGGTGGAGTTTACCGATGTCGCGGCTCTCGGCCGACGCGCTGACCAGTTGGTGACCGTCATTTTCCGCATCGGAAGGAGTGCAGCCCGCGAAAGCAAATTCCGGATCCGAAAAGATGACTTCGATATTGGAGCGCTTGGTCCATCTCCGGTCGCCATCACTACAGGCATTCTCCGCCGCGATCCCGGCTTCGATGTGCGCGTGGTGTACGACCATGCGCAGGCCGGCGACATCGCCCGCGGCAAAGAGATGCTTCTTTCCCTCCAACCGCATGTCGTCTCCGATTTCGAGCCGGCCGTGTGCGTTGAGTTTCACTCCGGCTGCATCCAATCCGAGGTTGTCTAGCGCCGGCCTCCGCCCGGTTGCGAGCAGGATCTTTTCCGTGACGATGGGCTCGTCCGATCCGGCGCCCTCGGTTTCGATGATGAATGCGCCGGATTCGTTTCGAGTGATGCGGACCACGTCACGATGAGTCAGAACCTGCAGGCCTTCACTTTCATAGATTGATCGAATCCGCTCCCCAAACTGCGACGGAAATTCCGAGAGAATTCCAGAGCGCGAAATCAATGTGACCGCCGCGCCAAGCCGCGCATAACGAAGCGAAAACTCGAGCCCGATCGCGCCGACGCCGATGACCGCAAGGGATTTCGGGACGCGGGTGTTGTGCAAAATCTCATCGCTTGTCCAAACCCCGTCCCAAGCCGGGTCGAGCCTCTTGATCTTCGGCAACACCGTGACCGAGCCGGTCGCAATAATCGCGGCGTCAAAAGTGTGTCGGGTGCCCTCGCTCACCACTTCGTGATCGCCAACAAAGCAGGCATTCGAACGGACGATGGAGAAGGTTTCGCTCGCGAGGTCGCGAATTTCCTTCTGCCGGTAGGCGCGAAACTTCTCTATCTGGTTGTCTTTCCAGCGCATGATCTGGCCAAGATACTTGTTAGGCTGCTTCGGTTTTACTTCCAGCCAACCGTGCAGTTTGGCGTGGTGCATCGCGTCGATCGGTTCGAAAAGCGCCTTCGACGGCATGCATCCGGCGTTGATGCAGAGCGAGGCGTGATCGGCATTGTCCCCCATGAAGAACAGGACGCGCGCCCCATTTTGCGAGGCGAGGCGAGCTGCGGTCAAGCCAGCCGACCCTCCACCGAGGACTGCGATTGTCTTCATTCTACGCCGCCACGCTCAATGAGTTTTCCGGTTTTGGCGCCCTCGCCATCAGCACCGCGAGCGGGCGCGGAGAAAGTCGAATCATTTATCCACGTTCTCCTTCCGCGCTTTTTCCAGGACTTCGATCACCTTCTCCGGCCCCAGGCCCGGGACGTAACCGAATTTGCCGAGCGGGTTGCTCTTCGGATCGAGGACGATGACCGTCGGGAAACCTTCGATCCCGTACTGTTGCGCGACTTTTGCGTTGGCCGCCCGCTGCTCGTTCGACAGGTTTTTTCGGCGCGGGAAATCCACTTCAAGCAGGACGAGGTGCTCGGCCGCGTATTGGGCGAATTCCGGTTTAGAGAAGACTTCTTTTTGCAGCATCATGCAGGGCGGACACCAATCCGAGCCGGTAAACAGCATCAGCAGCAGCTTTTTCTCTGAGTGCGCCTGGCCTTTCGCGGACTCGAAATCGGTCCGCCAGTGCAACGTTCCGTCACCAGGCGGTTTCTCTGTGACCGCCGGAGCAGGGCTTACGGCCGGAGGCGGGGTTTCGTGTTTGCTGCACGCGACGCTAAGCAGCGCGATCACTAGGCAGACAACGGCAGTTTGTTTCATCTTTATCTTTTTAGCCCATCCCGGCGGAAAGTCGCGCACGGCGCAAGGCAGATCGGCTGTGCGTCGCCGAGCACTGGCCGATCGTTGTAATCGTTAGGCCGGGCCGGCCTTGCCTTTCGATCCCTCGTTATAGTGGATGACCTTTACCTTCTCCAGGGTGACGAGACCACCATTCATCATTTCGTCGAGAAACGGGAGGAGTGATTTCACTTTTTCTTCCGTGTCGACGATCTCGATCACGATTGGCAGGTCCATCGAGAGCCGCAGAATCTTTGCGGTGTGAATTCGGCTATGTGCGCCGAAACCCATCGGCCCGCGCAGGACGGTTGCGCCGGCGAGTTGGAGGGCGCGGGCTTTGAGCACGATCGCTTCGTAGAGCGGCTGGTGTTGCCAGCGATCGCTTTCGCCGACAAAGACCCGCAGGAGCATGGCGTCTTCGGGAAGTTGCATAAGGGTTAGCCTAACGAGGAAGCAGGATAAGCGCGAGAGCGCGTCCAAGCCAGACCGCGAGCAGGCAGCAAACCAGCGAGAGGACACTGTTCAAGCCAGCCCGGAACCAATCGCCTTCTCGTGCCAGCTCCAGGGTCTGCAGACTAAAGGAGGAGAAAGTGGTGTAGCCGCCGCAAATTCCGATCATGACAAACTGTCGGATGCGTGGGCTGACCAGATATGGCCCCCCCGGATCTGTCAGCCCGGCGAAAAAGCCGATAATGAACGAGCCAGTGACGTTGACCAGCAAGGTGCCAAGCGGAAAGACTTCACCGAAGCGCTCCGCCACCAGGCCCGAGGCCCAAAAACGGGCGCCAGTTCCAAGCGCGCCTCCAAACATGATCCAAAAATATGTGAGCATGAAAACCTCCAACCGTCGCTTCCCATATCTGAAGCAGCAGTAGGAGTCATCAGCTCAGGCGGTTTTCCCCGCACCCGCGAGGAAGGCAAACTCCATTACCCTCTCGCAGCATAACGCAGTCACCCGGTGGAGCAAACCAGTGATCATCGGGATGGCTGAAATAGCCGGCTAGTTGTCCGTTCGTCGATCTTGACACCAGAGGGTTGACACGATACGAAGATCGCACATGAAACTGAACCGAATCTTGTCTCTTCTTGCGCCGACCTGTCTGGTCCCCCTTTTGTTCGCTGGTTCGGCAATCGCTAACCCTGCAACTCTTACCTGGACTCAGGTTTCGCCGGCCACTTCTCCGGGAGCGCGTTCCTATGTCGCCATGACCTACGATGAAGCGAGCGGTAAGATTCTCGTTTTCGGCGGCTATAGCGACACGGGTTACCTCAACGATACCTGGACCTACGACGGTAACACTTGGACGAAAGTGGATACGGCCGTGGCTCCGCCTAAACGGACGAATGCGCAAATGGCTTATGACCGTCGCACTCAAAAGGTGGTCCTCTTCGGTGGCTACGACGGCCACTCCGACCTGGGCGACACCTGGCTCTGGGACGGACGTAATTCCACCTGGACCCAGGCCACTCCCGCTCATTCACCAAAAGCGGTAACGGGTCCGATGGTTTTCACCGGGCTGCGCGGCCGGGTCGATGAGTTCGGTGGCTTCTCCGGCAACCTTTACGAAAACACCATGTGGGAGTGGAACGGTTCGGATTGGAGACAGGTGCACGCCTCCATGCTCCCGTATGCGCGCTCGTCATCCGCGGTCGGTGTAGACAACGTCTCGAAGCAGGTCGTCCTTTACGGCGGTCTGGGCGACGTGAATCCTCTCAACACGTGGACATATGACGGGACGACCTGGACGATGGAATCGCCCGCCATGCAACCCCTCACTGTCTACGCCGCTTCCGCTGCATTCGAGCCGAACCTGAATAGCGTTATCCTCTTCGGCGGCGGGGACGGGGGAGTTGATCAAGACCGGACCTGGTCATGGACCGGTTCGAATTGGGTCGAACTATTTCCTTCCCTTTCGCCGCCGGCGCGCGAAGGCGCCGGAATGGCTTACGACAAGGCGCTTGGCCGCATCGTCCTCTTCGGCGGACAGAACAGGGAAGTTCCGTTAGGCGACACCTGGGAGCTGACGCCTTAGGGCGTTTCCGCTAGAGGAGCGCGCCGCCGCAGCTCGAGCCCGAGCCTGCGGTGCAGCCGAAGCAGTGTTCGCCGGTCTGGATTTCGCGGTGCTCGACTTGACCAGGGTCGACGTCCCAGAGATGCAGGCCGCCAGCGCCTTCGCGCCATTGCATCTTGAGCATCTGGTTAAAGTCGCAGTCGAAGACTTCGCCCTGCCAGCTGACGTTGATCGTGTTCCGGCACATCAGGCCGTTCACGGTGCCCGGGTTAAAGGCGTCGTTTAGGAGGAGCATGTAATCGCCGAGCTGGTTGTTGTTTTTTAACCAGGAGGCGAAGCGTGCGATCGGGAGATTAGTGATGGTGAAGAGTTTGTTGAAGACAATCCCGAAATGATCTTTCAATTCGCGTTTGTAATCCGCTTCCAGTTCCGCCTGCGGGCCGGGGAGAAAGGCGCCGTTCGGATTGTAAACGAGATGGAGCGGAAGCGCGGGATCGATCCCATAGCCTAACGAATTCAAAAGTTGCAGCCCCTTGATGCTGGCGTCGAAGACGCCGTTCCCGCGTTGTTCGTTGACGTTTTCCGGCGTGTAACAGGGCATCGAAGCGATGATCTCGATCTGGTGCCGCGCGAGGAATTCGGCATAATCCTCAAAGCCGGGCTCGAGCAGGATCGTGAGGTTGCAGCGGTCGATGATGTGCCGCGGTGGAGTAAGCGCTTTCAGGCGTTCGACGAAATACTTGAAGTCGGGAATCATCTCCGGCGCGCCGCCGGTCAGGTCGACGGTCGGGATGTCGGTTTTGGCGAGCCAATCGATCAGCCGATCGATCGTTTCGCGGGTCATGATCTCTTTCCGTTTCGGCCCGGCGTTCACGTGGCAATGAATGCAGGTCAGGTTGCAGAGTTTGCCGACGTTGATCTGTAGGATCTCCGTCTTCGTGTGCCGCAAGGGCAACGAGTGCTCGACGAGCTTGGCAGCAAAACGGTTCACGACGAAAGAGTATCTCCGGTGCCCAGATATTCCACGACTTCCTGGCATTGCGGGTTCTCCAGGAGCGCGTCACAACAAGCGGTCTCGGCGATCGTCCCGCCGCCCTCGCGCAGGCAAAGGCAGGCCAGCCAGTCAGTCACCCGCCGCGCCTGGCCGAGGTTGTGGGTCACGAGCACGATGGTGTGGCGTTCTTTCAGTTTCAAAATCAACTCTTCGATCGCCTGAGTCGATTTCGGGTCGAGCGCGCTCGTTGGTTCGTCCATCAGGATCACTTCCGGCTCGCTCGCCAGCGCGCGCGCCAGGCAGAGCCGCTGTTGTTGGCCGACGGAAAGGGTGAGCGCGGAGTCGTGGAGCCGATCTTTCACTTCGTTCCAGAGCGCGGCCTCGATCAGAGCGCGCTCGGCCGCTTCCGCGAGCGCGGCGCGCGAGAGCCGGCGCAGATGGCGCAACCCGAAGGTGACGTTTTCCTGCACGCTTTTCGGGAACACGACCGGTTGTTGAAAAAGAAACCCGATCCGCGCGCGTAGATCGTCGGGGTCGATCGCGGGATCGTTGATCGAGCGGCCGTGATATTCGATCCGCCCCTCCACTTTCAGTTCGGGCGTGAGATCGGAGAGACGATTCAGGCAGCGCAGAAACGTGCTCTTCCCGGCGCCGGAAGGTCCGATGATCCCGAAGACCTGGTTCGCTTCGATCGTCACGTTGACCTGGGTCAGGATGGTTTTGCCGCGCGCGGTGACGCTGAGATTTTCGACACGAAAAACGTCCTGCGCAGCGACAGCGTCCGGCGTGCGACTGGTGCGGGGATTATCCATGAGCTTCGTCGTGTAATCGCAGCCGGAAAGGCAGAGCCACAATACTGAGCGCAAAGACAAGCGCGAGCAAGACGAGCGCGGAGCCCCAGAGTTTGGCCCCGACCGCCGGATCGAACGAGTCCTGCGCGAGAATGAAAATGTGATACGGCAGCGAGAGGACCGGACTTTCCCGAATGCCGTGCGGCAGAGTGGCGCCGGCAAAAATTGTGGCGGTAAACATGATCGGCGCGGTCTCGCCCGCAGCCCGCGCGAGGCCGAGGAGCGAGCCGGTAACCAGCCCGCCCCACGATTGCGGCAGGATGACCGACCAGATGACCTGCGACCGGCGCAGCCCGAGCCCGGTGGCCGCTTCGACATATTTTGCTGGGAGCGCTTTGATGCGCTCGATCAAGGCGACCGTGACAGTTGGCAGAATCATGATGGCGAGCAGGATACCGCCGGTCAGCCAGGATTTTCCCCAGCCGAAATAGTTGACGAAAACAATCAAGCCAAAGATGCCGAAGACGATCGAGGGGATGCCGTTGAGCGTGTAAAGAAAGAGACCGAGACGCGACTTCGCGGCCGCATTACGCAGATAAACCGTATGCGTGAGCGCGAGGCCGACCGCGACCGGCGCGCTGACCAAAAGGGCGGCTGTGATCAGGATCAAAGTACCAACCAGATTGTAGAAAATCCCTCCCTCGGCGCCGACCTGGCGGATTTGTTCGGTGATAAATGTCCAGCTCATCGCAGGCAGGCCGCGTTGCGCAATGACGAAGACGAGCCCGAGAAAAACGGCGCAGGCGAGCAACGTGCAGAGGCCGCCAAGCGCGGGGAAAAGAAAATTAGAGACTCGCCGCATCGTTCGTCCTCCGTTGCCATGCGCCGGCCATGGTGACCGCGAGCACCATCGCCATCAGGATCAAGGCAAGCCCGACCATCGCCGCCCAATGCAGCGACCCGCCGTAGGCGATGTTGGTCTCCGAGCCGCCCAGTTTCGTCGAAAGAGTTTGCCCGGCTTCGAGCCAGGCGTGGACCGAGAAAATATTTTCCGGAAGATTATTATCCTGCCGCCCAACGACGAGAAAGACCGCGATCGTCTCGCCGAGCGCACGGCCCAGCCCGAGCAAGAGCGCGGCGATCAAACCGCGTTTTGCCTGCGGCAGCGCAACCCCGAGCACTGTCTCGGTCGCGTTGAGTCCGAGACTGCGCGCGGCCCGCCGTTGGTCGGCCGGCACCCCGCGCAGGGCATCGTCGGCCAGGGTCATGACGGTGGGGAGAATCATCACGCCTAACAAGACGCCGGCGGTCAGGAGCGTGTCGCCGCTGAGCGGCTCGAAACGAGCGAAGAGATCGTAAATCCAGTTGCGCAGAAACAGGATCCCGAGCAGCCCGTAAACGACCGAGGGCACGCCAGCGAGGAGCTCGATCGTGATTTTGACCGCGAGGCGCATTCGTTGCGGGAGAAATTCGGAGGTGAAAACGGCGGCTCCGATCCCAATCGGCGCGGCCAGGAGCAGCGCGATGAAGGCGACCACGATCGTGCCGTAGATCATCGGGAGCGCTCCAAAAATGTTGGCGCGATAAAACCACTTCGTGCCTGTGATGTAGCCGAGCCCTTCCTGCCGCCATACCGGCAGGCTTTGCACGAGGAAGATCAGGACGAGCGTCGCCAGGGTCAGCAGCGCGAGAGCGCTGAAGGCGAAGCTCGCGCTTTTCGTTAGGCTGGGAGCGCGTCCGCGGGTGGCCAGCGGCAGCACAGGTCGCGCCGATGCCGAACTCACGGAGCCGTCGTCTTTAGCTGATCGAGCGCGAGATAACCGTGCTTTTTGACCAGCTCCTGCCCCTGCGGCGAGAGCATGAAGTCGACAAAGACTTTCGCCTCGCCCTGCGGCTCGCCGTTGGTGATGAGGAAAAGAGGCCGGCTCATGGGATATTTGTGCGTTGCGATATTGTCCGGCGTCGGTTGCAGCACCTCGCCGCTCTCCGTCTTGATCCCGAGCGCGAAAACTTTCTTTCCGTCTGCCCAGGAAGAGGAGAGCTGCGAGATCGCCCCGCGGGTCGAGCCGACCTTGTTGCGCGTTTCCTCGTTGCCGCCGACTTCCGGCAGGCTCACCTGCGGAGCTTTCTTCGGATCGCCGTAAGCCCAGTGCGCGAAGACTTCCCAGGTGCCGCGACCCGGTTCCTTGTTGAAAAACACGACCCGCTCGTCCGGGCCGCCGACTTCGTTCCAGTTCTTGATTTTGCTTTCGTACAGATCCTGAATCTGCTGCTTCGTCAGGGCTTTGACCCCGCGGTCCCAGACATCTTTCGAGACGATCATCGCGACCGCGTCTTCGCCGATGTGGACCGGGTTAAACTTCACGTTCGGATACTTCGCTCGATCGTCGTCACTCACCGGCTTCGACGACATCCCGACCTGCACCTGGCCGTCGCCGAGCGCGGAAATGCCGCCCGAGCTGCCGCCCTGCGTATCGACCTGGATGTCCATCTTCTTTTCCGCACGCAGGATTTCCGCGCCTTCCGCGGCCGGCAGGTTCACGGTCGTGGAACCGTTGATTTTCAAGACGTCGGCCTGTGCGAAAGAGGCGATGACGAGGAATGCGAAGACGGAAGCGAATATTTTCATTTCGTTAGGCTGATAATTGATGGGCAGATGTTGGAGCGTCGGCTTGTGAAACTACGAGGTGAGAAAGGCGTTGGACGCAAAATATTCAGAGGCGGCCTTCAGGAGGCGAGGCGATTGAAGTCGAACGAACAGCATCCGAAATTCAGGATTTTGCCGTTCTCGTCGACGCGGACCTCGAGCTTGGGCGCAATCGCGTAGCGCCGCTGTGTGCCCTTGGCGCTAACACTGACGATGCCGGCGTGGCGCAGAACGCGGAGATGCTTGGAGACGTTGTATTGCGTGAGAGCCAGCTTCTTTGCCAAATCGTTCACGCTCGACTCGCGGGTGACCAGAGCGTCGACCAAGCGAAGCCGATTTGGATCCGCCAGGGCTTTTAGGATTTCGGTGCAATCGGTCCGCCGCATCACGGCAGCGTAAAGTGATTTTAATTTTGACTCGACAAGAAAATTCAAATTTAAATATGCCTATCTGCGCATAGAATCAGAATCCACCGATGTCAAAATCTCTCTTTCGTCCGCTTGCTTTCACTCTCCTGCTCTCCGCTCTGCCACAACTGGCGCTCGCGACCCCGAGCGGCCTCAACAACATCCCCACTGCCGACACCGCGCCGCAAGGGACGCTCGTTCTGCAAACCTTCAGCACCGTGGGGGGCGACGCCCGCGATGATCTGAATTTTGGTTTTAAGACCGGGCTCGAAATTAATCCGCTCCGTTTCGAGTTCGGCGCGGACAGCCATGTTTATCCCGGCCTGGGCGGCCCGGCGGTCGTGCAGACGAAGGTTGCCTATCCGTTAGGCGACCATCTGCCCACGATCGCCGGCGGCATAGCCAATCTCGCCTTCACCGATCATCAGCGCGATCGATCGGGGCAGCCGTTTGGCTATGGCGTGCTGACCGAAGACTTCGGATTCCTTCGTGTGACCGCGGGTTGCGGGATCCAGGATGGCGACGCCCTGCCTTTCGTGGGACTGGACAAGACCTTCAAGCTGACGCGCAGGAAGCTCGTTGCCGTGAGCGATGGAAAATCGGTCACGACCCGGGAATCGACGGTAGCCGGAGAAGGGCAGGGGCCGGGCTCGGGCGACCCCAATTCGTCGCTGGTGACGCGTGACCTATTTACCCTGCGAGCCGATGCGGTGAAGCAACACAACCGGGACGACTGGCTCTATTCCGCCGGCGTCCTCGTGCCCATCTGCAAATACCTTGTTTTCGAAACCTGGGGAAATTTTCCGAGCAACGGATCGAGCCCGTCCGTCACCTTGAAAGCCGACATCGTCATTCCATTTTAATTATGTCTGAAGATCCATCCTCTTTTTCGCGCCGGAAATTTTTGCGAGGCGGTCTCATCGGCTCGCTCGCGGTCGGCGCGGCGCCGCTGCTCAACCGCAGCGCACAAGCCGGTGCGGAGGGGCTGTTCCCGCAAAACGTGCCACCGCCCGCCGGCTTCGATTTCACCAAATCCTCCAGCGCACTCCAGCCCGACACGATCGTCGACAGCGCCTGCCAGTTTTGCAATTCGAATTGCCGGCTCAAGGTGCACCTAAAAGACGGCCGCATCATCGATGTCCTCGGCGAGACGGCGGACCCGGTGCAGGACGGCGGCCTTTGCGTGAAGGGGCCGATGATGACCCAGCTCTACTACAACCGGTTTCGCCTGACCAAGCCGATGAAGCGCGTCGGCGGCGAAAAGGGGTCGCCCGATTCGAAATTCGAGCCCTGCTCGTGGGACGAAGCGCTCGAGACGGTCGCGAAAAAGTTTCTCGCTTTGCGTGACGCGGGTGAAGCGCACGCCATCGCGAACAAAACGAGCGGCCGGCTCCAACGCGGGACCGGCTCGATCATCGGCCGCTTCTTCACCCTACTCGGTTCGCCTAACGACACCGATGTCGGCCCGGTCTGCAACGACGCCGGCGGAAATGCCCTCGCCGCCACGTTCGGGATGGGCAACTTCACCAACGGCTACGGCAAAGACGAAAACACCGGCCGGGAAGATCTGGGGGCGGCGAAATATTTTCTTTTCCTCGGGACGAATCAGGCCGAGACGCATCCGGTCACCTTTGCCTATCTCCTGCGCGAGCGCGCGAAGACGAAGGCGGAGCTGGTCGTGATCGATCCGCGGCTCACCCCGACCGGCGCGCAGGCGGACGAATGGATTGCGCCCAAGCCGCACACCGACATGGCGCTCGTCCTCGGGATGCTCGGGCACATCGTTAGGCAAGATCTTTATGACAAGGCGTTCGTCGCGAAATGGGTCCTCGGTTTCGACGAACTGAAGAAGCATCTCGCGGAGAAAAATTACACTCCGGAATGGGCCGAGAGCGTGACGACGATTCCGGCGGCAAAGATTCGCGCCATCGCCGAGGGCTACGCCAGGGCGAAACCAGCTGCGATCTTCTGCAATGCCGGCATTTCACATCAACTGAGCGCGTTTGACACCTATCGCACGCTGGCGTTTCTCGCCGCGATCACCGGCAACATCGGAGTGAACGGCGGCGGTTGTAACTTCATGCACAACACATGGCCGGGCGGACTAAATCTGCCGGAACTGGTCAGCCGGCCGGCCGGCGCGGTCGACCAGCCGGCGGATAACGCCGCGGGGGGGCGCGCCGATGCCATGGCGCCGGTAAACCGCGCAGCGCCCGTCGTTACGCCGCAGAAAGGAGAAGCGCTCCCGGTGGGGCCGGATTGGTTTGCGGAGTCGATCCTGCACAAACGCCCCTACCAGCTCAAAGCCATCGTCACCGAAGGCAATCCGATCCTCGGTTCGGCCAACACGAGCAAGGTGCGGGAAGCGTTCAAGCAACTCGAGTTTTACGTCTTCACCGGGCTCTTCATGGAAGAGGCGGCCTATTTTGCCGATGTCATTCTGCCGGTCCCGAGCGGCTTCGAGATGGATGGCGTTTATATGCGGCGCGATGATCGCTCGATTCGCTGGCAACACGCTGCCGTTCCGCGCCTCGGCGAAGTGAAAACCGATATCGAAATCTGGATCGATCTCGCCGCCGCGATGGCGAAGCTCGACCGGAAGAATCCGCCGGAATACTGGACCGATAACCTGCGTGCGGGATGGAAATCGTATTCGAAACTTTGGGCAGAATTTGTTGCCCGTACGCCGGGCGTCGGTGGGATGACCCAGGCGCGGATGGAAAAGCGGGCGGAACCGCTGCGCTGGCCCTGCCCTTACGAAAAGCATCCGGGCGTGAGCACACTCTATCTCGATCATCCCTCCTGGTACGAAGCGGCCGAGTCGCTCGATCCGAAGAACAAAGGCAAGCGTTTCCTAACCGCGAGCGGCAAGATCGAAATTTTCACTCCGGAGCTGGACGCGAAACTGGCCACCGCAGGCCATCACGCGCTGCCCATCTTTTACACCCATCCGGAAGTGACCGGAAAAAACGCCTCGATCGAGTATTCGACTGAGCTGGTGCAAAATCCGATCAATCCCCGGAATGTCACGCCTAACGTAAAGCTGGGGGCGCTGAGCAACGGCGCGGTGCACGAGAAATTCCCGCTCATGGGAATGGTCGGACGCCCGAGTGTGGTCCACTTCGCGGGCGTGACGCAATGGACTTACGACGGCAAACAAATGAACGGCATTCGCCTGGTGCAGATCCATCCCAACTCCGCCAAAAAGGCCGGCGTCGAGCAGGGGGATAAGATTGTGGTCGAGAGTCCGCGCGGGTCGGTCACGGGCACCGCGCTTCTTTGGGATGGAATTCGCGAGGACACCATCTTTGTCCCTAACACTTTCGGGCCTGCGCAAGTGATGGGAGATGAGTTCGGCGACCCTCGTTACGAGCCGGCGAATCTGCTCCTCGACGATCGCTATTTCGATAATCTCTCCGGGCAGCAAGCCTACAAATGTTTCGCCTGTCGGGTGCGGAAAGCCTGAGAGTCTTTCGGCGGCGCGACTTTCTCCCGCAGGCGCGGGACGCGATAGATTCTGCAAGCTGGAAGCTTGCGCTACCTAACAGCAGCTGCCGCCGTCGCAGCAGGAGCTGCTGGCTTCGGTTGTGACGTTGTAGTCCTGGCCTTTGGTTTCTTTCGGGTGCCGTCGCGTGGTGCGCGAGCAGTCGAAGGGCTTCGCCTCGCCTAACGGGGTGTCGATGCGCGGTTCGACGAATTCGAAGAACTCGGCGTAGGGCGCTTTGCGATACAGGTTGTAGGTCTTGTCGCACACCGCGTAGCGCACGCCGCGCTCCATCCGGTGGCTGTCGTCGTCGAGCACTTCGCGGAAGGGCCCGCGATAAATCACCGCCTGGTTGCGCTCGAAGCAGGGGCCTTGTTTCCCCTTGAAAGCCTCAATCGTGAGGCTGCGGAACTCGAAGCCTTCGACCGTCTGCCACGGCTGCTCGTCTCGTTTCAGAATCTGGATCCCGTAGAAGCCGGCCTCGCTGAAGGCCTGGAGGAATCCTTCCTCGGTCAGCGCGCCCGAGATGCAGCCGCTCCAGAGTTCCGGGTCGGTCTGCAAATGTTCCGGCACTTCTTCATCGGACACGATGTCGGAGATGACGGCACGCCCGCCTTTTTTCAGGACGCGAAAGATCTCCTCGAACAACTGCCGTTTCGACTTCGGCTCCACCAGGTTGAGGACGCAATTGGAAACCACGACGTCGATTGAGTCGGTCGCGACAAGCGGGTGTTTGACCCGCAAGTCCTGGGCGAGCTCATCGGCGCGGAGGAAGGAGGCGCCGTCGGTGATCGGGCGTGCCTGCAATTCCGCGTCGAGCTTTTCCAGATCGAGCGCCAGATCCTGGATGCGGCCTTTGCGGAACTCGACGTTGTTGTAACCGATCCGCTCGGCCACGATCGGGGCGTTTGTCCGAGCGACCTCGAGCATTTCGTCGGTCATGTCGATCCCGATCACCTTTCCGTTAGGCCCAACGACCTGCGCGGCGATGAAACAGATCTTGCCCGTGCCGCTCCCGAGATCGAGCACCGTCTCGCCGGCGCGGAGATACTTGCTCGGGTCGCCGCAGCCGTAGTCGCGCTCGATCACTTCCTGCGGGATGACTTTGAGATATTCGGGGTTGTAATCGACCGGGCAGCAAAGCTTGGCCTCGGCGGCTTTGGCTCCCGCGGCGTAACGTTCCCTGACGGCGGTTTCGGCGTTGATCGTGCTCATGTGGTTGAAGTGGAGTCCTGAATAATCGGATCGAATGAGTGAGAGGGACTTCCCGGCCGGATAATTTCATCGGCTGGCAAGAAACATCTGGCGTGCATTTTACTACGCTCGGCATACGGGAAAGGACGCCGGATCGCAAGATTTTAAAGGCAGGAGCCGGGCCCAAGGAGCGGCGGTTCGAAACCGCCAAGGGCGTCTCCAGAGCGCTTCTCCTCGACTGACGCGAACCCTGTTTGAACGAAATCGGCTATTGTGAGACTAATAGACCGTGAAATTCCGCCTCTCATCGCAGTTCGCCCGGGCGCTCATCGCCCTGCTGACGATGGCCGCTTGGCTGGTGGCGTTCGATCATTGCGCGCTCGCCGGGATCCTGATCCAGCCCGTCGCCACTACCGCGGTCCAGGAAAGCTGTCCCGGGCATTCGCAGCCGGAGAAGCAGCAAAACCAAAGCGAGTTGCCCTGCTGCAAATCGCTCGCCGCCACCATCGCCCCGCTCAAGATTTCCGCCGGCTACGACACGACTTCGTTTGTCGTGCAGCTCTTTTTCCCGGCTGACTCTCTCCTGCTGAGGGGGAACTCCGAGCCGCGCATCGACGAGATCGATACCGGCCCGCCAGAGGCGGACACTTTCGCGGAATCTGTTTTGCAGCGGAGCATTCTCGCGCACGCTCCGCCCCGCTTGAGCTAACGACCTGACGCGCTCGCCCTTCGCGAGCCTCGCAGGTCGTTTCGTCCGGTGCCCCAAGGGCTTCCTGCTCTTGGTCTGCACGCGCACTCTCTTCGCTCAACCAGAACCTTTTATGCCTGACAAATTTCCATTTCAAAAAATCCGGGTCCTTGCTGCGGCCGGTGTGGTCGCCTTGGGCGGGTGCGCCGTCCATCTGCCGCCCGCGCCGGCTTCCGATCCAGCCGATCCGCACGCTGCCGAAGCGGCCACCGCGCCTTTGCGACCAAAGCTGCTCGCCACTTCTCGCACCTTTGTTTCGCCGAAGGCCGACGATCGCGAACAGAAAGCCAAGCAGATGGACATGAGCAAGATGAAGGACGGCGCCATGGACCACGACATGTCGGGCATGTCGCATCAAGGCCACGACATGAGTGGGATGGCGCCTAACCAAAAGCCGATCCCGGCCGCGGGAACCTATTTCACCTGCCCGATGCATCCCGAAATCCACGAAGCCGGCCCGGGTCAATGTCCGAAGTGCGGCATGACGTTGGTCAAGAAGTCCGTTGCGCCGGAAGGAGCAAAACCATGAAGAGACCTTTCCTCTTAACCCTCGTCGCCTCCCTCGCGACCGGCTGCGCGACTCCCAGCGCTTCGCTCGACCGCGTTCAGGACACGGTCGGCGCGCGCACCGGCAAACGCGTGCAGTGGAATCGCGGCGGCCCGGAAGACGCGCAGATCGAGCAGGGTGTGCAGGCGCATTTGCGTCGGCAATTAACAGCTGGGAGCGCAGTGCAGATCGCACTCCTCAACAATCGCGAGCTGCAGGCGCGGTTCGAGGAAATCGGGATCGCGCAGTCCGAGGTCATTCAGGCGGGACTGATTAGTAACCCGAATTTCTCGGCCAGCTTCCGGTTCCCGAATCGGCCGCCCTCCGGGACGAACATTGAATACGCGATCGCGCAGAATTTTCTCGAGCTGCTCGTGCTGCCGTTGCGCAAACGAATTGCGAACGCACAGCTGGCGCAGACCGAGATTCGTGTCGCCGAGGAAGTGCTGAAGCTCGCGGCCGAGGTGAAGGTTGCCTTTTACACTGCGCAGGCCCGGCGGCAGTTGCTCGATCGGTTGCGCGTCATCACCGAGACGAACGAAACGGCAGCGGAATTCACCAAGCGTTTGCACGACGCCGGGAATACGAGCGACCTCGAACTGGCCAATCAACAAGGCAGCTACGAGCAATCGCGCCTCGAAGTCGCGCAGACGGAGTTGCAGGTCCGGCGCGACCGCGAGCGCCTCAATCGCTTAATGGGAGTATGGGGCGGAAACACCAACTGGACGATGGGCGATCACTTGCCGGAACTGCCAGGGAGCGAAGTCTCATTGCAACACCTCGAGTCGCGCGCCATCGCTCAGCGACTCGACCTGCAAGCCGCCCGCATGCAACTCGATCTCATCGGGCAATCACTCGCCCTGCGTACCAGGACTCGTTATGTTCCGGCGGAGATCAAGATTGGGGTCGACACGGAGAAGGAACCCGACGGCCAGCGCGTGACCGGGCCGACGCTTGATCTCGAGCTGCCAATCTTTAATCAAGGCCAGGGAGAGATCGCAAAGCTCACCGCCCAATATCGCCAGGCGCAGCGCGAGCTGGAAGCGATGGCGATTAACATTCGCTCGGAAGTGCGCGAGTCACGCGACCAGTTAAGCGCGGCGCGCGATCTCACCTCCTACATCGGGAAACGCCTCCTCCCGACGCAACAACAAGCGCTCAACCTCACCCTCCAACAATACAACTACATGCTCAAAGGTGCCTATGACCTCCTCCTCGCCAAGCAAAATGAAGTCGCGGCCGAGCGGAGTTACATCGAAGCCTGGCGCGATTACTGGATCGCAAGAGCTGAGCTGGAACGTGCAGTCGGAGGTTCCCTAAGCGGGAAAAATTCGAAATCCGAATATCGAAATTCGAAGCAATGAAGACAAAAAGAGGAGATAGAGAACCGAGGAAACGGAAATCTCGACTACGCGCTTTTCCGCAGGATGGCGGCGAAGATGTTCATCAGTTCTCGTGCTTCGGAAAGCAATCGTACGCGAATCGAATCCAATTCTGCGCTCCCTCCCATGTCGAGCAGCCGGAGCCAGTAAGCGGATTCTTTCGACTCCTTGCGGCAGGTCTTAATTCGAAGCAGGAAATCTTTCTTACTGACCGACTCGTTGGCCTCGATGTAATTCGCCCCGACCGATCCCGAAGCACGGATCAACTGCCGAACATCTTCAAGATTCCCAGCAGTCTTCGGGAGTTTCTTCACAAACTCGCGCGTCTCCTTCGCAAACAGGAAGGTCCGCTCTTCCAGATCGTAAGGCCGTCCCGGTTTCCCTTTTTCCTCCATTCCTGCAGTTCAACATCCTATTGCTTCGAATTTTCCAAACCATGATTACACGACGCAGATTTTTCTCGGGAGCAGCGGCGCTGGTGGGCGCTTCCACGCTCGCACAACGCATCGCGGCCGGATCAAATCTTCTCGCCGCCCAGGCAACTCCGACGCCGGCACCCGGCGCCAGGGTGAACTACAGGCCAGTCGTTACGCCTAACGGGTCCAGCCTGCCCTGGGTTATGAAAGATGGCGTCAAGGAGTTTCATCTTATCGCCGAGCCGGTGAAGCGGGAGTTCGCGCCGGGCATGATCGTCAACTGCTGGGGTTATAACGGTCAATCTCCCGGACCCACCATCGAAGCGGTCGAAGGCGATCGCGTCCGCATCCTGGTCACAAACAAGCTGGCCGAACCGACCACGGTCCATTGGCACGGTGTCATCGCGGCCAACGGAATGGATGGTGTCGGCGGCGTCACCCAAAAACACATTCCTCCCGGCGAGACTTATCTTTATGAGTTCACCCTCCGCCAGCACGGCGCGCAGATGTATCATCCGCATTCGGATGAAATGATCCAAATGGCGATGGGGATGGAAGGCTTCTTTATCATCCATCCACGCGGCGGGTATCCCGAGCCAGTCGATCGACACTTCCTCACCTTTCTCCAGGAATGGGCGATCCACCCGGGCACCTTTACGCCCGATCCTAACGTGATGACGGATTTCAATATCTTCACTTTCAACAGCCGGGTTTGGCCCGGGACTGACCCATTAGTCGTGAAGTTAGGCGACCGGGTCAGGATTAGCTTCGCCAACCTGAGCATGGACAGTCATCCGATCCATTTCCACGGGCACCGCTGGTATCTGGCCGGGACCGACGGCGGCGAGATTCAAAAGAGCGCGTGGGTCCCGGAGACGACCATTAACGTTCCGCCGGGCACCACCCGCACCGTTGAATTTATCGCGGATAACCCGGGAGACTGGCCGATGCATTGCCATAAGAATCATCACGCTATGAACGCGATGAGCCATAACGTTCCCAACGTCATTGGCATGAATCAAAAAGGGGTGGCGCAAAAGATCGGCAAACTCGTTCCGGGTTACATGGCCATGGGCGAGACCGGCATGTATGGGATGTCGGAGATGGCCGATATGATGCCCGGCCCGCGCAACACGCTTCCCATGATGGTCGGCACCGGCCAGTTCGGTCCGATCGAGATGGGTGGCATGTTTACCATCTTCAAAGTGCGCGAAGGCATTACTACCTATGACGATCCGGGCTGGTACAAAAACCCGCCCGGCACCGTCGCCTCCACCATCTCGGGGGCTGATTCACCGAACGAAAAACCAAAAGAACCAATGGACCACGACCACTCATGAAAACAGACCCGAAGACCTGTTTAATAACTCTCCTGACCGTCGTGAGCCTCCTCACACTCAGCGTTTCCCGTGGCGAACCAGTCGCACCCGACGCGGCGGCGATCGAGTCCACGGTGGAATCCTTTCACAAAGCGCTCGGGGCTGGTGAGCCCGACAAAGTGATGTCGCTGCTCGCGCCCGATGCCTTGATTATCGAAGGTGGGACCGTCCAGACCCGCGCTGACTATCAACGAGAACACTTGAACCAAGACATTGCCTTTGCACGTGCCGTGCCGGTGACATCGCGCAACAAGATCGTGCGCCAGGAAGGCAACATGGCCTGGGTGACCTCTACGTCCCGCGTCGTTGGTGAATTTCACAACAAGCTCATCGATAGCGTCAGCGCCGAGACGGTCATCCTCACCAAAAGCTCGGACGGTTGGAAGATTCGCACGATCCATTGGTCGAGTCAGAAAGCGGCCAAAGAATAATCGGTTTCATTAAACCCGTTGACTCAACCTGGCCAATGAAATGAAAACGAAGAGATCGATAGGCTGCCTCCGGCCGTCGTTGACATTTCGAAGAAATCAGCTTAGGCGCTATCTTACTTTGCTCGTCCGTTCTCATCCAAACGCATTCAACCTGAGCGTCTCGCTCATAGCCATATTTGCATGGTTTTTGGCCGTGAACCATTGTGCAGTCGAGATGGTTGAAGGCGCCGAGCCGCCGCACGAAACTCACGCCACGGCGACAGCTCCCGCCTCACATTCACATAGCCGCGGCCCGAGCCATGATAAAGACAGGCAAGGGGACGATTCTAACGTTTGTTGTCAGGATTTTTCGAAAGCAGCGCAAAGCGACAACGCCTCTCCTCAATTTAAGAACGTTGTCGTCAAGCTGGTAACGTTTTTTAGCGGTGTGCACCTTCTCCCGGTTGCGCCGAAGGCTGACCTCAATCCGCACTATCTCGATAGCGGACCTCCCGCGTCCTTCGCGGAATCTGTCCTGCAGCGGAGTGTGCTTGCGCACGCTCCGCCCGTCCTTGGCTAGAAGCTGAAAAGCCTGCATTCGCAGGTCGTTCCAGCTTCTTTTTTGCGCCTGCGCAAACGCGTTGTCGCGTCTGCGTGCCCATCCCTCGCGGCTTGTCTTTTCATGCACATTAAATCTCGAATTCTAATTTTCCTGGCAACGCTTATTACCGCCACAGCAATGAGCGCGCAGAGCACTCGCGCCTTGACGCTGGATCAGGCTGTGACGGGCGCGCTGCGTAACAATCTCGAGCTCCGCGCTGCGTATTTTGAAGTGGAGAAAGCGCGCGGTCGTTTGATTCAGGCCGGGCTTTGGCCAAACCCGGAGCTGGAGTTCAGCACGACCACGGATCGGACTTTCAAGAACGAAGGCGAACGCGCGAGCGCGGCGGGTTTTCTACAGGCGTTCCCAATCTCCGGCCGGCTTCATTTCGCGAAGCAAGCTTCGCGCGTGGATGTGGCACAGGCGATGGCTGAGATTCGCAACCGCGAGCGGCTTCTCATCGGCGAGGTCGAACGGGACTTTCTCACGGTGCTGCTCTTGCGGCAGCAGATTAAAGCGAACCACGAATTCATCGGTGCGAACCGTGAGTTTGTCGATGTCTTCGAGCAGCGTTTGAAACACGCGGAGCTCTCGGAAGTGGATGTGAATTTGGCTCGGGTCGAGCTGCAACGGCTGGAGCTGGACACGACCGTGCTCGAAACGGATCTGCGGACGCGGGAGTTGGCGCTCAAATTGCAGCTCGGGTTGCCAGCGGAGCAGCCTTTGGCAGTGAAGGGAGACCTGGAGGCCCTAACGGCAAGATTTCGCCCAGAGAATTATGACCTTTCGATGGTCGTCAACCGGCCAGACTTGCGCGAGACAGAACTGGAGATCGACCGGGCGAACGCAGAAGTGCGGCTGGCCCGCGCGGAAGCGTGGGCCGATTGGACCTTGGGCGCCGACTACCAAACCGACCGACGAGTGGACGAGCCGACCGGTTTAAGAACGGATCCGTCGTTAGGCTTCAAAATCTCGATTCCGCTTGCGCTCTGGAACCGCAACCAAGGACGCGTTTACGAACAAAAGGCAACCGCCGGCCAGGCGCGCCAGCGCGTCGAAGCGCTCACGCTCTCGATTCGTTCGGAAATTGCGACCGGGCTGGCCCAAGCTTTCAAGCTGCGCGAGGTGGTCAGAACCTATCACCGCGATCTGCTGCCGTCGCTTACCCGGACGACTGACCTCCTGCATAAAGGCTACGGCCAAGGATTGGTCGCGCCCACCCAGATCATCCAGGCGCAACAGCAACGCGCGACCCTCCTCAGTTCCGTCGTCGCTGCCAACACCACTTATATCCAGGCCTTGATTGCTCTGGAGACGGCTACGGCGAGCAGCCCTTTTTTGCAGAAGGATTTCCTCCAGCCGGCTCCGCACGGTGTTTCAAGGAAATCGAGTTATAGAAAGTAAGATTATGAAAAGACCTTTGTTCGTTAGGCTGGCAGCTCTCCTCGGCGCCGGAGCTTTTCTCTTGCTGGGAGGAGCACAACCGCTCTTGGCCCACGGCGGTAAGATCGAAGCCGGCGAAGGAGCCAGCGGCCCCGTTACCTTGACCAACGTGCAGGAGGAATCAATCGGCCTGCAAACAGCCAAGGCCGATTCGCGATCGATCAACACCGAACTGCTCCTGAACGGCAGCGTCAAAGTCGATCCCGACCGGCGGGCGCATGTGACCACGAGAATCTCCGGCCGTATCCAAGAGTTGCTCGTCCGCGTCGGCGACCGGGTCGAGAAGGGCCAGAAGCTAGGTGCGATTCAATCCCGTCAATTGGGCGACCCTCCGCCCACCGTCGAAGTCGACGCACCTACCAGTGGAGTCGTTAACGCACGCAGCGTCAGTTTGGGGGACGCGGTCGAGCCAAACACGGAACTCTTCGACATCGTTGATCTGTCGAAGGTCATCATTGTCGCCCAGGTTTACGAAGAGGATGTGAGCAAAGTAAAACTGGGGGAGACCGCGCGAATCGTGGCGCTAGGTTATCCGAAGGACGAATTCACGGGCAAGGTTACCTTCATGGGACTGGAACTCGATCCAGACACCCGCACCCTCCCGGTCTGGCTCGCGGTAGATAACCCCGACGGCAAACTCCGCTCCGACATGTTCGTCAAAGTCGCCGTTTTGCTGGCCAAAAATCCCGAGGCGCTGGCCGTCCCGAAAACCGCCGTACTGACCGAGGGCGGAGAGAAATTCGTCTTTGTGCGGACCGGCAATACCTTTGACCGCGTCGACATCCAAACCGGCGCGGAGGATGACCGTTACGTGGAAGTAAAAGACGGCCTCGTGCCCGGGGACGAGGTCGTCACTCAAGGGCAACGGGAAATCTTCACTGCCTGGCTGATCGGTGGGAAAAAGCCGGACAAGGACATGGGCGCAAAGGAATAGCCGCGCGAGAAATCCCATGTTTGACAAACTGATCCGCTGGTCGCTGAAAAACCGCCTCCTTGTCGTGGTAGGGCTGGTGGTATTTCTCGTCGCGGCGAGCTACACGACGCTGCATATGCCGGTGGATGTGTTCCCCGAGTTCGCGCCGCCTCAGGTCGTCATCCAGACCGAATCGCCCGGCCTTGCGCCTGAGGACACCGAATCTTTGATCACCTTTCCAATCGAGAGCGCGGTTAACGGCACGCCGGGTGTCGAGAATGTGCGCTCCTCTTCCTCCGTCGGCCTATCCACAGTAGTCATTGTTTTTCACTGGGGCACGGATGTCTATGTCGCGCGACAGTTAGTGAACGAACGCATTCAATCGGTGCGCGACCGTTTCCCCGCCGGCACGCAAGCGCCCGTGATGCTGCCCATCACCTCCGCCGTTGGGTGGATGGTCAAGTACAGCCTGGAGAGCGACACACGATCGCCGATGGAACTACGCACCATCTCCGACTGGCAAATCCGTCCGCGCATTCTTGCGCTCGGCGGCGTTGCCTCTGTCGTCAGCATCGGCGGGGAAGTGAAACAGTACCAGGTGCTGCTCGATCCCGATCGCTTACGGGCTTACCGGATCAGCACTTCCGAGGTCCGCGACGCGCTCGCCAAAGCCAACCTGAATGTTCCCGGCGCGTTTCTACAAGCGCCCGGCCGGGAATACATCGTCACCGGGGTCGGGCGCATCGAGTCCCTCGACGACGTGCGCAACACCATCATCAAATACGTCAAGGGCACGCCCATCTATGTACGCAACGTGGCGGAGGTGAAATTCGGCGCTGAAATCAAGCGCGGCGACGGCGCGCTCAATCTCAAGGACGCCGTCATCGGCACGATCTCCAAAGCCTATGGCGCCGACACACTGACCACGACTTACAAGGTCGAGCAGGCGTTGGGTGACATCCAGAAACAATTGCCGCCCGACGTGAAGCTCAACCTTCACGTCTTTCGCCAGGCCGATTTCATCGAAGGCTCGATCCGCAATCTCAAGGCAGCGCTGATCGAAGGTGGCATCATCGTGACCATCGTCCTGGTGATCTTCCTGATGAACTTTCGCGCCTCGTTCATCAGTTTTATTTCCATGCCGGCCTCGCTCCTGGCGGGCGTGATGGTGCTGAAATGGTTCGGAGTAAGTCTTAACTCCATGACCATTGGTGGTCTCGCGATCGCGGTCGGCGAAGTCGTGGATGACGCCATCATCGGCGTGGAAAATGTCTTTCGCCGTTTGCGACTCAACCGTGAGTCGGCTAATCCCGCGCCGGCTCTGGAAGTGGTCTTCCAAGCGACGAGCGAAGTCCGAAACTCCGTTGTCTATGCGACTTGGATTGTGGGCATCGTCTTTCTGCCCATCTTCTTTCTCTCCGGGCTGGAAGGCCGCATCTTTGCCCCGTTAGGCATCGCCTACTTAGGCGCGCTCTTCTGCTCGCTCCTTGTGGCGGTGACGGTAACACCGGCGCTTTGCTATATCCTGCTCGCGAATACCAAGAAGGATTTGCGCGAAAGTTTCGTCGCGCACGCTTTGAAGGGGGTCTATGCCAGACTGCTGCATTTTACCTTGCGGCATGTTTGGCCGGTAGTCATCGCCGCAATTGTGCTCGCCGGCATCGCCGCTGCCATTGTGCCTTATTTTGGCCGCTCGTTTTTGCCGGAGTTTCACGAAGGCAATTTCATCGTCGCCATGGGGACGCTTCCCGGCACATCGCTCAACGAATCGATGCGTCTCGGTCAGCTCGTGCGACAGAAGTTGCTTAAATATCCCCAAACCGTCTCCATCTCGCAGCGCGCGGGACGAAGTGAGCTCGATGAGGATGCACAGCCACCAAACTTCAGCGAGTTCGACGTGAAATTGGACTACGCGCGGGACAAAAATATGTCGCCCGATGAGTTACTGCGCCGGATTCGCGCCGACCTCGCTGATATCCCAGGAACCGTCTTCAACGTCGGCCAGTTCATCGCGCACCGCATGGACGAAGTGCAATCGGGCGTTCGCGCTCAGGTCGCGATCAAGATTTACGGAGAAGACCTCAATGTATTGCGCCAGAAAGGCCAGGAGGTTCTGAAAGTCATGCAATCGATTCCGGGCGTTGCTGACCTTGCCTTGGAACAGCAAATCAATGTTCCCCAACTCATCATCAAAATGGATCGGGAGAAGGCGAGCCGCTATGGCCTGAACGTGGGGGCTCTTTCCGAGACCATCGAGACCTTGCTGAACGGCACCGTCGTCTCGCAAGTGCTCGAAGGCCGCAAGACCTTTGATCTCTTCGTGCGCTTGAACGAACCGGCCCGACAAGACGTCGATTCAATTCGCAACATCCTCGTGGACGCTCCGGCCCTGGGTAAGGACGGAGGAAAAGTTCCCTTGCGCGAGGTTGCAGACGTTCGGTTCGAGGAGCGCCCCTATTTCATTAACCGCGAAGATGTGCAGCGCCGCATCGTCGTGCAATGCAACGTCGCCGGGCGCGATCTCAACGGTCTCATTGTCGAAGCACAGAAGAAGATCGCTGATCAGGTAAAACTGCCCGCCGGCTATTTTATCCAATACGGTGGCCAATTCGAAAGTCAGCAGGAAGCCCAGCGCATTCTGACCATCTTCGGCGTCGGCGCAGTCGTCGGCATTTTCCTGATGTTGTACCAAGCCTTCGGCACAACCCGAGAAGCGCTTCTCGTTATGATCAACCTGCCGCTCGCGCTCATCGGCGGCGTTATCGCAGTCTATCTCACCGGCGGGGATTTGAGCGTGCCCGCCATCATCGGCTTCATCAGCTTATTCGGCATCGCTTCACGCAACGGCGTTATTCTCGTTAGTCACTACAACCAGCTTCGCGCGGAAGGCAAATCGACCCGCGAAACCGTCGTCGAAGGCTCCCTCGATCGTCTCAACCCGGTCTTGATGACCGCGGCGACCGCCGCGCTGGGCCTCGTGCCATTGCTCTGGGGCAGCCCGACCGGCAAGGAACTGGAGCGCCCGCTGGCGCACGTCATCTTAGGCGGCCTGGTCACGTCCACTTTCCTAAACATGGTCCTGATCCCGACCTTGTATAACAAGATCGAAGAAATTCGCGAACGACGGAGGAAGAAGGGCCACGGCTCCGCAAAATTTGAAGCTGGAGAAAAGAGGGTTGGGTCTCCGGTTCCAATAACAACAACAAATAACCACCAACCGGCTAACTAAAATCAACATGAACAAACAACACGCATTGATCACATCCCTGCTCGCCGTCGCGCTGAGCGTCTGGCTCATACCTACTAGGTTCGCCGCCGAGGAACACGAAGCCCATGAAGGCAAAGTCAAAATCCCCGATAACGCCGCCGCGATTGTGGCCGAAGTCAAAGAACACGAGGCGGAGCTAGGCAAAATCATCGCCGAGAAGCAGCTCAACAAAGTCCATGAAGTCGCCTTTGAAATCCGCGATTTGGTGAACGCGCTGCCGGAAAAATCGAATGGCCTGGCGGCCGACAAAGTCAGCAAAGTCAAAACCGACGCCAAGTTTGTCGATTCTCTCGCCGAACGGCTGGATAAGACTGGCGACGCCAACGACCAAACCGGCACGGAGGCAAACTTCAAGAAACTTCAAACTGTCCTAAAGGAAATCGAAGCCCAGTATCCTTAAGACGACTCTTGAAGCAGATAAGGTTTAATCACCAGGTCGAGGCCGCAATTGCGGAAAGCGCGTTGTTTGCCCTCCTGAGTCCTCTTCGGCGACAACAGTTCGCCGCGCATGCGTCCTTGTGGCGTTGCGAGAAAGAGGAAGCGCTTTTGCGGGAGGGCGACAAAGCCGAGTGGGCTTGGACCGTCGTCACTGGGCGGGCAAAGATCTTTAAGTGCAGCCCAGCGAGCCGCCAGCGCTTGCTGATTGATATCATTGGTCCCGGAGAAATCTGCGGAGCAGTTTACGATCCTGCGAATGCCTCGCTCAGCTTCTCTGCCTCCACCATGGAAGCCGCGATCGTTCTAAAATTTCCGGCTGCAGAACTGCGCAAACATGCGGACTCCAACGCTCCGCTTCTGCGGGCGCTGCTCCAGGACGCGTGTCTTCGGCTTCGTCATGCCCGGCACATGCACAGTCTTTCCATTGAGAATGTCGCTGGGCGGATAGTCTGCGCATTACTCTACCTGGAAGAGAAGTTTGGAGACGACATTCCCCTCACGCGGGCGACGCTGGCGGAGCTCGCAGGCACGACTGTCGAATCCGCAATTAGAACCACGAAGTTGCTTAGCGATGAAGGATTTTTAAGGACGGCGCGACGCAGAATGCAAATAACGGCCCGAGCTGGTCTGGAGAACTTCGTCGATAAAACGAATCGCTAATGGGAGTCACTTCCAATTCAGGGGGATGTCTCGTCTATGATGGGCGTCATAGACGCGGATATTTTTGTATATCCAGATGGGCTCGCGGGCGCGATTTTCAATAAAGCCCTTAGTGTCATTATGAACCGTAAACTCCATCGCATGAAACCAGATCATATGAACATTCGCCGCCGCATTGCCGGTCTTCGATCAGCTGCGGTCGGCCTCTTTTTGCTCGTTGCCTCCTTACTTCCGGTCACGGCTTTCGCCCATGAAGGCGGGAAAAAGGGACCCTGGATCGATTTTTCCCAGTATGGGTTCGATGGGATCACGCAGATGATGAACGCCCATCCGGCGTTCGTCCATTTCCCCATCGCCCTTTTGCCGGCGATTCTCGTTTTTTACTGCCTCGGCACCTGGCTAAAATGGCCCTCCCTCCTGATCGCCGGTCGCGCCACGCTTTACCTCGCATTCTTGTCTCTCATCATTGTCGTTTACACCGGTTTGAGTGCTCGCAGCGCGCCGAGCAACGAAGCAATCGAGGCGATCATGCAGACGCACAAGAACACGGGCTTCGTCATTATGGGGATCGTCACCCTGCTCGTGCTCTGGAGTTTTTGGACAGTAAATGAACCGCCAGTCGCAGCGACCGGCCCACTGCGCTTCTCGCACAAGCCGGTCGGTAATTGGGCCTACCTCCTGGTCGTGGCGCTGGCGACCTATCTGGTGCTGCAGAACGCCGACCTCGGCGGCAAAATGGTTTATATGCATGGCGCCGCGGTGAAACCGATGGTGCCGCTGATCCAGGCCTCCAAACCAGAAAGTGGAGCCGCGCCACGGCCGACTGCGACTCCGTAGGTCAGGAAATTTCCCGTTCCATAATGAATCGAACCCGAATCCTATGCCTTGTCTTGCTCGCGGTCGGCGCTCTCTCTGCCAGTGCAGCAACAGTGGAATATCACCTCACGATCGCAGAAAAGATGGTGAACTTTACCGGCGAGACACGTCCGGCTATCGCGGTGAACGGGACCATCCCCGCGCCCACACTCACGTTTCACGAAGGTGACCTCGCGCGCATCCATGTCACGAACGCGATGCAGGAAGACGCTTCAATCCACTGGCATGGAATGCTCATCCCAAACCGGATGGATGGCGTGCCGTACGTGACCTATCCGCCGATCAAACCGGGCGAGACTTTCGACTATGTCTTTCCGATCCGGCAGCACGGGACTTACTGGTATCATTCCCACACGAAGTTACATGAACAGAAGGGAGTCTATGGCGCGCTCCGGATTCTTCCCCGGCGCGGCGGGGTCAGCGGCGCCGTCGATCGCACCGTCGTGCTCTCGGATTGGACAGATGAAAATGCGCACGAGGTCCTGCGCTGGCTGAAGCGTGGAAGTGAGTGGCCGGCGCTCGAGCGCGGCACCTCGCAGACGGTGCTGGGCGCTTTGCGCGCCGGCAAGGAAGGGGATTACTGGAAGCGCGAGCTGCTCAGGATGCCGCCGATGGACTTATCCGACGTGGCCTATGACCGCTTCCTCGCCAATGGCGAGCCGGAGCATCATATCTCCGCGAAACCGGGTCAGACCGTGCGAGTTAGACTCGTTGATGGATCGGCGTCGACTTTTTTCCATCTCCAGTTCGCGGGCGCTCCGCTGACGATCGTCTCGGCCGACGGTCAGGATGTGCAGCCTTTGAAGAAGGACCGCTTCCTGATCGCGGTGGCGGAGACTTATGATGTGCTGGTAACTCCGCCCGGTCCCGGGTCCTATGAGTTGCGTGCCACGGCACACGATGGCTCGGCCTGGGCTTCCATCTGGGTCGGCGACGGCGAGCGTCATCCCGCGCCGGATGTTCCGCACGCCAACCTTTACAACGCGATGGGCAAGCTGAAGCCGGAAAACATCTTTGCACTCACTCCCGGCGGTACCATGGGCATGCCGGATCGGGAGGTGGATGCGGGGAAGTTCGATCATCCCGGCGTGATGGGTGGGATGACGACGATGGACGAGATGATGGGCATGAAACCCGGGATGAAGATGGGCGAGAAGATGCCGATGTCGTCCGGGATGAAGATGGATCACGGAATGGCAATGGCAGATGCCGCCACCATGCCCGCGATGAAGATGGATGAACCTCCCATGCAATCCGGCATGGCAGTGAATCCCCACCTTGGGAAGAAATACTCCTGGGATTTCAGCCCGCTCGGGCCTGATGTCTCTTCCCGGCAGCCCTTGGCGATGGATGGCATGGGGCCGCGGCCCGGGCCGCCCTACCAAGATCTGCGTTCGGTGAAAAGCACAGCGTTTTCGCCCGAGCGACCGTTGCACGAAGTTCGCCTAACGCTTGAAGGTGACATGGAGCGTTACGTCTGGTCGATTAATAGCAAGCCCATCTACGCGAGTGATTCGATCAAGATTCGCAACGGCGAGACCGTCCGTTTCATCATGATCAATCGCTCCATGATGCATCACCCGATGCATCTGCACGGTCACTTCTTCCGCGTGATCAACGGACAAGGCGATTACTCGCCGCTCAAACATACCGTCGATGTTCCGCCGATGCAGACCACCGTGATCGAGTTTGCGGCGGAAGAAGTGGGTGACTGGTTCTTCCATTGCCATCTGCTTTATCACCTCGATAGCGGCATGGCGCGGGTCGTCCATTACGAAGGCTTCGAGCCTTATCCGGACACGGCGGCCGTCCGCTACAAGCTCTATCAAGATCCATTCTACTTCTGGGGCACCGCGGACGTCTTGAGCAATATGACTCAGGGTTATATTCAGCTCTCGAATGCGCTCAACATCTTCAACCTCGAATGGGAAGCGGGATGGCACGACGTGCCGGACACGGAGGTGGAGAATACGATCCTTTACGAGCGTTATTTCAACCGCTTCTTCCGCCTTTTCGGCGGAGCCGACCTTAATGGGACGATCAAAACCGATCCTTTCGGCTACACGAGCGACAGTAACCGTGGCGTCTTTGGTCTCATGTATAAGCTACCGCTGAATTTCGACTCGATGATCTGGGTCGATACCCACGGCGGAGCGCGTTTCAGAGTTGCCAAGGATATCCCGCTCACTCCTCGTTTGATTTTAGGAGGAGAGGTTCGGTACGACACGCATGAGCTTTGGGAAGAACGCGTCCATCTCGATTACATGCTGAGCAAGAACGCCTCGATCCTCGGGCAATGGCACTCGACTTATGGTTGGGGCGTCGGCCTACGCGTGCGGTTTTAACCACTCTCAACCAGGCTGCGCAAAAATCTGCGTCGATAAGCACCATTCCTTATGAAAGACCACTACGGAAAATTCGGCGCCATGATCGGCGTCTCCACCCTCGTCATGTTCGGCCTGATGTATCTCAACACCTATGCGCTGGATCACGTCTATTTCAGCGAGACGCGAGCTTACATGGCGCTCGTAATGGGGGCGACGATGGCGATCATCATGCTCGCCTTCATGCTTATGATGTATACGAACCGCGCGCTTAACACCGGTATCTTCCTGGGCAGCGCCGTTGTCTTCGCCGTTGCGCTGTGGCTGGTTCGCAGCCAAGCCACGGTGGAGGATGTTTCCTGGATGAAGGCGATGATCCCGCACCACTCGATCGCCATTCTCACCAGTGAGCGTGCGCACATCACCGACCCGCGTGTCCGCAAACTGGCCGACGGAATCATCGAAGCACAACGCCGCGAGATCGGCGAGATGAAGGCACTGATCGAGGATCTCGAGAAGAAGCGGTAGTTCCGGCCGAACGATAATTGAGCGCGCCGGAGCTAGCTTTTCTATGAACCCGTTAAGGATGTGCGATTAAATCACAGATGAACGATCTCGTCCGCATTGTTTCAATGTCGTCGCTGGTGATCGGCGGCGTCTCCGCGCTCGTCATCGCCATCGACCTCCTCGCTGGCCACAAGCAGCACATGTGGATCATGAATCTGGTCTGGCCGATCACCGGGCTCTATGCCGGGCCGCTCGCTCTGTGGGGTTATTTTACCGCCGGACGGCTCTCAACCCACCGCGCAATGATGGAAGCGAAAGCGCGCGGCGAAGATCCGCCCGGCAAAAAGAAACCATTCTGGCAGATGGTTGCCGTCGGCGCGACGCACTGCGGCAGCGGCTGCACCCTTGCCGACATCGTGGGCGAATGGGTGCTCTTTCTTTTTCCGCTCACGCTTTTCGGAATGAAAATCTTTGGCTCGTGGGTGGTGGACTACTTCCTGGCGCTCCTCTTCGGGATATTCTTCCAATACTTCACGATCGCGCCGATGCGTGACTTATCATTCGGCAAAGGCATGGTCGCAGCGGCGAAAGCCGATTTCTTTTCACTCACCGCCTGGCAGGTGGGAATGTACGGTTGGATGGCGATCGCGACCTTCGCGATCTTCGGCCATGAGATTGAGAAAGCGAGTCCGGTTTTCTGGTTCATGATGCAGATCGCGATGCTCGCCGGGTTTCTGACGGCATATCCGGTGAACTGGTGGCTGCTCCGGGCCGGAATCAAAGAGAAGATGTAAAGGCAAAATCGGAAAGGAGGTGAAGAGTTATGTTAGAAGAAGGTGCAACTTATAAATGTCCCGAGGCCGAGTGCGGCTGCGAGGTCAAAGTAACCAAAGGCGCTCCGGCAGAAGAAGCTGGCGATGACGCGCCGACCTGTTGCTGCGACACGAAGATGGTAAAGGAATAGATCGTGATTTCCGCCCTGATTGACACATACCCCTATAGGGTATATGCTGCGTCATGGCGGAAGTTAACGGAAGCAAGCTGAAGGTCCGCATCAAGCGGATCGCGGGGCAGGTGGCAGGCGTGCAGCGGATGATCGAAGAAGACCGCTACTGCGTCGATATCCTGAACCAAATCTCAGCGGTTCGTTCAGCGCTCGACGCTCTCGGCGTCGAGCTGCTGACGAACCATTTGGAGTCGTGCGTCATCGGCCACGGTTCCGGCAAGGAGCACGCCAAGGCGAAACCAATGAAACCGAAAGAGCTCCTGGCTGAGCTGCAAACCGCACTGGGGAGGTTTCTGCGATGAAGGAGATTGATTCCACGGTTCGCGACCCGATTTGCGGCATGACGGTTGATCCCAGGAATGCCGCCGCGGTCGTGGAGCGAGAAGACGGGAAATTCTATTTCTGTTCCGAACATTGCCGGGACGCATTCATCGCTCAGGGCAAGAGCACCGACGAACCAACGCACGAACACTCCTGCTGTCACGACGGCGATCATTCGCCTAACGAGACGGCGAAAGTCGCGACGGCCCGCAAGCCGGCGAAGAAATACTTCTGCCCAATGTGCGAAGGCGTCGAAAGCGATACCCCGGGCAGTTGCCCGAAATGCGGGATGGCGCTGGAACGCAATCCGTTGTTCCGCGGGCCGGCGAAGACTATTTACACCTGCCCGATGCATCCGCAGATCGAGCAGGATCATCCCGGCAATTGCCCCATCTGTGGCATGACACTCGAGCCCAAAGGCGTAGTCGGCGGTGACGAAGAGGACAACACCGAGCTACGCGACATGACACGCCGGTTCTGGATCGGCGGCGCACTCGCGCTGCCTGTGTTCCTGCTCGCCATGGCGCATCTCGTTCCCGCCCTGGCCCACGGGGGCTGGGTGATGAGCGATCCGTCACGCTGGATTCAATTCGCCTTCGCCACACCCGTGGTGCTCTGGGCGGGCTGGCCGTTTTTTCAGCGCGGTTGGCAGTCCATTGTCCACCGCTCGCTCAACATGTTTACCCTCATCGCGATCGGCGTCGGCGCGGCCTACTTCTATAGCGCAGTCGTGATGCTTTTCCCGCAGAGCTTTCCGCCCTCGTTTGCGGAGCACGGAAAAATCGGAGTCTACTTCGAGTCCGCCGCCATCATTATCGTTCTGGTCCTCTTCGGCCAGATGCTTGAACTGCGTGCGCGCAGCCGAACCGGCAGCGCTATTCGCGCGCTGCTCGATCTCGCACCGAAAATCGCGCACCGCGTGCGCGACGGCAGCGAGCAGGAGGTGCCGCTCGACGAAATTCAGCAAGGCGACAACCTCCGCGTCCGGCCCGGTGAGAAGGTTCCGGTGGACGGCCACGTCATCGACGGCCGGACCAACATCGATGAATCGATGATCACGGGCGAGTCGATGCCGGTCGAGAAAGCGCCCGGCGACCGCGTCACCGGCGGCACGGTGAACCAAACCGGCAGCATCGTGATTGAAGCGGAGCGCGTCGGAAACGAAACCGTTCTCTCGCAAATCGTCGAGATGGTCGCGCAAGCGCAGCGCAGCCGCGCGCCGATTCAAGGTCTCGCCGACAAAGTAGCCGGCTGGTTTGTTCCCGCGGTGATCGCGAGCGCGATCCTTACCTTCGTCATCTGGGCAGTGTTCGGACCCGAGCCGCGCTTTGCCTATGCCATCGTGAATGCCGTGGCGGTGTTGATCATTGCCTGCCCATGTGCCCTCGGTTTGGCGACGCCCATGTCAGTCATGGTTGGAGTCGGTCGCGGCGCGCAAGCCGGAGTCTTGATCAAAAAAGCTGAGGCCATCGAATTGATGGAGAAAGTGCGCACACTGGTCGTCGATAAGACGGGCACGCTGACTGAAGGTCGCCCTGCGGTGACAGGTATCGTCGCAGCGGATTCAACAACGGAGAACGAACTGCTCTCGCTCGCAGCTGCCGTCGAGAAAAACAGCGAGCATCCCTTAGCCCAGGCACTGGTGAAAGGCGCCACCGATCGCGGCATCGAGATTCCCGCGGTCGCTGATTTCCAATCAACGACTGGGGGCGGAGTGACAGGTCGCGTCGGCGAACGACATGTTGTCGTGGGCAAACCGAAATTCCTCCACGACCAGGGCGTGCACGAGATGCACAACTTCGCGAAACGCGCCGCCGACCTGCAATCGGAGGGCGATGGCGTCATCTTCGTCGCCTGGGACGGTCGGGCGATGGGCATCATTGCCGTAGCCGACCCGATCAAAGAATCGACGCCCGCCGCGATCGAGCAGCTGCATCAACTCGGCATGAAAATCATTATGCTGACCGGCGACAACGAGCGGACCGCAAATGCCGTCGCCGGCCGGCTCGGCATCGACGAAATCGAAGCCGGCGTCGAACCGCAGCACAAGAACGATCGCGTGCGCGCGTTACGCGAACGCAACGAAGTCGTCGCCATGGCCGGTGACGGAATCAACGACGCGCCCGCGCTCGCCGCGGCCGATGTCGGTATCGCCATGGGCACCGGCACCGACGTGGCCATGGAAAGCGCCGGTATCACGCTCCTGAAAGGCGATCTCCGCGGCATCGAGAAGGCCGTCCGTCTCAGTCGCGCCATGATGAGCAACATTCGCCAGAACCTCTTCTTTGCCTTCATCTACAATTCATTAGGCATCCCGATTGCCGCCGGCATTCTCTATCCCTGGTTTGGCATTCTCCTCAGCCCGATCATCGCCGGTGCGGCGATGAGCCTGAGCTCCGTTTCGGTCATCGCAAACGCGCTCCGCCTGCGCAAAGTGCAGCTGTAATCTTGTCGCTGCTCGAAGTCTCGCGCCTCTGATCCCGACTCACGACGATCGCTTATTCTACTTCGAAGCCGTGTTGCTCAAACTTCAGAGTCTTGCTGTTTTCGGTCACCGCCCTAACGACTTGTTCATTCGCGCCTCCGGGAATTGTCGCCTCGATTTCCAATGTCACCTTCACCTCTGCTCCCAACAGACTAGTTAGGTGCGAGATGACTTCCTCCGCGATCTTGCTCGCGTCGCGCCCCACTCGGTTGGGGTCTAGTCCGACCGTTCCGTGGTAACGACGAGGTAGGGCGGCCACTTCCCCTTTCCCGCGGCCATCGTCTCCTTCGTCACCGTCATCTCCGTCTGTGCTTTTACCCGCCTCATCTTCGTCTTTACTTTTCTCTTTCGAAACCGCGTCCAGAACGGGCTTGGCGACGGCGGGCTTGACCAACAATCCTGGGTCGTTCGCGTCGTAAATTCCCGCGGCCTGACCTCCGCGTAACCCACGATATCGACCAGCGCTTTCATCATAGCTTTCGGCATAGGCGAAGGAGTCCTCCACCCACGTTAGCAAAGTAAGCCCATCGCGAATCGCATTCACGAGGACGGAGGAATCGGTCAGACGTGGCAGATAGAGATAGCGAGCAAAGTCATCGACTAACTGCCTGATCGGCACATGGTCACCCCGCCACAGAGGGATGCGATCGAGTTCCATGCGCAGGCGGTTCGCACCAAAGCTAGGAATCAAGAGTTCCTCGGAAACGATCTTCCTGCTGGCGCGGACGGCCAGACTGTCGCTTCCAGAAAGGCGGGATGCCTGCCATTCAATCGCTCCTTGCGGACCGTTTTGGATCGGAACGAGAAGCCACTGATAAGTCTCGGGCAATCTCGCCGTCACCGCGCTATCGGCCGCAGTCTTTTGCGTTTCGGCGTTCCGCACTTGGAATGGGGAAAGATCGAGACTTTCCTTTTCCGCCAGGATCGACTCCCAAGCGAGATACTTGCGAGTGGCTTCGTCCAAGTCTTGCAGACGAACCTTATCTGGAGCGAGAAACACCAGCGTGTTTCTGTAAATCCGAGGCGTATTGCCTCTCGTTTCGAGGATTGTTTTCGCAGCCGTTTCCGCAGGACTCCCGGCTTCCTTTGTATAGACGTGGTCGATGCCGAGAACGACGAGTCGGGCGTCGAGATCGTCAGGAACATCCCCGCTGTTTCGCGGCATTGGGTGAACGCGGGCGAAGTTCCCTCTCTTTTCCAAATCCTTCCGAAGCCGACGATCGAGTTCCATCGCGACCTTGTCGGTATCGCGCTTAAGCTGGTCGGCGCGATCCTCAGCCAGTTTTGTGACCGTCGGCTGGGTCGAATACCAAAGACGGGGCCCGTCCTGATAAAGATAAGTAGCCGTTGCTGTCAGCCGACGCAGCGCGTCTGCGAAGTGCGCGGGCGCTTCGCCTGGCATGACACACCCGAGTTTCACTCGACGATCTTCAATTCCTCGATGCGCCGCAGCGGAAGTCGGAGCGGAGCCTAGATAGATCGTCCGCGCCACCCTTCGTGTCGCGTGCAGCTTGCCGAGGTTAGCAACCTCGCCATCAATCCGCAGCGGAAGAGAGTTTGGTCCGTCCACGTCCTTCTCGATCACTGGAACCCAGTTATCGGAAAGGTACCGCGTCAGCTCGAATTGGACTCGCGGATCATCAATTGGAATCATCGAAGGCAGAATCAATGGATTGCGGTCACCTTTCTCCCAAAGCGAATGAATGACCGAGGCCATCAGGCGCAACACGCCGCGCGTCCGCTGGAACTTGAGCAGCGTCGACCAGTCGGTGTAGAGTCGGTCGAAGATCTCCGGGTGAATCGGATAAGCAGCCTTAAGCCGCGTCTCGTACTCGCTGTCGCGACACTCGGGCGGGAATTCCGCGTGTTGCGCCCGATACAAGTCGGCAAAAGCCCGCGCCACCACATCGCGATTCTTAAATTGGTCACCCGTGAGCGGCTCAAAAAGCCGCCGGCGGACAATCTCGAAGCCTTCCTCCGCCGTCGCCGGTCGCCACGATGATTCCAGTCTGCCGACCACATTGCGCAGTCGATCCAGGGCTTCTCGCCCGCGGACGCCACCTACTTCCGTATCGTCTGCCTGCGCGTGCGGTGACGTGCCGGTATCAGATGCCGGTAACGAAATCACCAGCAGACAATTCTTCGCCAGCTTGGCCGATTCCGTGAGCGCTTGGGCAAAGGAGAATTGCGTCTCGAAACCGCCGGCCGGCAGGTCGCTTTGATCGTGCAACTGCCGCGCGTAGGCGACCCACTCATCAATCAGGATCAGGCTCGGCCCGTATTCGTTCAGCAGCTCTCGGATCAGATCGCCGGGGCTGGTCGCTTTCTCGTCATCGGCGGCGATTTTCTTGAAAGCCTTCTTGCCACCTAGCTGCCAGGCCAGTTCGCCCCACAGCGTCCGCACCACCGTTCCGTCCGGCTTTGTGCTTGGGGTGCTCGGCGAAATCTTTGTACCCACGAGCACGACTCTCTTCGCTTTCGGCAGACTGTTCACGTTGGCTTCGGCCATGACTGCGTCGACCCCCGCCAACTCGCCGGGCGTTGCACCGGAGAAGAGATGATAGAGCGCCAGCATCGAGTGCGTCTTGCCGCCTCCGAAGTTCGTCTGAAGTTGCACGACCGGATCACCGCCGTTTGAGGTCAGACGTTGCACCGCGCCGACAAGCAATCGACGCAAGCTCTCCGTCAGGTAGGTGCGTCGGAAGAACTCCGTGGGCTTTTTGTATTCGTCGGTTCCTTCGCCCAGGTGCACCTGCCAGAGATCAGCGGCAAACTCCGCCTGTTGATAGCGACCACTCGCCACATCCTTGTGCGGCGTGATGACTTCCCGCCACGGTGGCAACGCACTCCCGGTCTCGATCAATGAACCAACCGCCTTCCGTTTCTCTCCTCGTGCCTGTTCGTCAAAGCGGAGCCGCAGGAGCTCCATCTTCATTTTGTCGAGTTCGGCCGTTTGGGGCGCGGACACGGCGGCCAGCAGGCGACCGATACTATCGAAGACGCGATAGGCGTCATCCGTGCTGAAGGGCTGCTGATGCGCCCATTTGTTGCGCGAGTCTCGCAGCTCACTCACCAGACTGCGTTCGGCGTGTCCGAGCGTTTTCCGGAAGACTTCATTCCACTGGTTCCAGAGGACACCGAGCAGCATCGCCACATCCCACTCCGGCTCGCCCTTCTTCTTCACAAAGTTGAGCTGCTGCTGCGTGAGCATCTTCTTTGTTTCTTCAAACCAAGTCTGCTCCCCGTATTCCGCCTTTAGCTCGCGCTGGACGAAGGGCCGCAAGCCTTCGCGCAAGAGTTCCATCGCTTTGCCGACGCGTTCTGTGTTCGTGATCGCCATACTCGCTCCGGTGTCGCCAACTCCCTTTCAATCTCGGAAAATCGGTAACTGCTTGCCGCGTCGCCAATCCCCGACGCGAAGACACTGGGGCCGCAGTAAGGTGGCAACCCGCCGTAGATGCTCTTGATCGAATTCATCCGGGAACAACGCGCCATCTTTTAGATAAAGCCGCATCGAGCCGCGACACGAAACACCGGAGCGTGCCGGGCGAAGCCCAAGCAGGCCCGATCCCTGCAAGACGTGCCGGTGATGACGAATGGCTTCTCGCTCGCAACACGTGGTCAGTTCAGAACAAACGACTCGGGATCCGGTCGCTGCGAGCAACCTCAAATAACCAGGTCGAGGATGGTTGTGCTTGTTTCTGGTGCCCACGGAGATAAACGCCCGTGCAGGGTTTAGTGACGCAGCAGCATTGCGAATTTCAGCCATCCGATTCCTCAATGTCTCCCTTGGAGCCCGTTTCCGAAGCGCTTTCGTCGGATAATCAGAGGGGCCGCCGTGGTGCGGCCCAAAGAGCATCCACGGTTTATTCGCTGCCAAGACGGACGCTGCCTTTCGGATTTCCAAATCCCCGGGCCACGCAAAGAGCCGCCGTCCCTCCGAATCCAGGACGATCACGCCTGACGATTCATTGGGGTTCGCAGCGAGCATATTCTGAGAGAAGCGAGGATGAATAACGTGAATCCTGGTCCGGTCGGACGGGTCAGCCCAAAGCTCCTGCCCATCTTCTACCCGGCGAATTTTGTAGAAACCCTGATCCTCTCCTTCGAGAGCAGCGCGGAAGATTTTCTGAAAGCGCGGATCGTGAATCTCACGGTCGAGCAACATCCAGATTGCTCCGATACGCCGCTTATGTTCTGCAATGATCGCGGGCAGCGACCCTGCATGATCAGCGTCATTGTGGGTTAGAACAATCGCTTCAATCTGCGCGGGGCTTCGCCCTCGCTCGTTCAGCCAGTCCACCACCGGACTTCCTTTCGGCCCTACGTCGATAATCAACAATCCGCCAGAGGGGAGACGAATGACGGTGCAATCACCTTGTCCTACGTCCCATAGATCAATGGTGAGCTCAGCCCCGGTCATTCCTCCACCGGCGCCAGGAGCGTGATCCGCTCAATGGAAAGAACCGAATTCTGTTTCCCCAGTTTCACATAGGCGCCGAACTCGTCTCCCGGGCGTAAACATCCGAGCGAGCGCGCCGCTTCCCGCCCGATCTGCTGGCGCTCTCCATCGTGCCAATCAACTAGACAGACTGGATCAAGCCGAGCCAACCTCCCCTCCAGGTAATGCGGGGCTGCCCGGTCGATGCAGAACGCCGGGAAATCCACCTGATCGAGAATCCCCATCCAGCATTGGCGCTCCTCCTCATTCAACCGGCTGGAGTCCGCCTTGCTGAACAGATCGAGAAAACGTCGTGCCATCTTCTTTGGCAGTTCATGGATGAAATCTCGCGACATGCGGATTCCCCATCCGATGACCTCACATTCCTTCGATGCAGGATCGACCTCGATCATCGGCGGCTCCGTCAGGCGTAAAAGAACTCGACCCCCTTCGATGGGCAGAACCGACCGTTTATAGGCGTACCGCTGCCTTCTGAGCCAGGTCGGCTCGATCCGGGCGATAAGCCGTGAGGGAAGCTGGGGTGAGTAGGATTCCGCGGCTTCTGCGTCCGGAGGTGGTGGCAACGCGGGAGCGAAAATCATTCGGTTACAGGCTCAAATGTCTTTTTGGCTTTCTCGGTAAAGACGACTTCGAAGCGCTCGATGATACGCTCGTGACACCAATCGAGCAATTGCAGAATCTTCTCCCCCGAAGCCTCCAAGTTTTGCGCTGGAGCGTCCACGATGAAATCCACTCGCACTGCTGCTCCCAATTCCTTGCTGGACCAATCGTTGACATTCAGCCGCAAAGTTGCACCATCCTGTCCCTGCAGGAGCAGCGTCGCCTTGCAGTCATAAGGCGGGATAAGACACTCGTGTTCCCCGGGAATCTGCGAGAAAACAGCGACGACTTGATCGAGCAGGAGTCGTCCCTCTTTGGTCACGAACGCGGGCACCGTATGCCGGTTTACCAGGTTTACATAATGCGCCGTGACCCGCGTCATCGACTCCACGGAGAAATGCGCCAACCATCTTGGCAGCCAGCGCGAGAACTCGGCCCGGAGAGTATCATATCGCCGCTCCGCTCCTTGAGTGGGACGGGAGTGCATGTTCATGGTCAACTGGCCCCGCGGGCACCGTATGCTCCAGTCGAAATTCTCTTTTGACGACTTTCGCGAGAAGCGAGGCGTGATTCGCAGTTCTGGCTGCATCGTGTCGAAGAGAGGAATTGCTCCTTCCTCACGATGATCTGTGTCCTTCACTTGAATTAGCCATTCAGTCAGTGGCTCATAAACCGGATACTCCTTCTCCACTATGGCGCGCCACTCGTCGAAGCGCCCTTCAAAGACTTCGTCGCTCATCTCAGCATACACACCGACCACTCGCTCGATGACAGGCGGCCGCCGGTAAAATGGAGGCTGGTGGGAATTAGTGGTCATAATCCTGCCAAACTGCTCTGCCTCGGGATGGCTTGCTCCTGCTCTTTCGCCAGGCGGATGATCTCCGGCCAGCTTTGCACCAGACCGTTGTAGGAAAGCGCTTCCGCAGCGCGCTTCTTCCGTTCGCAGAGAGTGTAGAGACGATAGCAAAGCTCGCGCGCCGTTTCGGCTTTTCCGCCCAGCTTGGCCGCGATCTGGGCCGCGGCCGATTCGCCGTCGGATTCCAGAGCGCGAATAAGATGATGAACCATCTCCCAGTTCGTGAGGCGCGAGTCTGTCTCAGGATCCCAGTCGGCCGGCAACTCGTTAGGCTTAAGCAGGCTCACTTTGCCGGCCTTTGCCTTGGCGATGCCCGCGGCCTCGATGCCGGTGACGCTGGTGTTCTTGCTCTTCGATAGTTGCTCGGCGCGACCGTATTCGCCTTCGTTAAACCCGTTCTCTTCGAACCAGGTGATGGCCCAGCGACTGTCGGAATCAAAATCGCCTTCCTGTTCGGCGAGCGCGGTGTCGAGGACTTGGTTGATCGCCTTCAACGCGTCGCGCACGCCGAGCGGCTTGTCCTGCGCGTCGAGCACCCGGGCGTAGCGGGTGAAGACGGCCATGCCGGGGCCGATGGCGGCCTGCGCGAGGTCCACCGGGGCGATGTTGCCCGCCTGCAAATGCCGCAACGCCTCCGGCAGCTCCCGCTGGAGCGTGGCCACGAACTCCCGCCGCGTCGCCGTGGGCGCATCCGCCGCTCGCGGACGGCAGACAAGGACGATGCTGGAGGCAAGGGCGTTGGTGTCCCTGCCGATCATACGATTGCCAAGTTCCGTGCGCATCGGCCATGTGCCGCTGGTGCCAAAGCCAGCACGAATCACCGCGTTGAGAAATGTCTCCCAGCCCGTGCTTGCGGTGCCAGACTCGCTCTCGCTCTCCGATTGTTTGAAGGCGTAGTAGATCGTGACGGGAAATGCCGGATGCGCTTGCTCGGCAAGCCGGTGCATCGCGCTCGTCATGCCCTCAAGAAAAAATGCTTCTGCCTTTTCTTTGGTGCCGTGTCGGTATGGCGTCGCGACCAACTCCTCAGCCTTCGGAACCACGAGAGTGGCGAAAACTTCCGGGAAGGTGGATCGCAGCGCACGACGGAGCCAAACATAGAAGAAATCGGAGAGGTCAGCGTAGGTGATATTGTCGTAATAGGGCGGGTCGGTCGAGACGACCTTGTCGATGCTCACAGTCTGATTCTGCGCGTCACTTTGCGTCGCGAATCCTTCCACTCTTGTTGTCGGAAAGGCGCTCAGAGCCTTCTGCGCCCATTCTATACCACTGGAGACGTTGCCAGCAGATTGTGAAAATGGATTCGTTTCAGCGTAATCCCAAGTCATCGGAATTGCCTGCCGTCCAAATGTATTACGGATAAGCTCCTTGCTTGAGTGCCATGAACAAACGCTCGACCAATAGTCGGTCGCTTTATCGCCTGCGAACGCGAGATAGACTCCAACCGCCTCAGCATATGCCTTCGCCCCAATTCCGTCTTCTCGAAGGGGCTTGAGGTCGGTGGCGAGGCCAGCCGCGAGCGCGTCGTGACGGATGACCTCGATCGCTTCGCTGACGAGATCGCAGTATGTCGTCAGTGCTACAAGTTGCCGGGTTGTGAAAAGATCGCCATAGGTCGTCAGGCCATATTGCACGGTCCAAAAATTGCGCGGGTCGTCTGGGAGCGATTGCTCCGGTCTCCACTCTGGTTTGCCTTTCAACGCAGTGGTCTCGTGCTCCGGCGTGGGCGCGAGATAAACACGCCCGCGTTGCCCCTCCGCCACGATGGCCATGAGCCGTGCGCCCATTCGCCCGGCCTTGCCCTCGGCCTTGATGTAGTCGCCCGTCATCGGCGTGCCGGACATCACGCACCCGAAGTTCGCGCCGCGTGCGAGCTTGGTGCCGGCCTTCGCTGCTTCGGCGTCCTTCGGTTTGCCCACCTTCACCGTGAAGCGGTAGCCACCGTCCACGATTACCGGCTGGATCCAGGCTTCCTTGCCCGGCTTGGTCGAGAGCATGAAGGTGGAGGCGAGCGGCACGTCCACCTGGCGAAACGCCGGGTTCGGGCTTTTCACCGTCCGCGCCCAGAGCCACGCGATGACGGTGAGCTTTTGGCCGACGAGCGGTTTCAGGTCGGGCCGCTCCTGCGCCATCGCGGCGGTGATCTCGATCTTCGGGTAGAGATGCCCGATGCGCTTCTCCGCCTCGTCGCGCATCCACTGGCCATAGTAGCGCACGTCCTCGGCCAGCCCCTGCGCGCCGCGCCATGTCTTGATGTCCAGCTTCCCTTTCCGTGCGTCAGGATTCACCGGCGGCCGGCCCGCGAACTTCGGCGGAATCTCGATCATGGCCTTGTTGATGAGCACGGCCACGGGGTTGAGGTCGCTGGCATATGCCTCCAGTCCGAGCCGCTGCGCCTCCAGCGGCAGCGCGCCGCCGCCGGCAAAGGGATCATGAAACGCGGGTAGCTTGTGCCGATCGAAGAGTTCTTTCGCCCGCGGATGGCCGGCATTTTCGGCACAAGTGCGCCGCCAGCTCTCCCAGATTTCGTCGCGCGCCTCTTGCAACACCTCTTCGTTGGTCGTGTTCTCCCAGAGGACCAGCTTCTCAATGATTTTGAAGAGCCGCTTGCGCTCCTTCTCCTGCGCCTTCTCCGTCGGAAACAAATCAGGACTGGCCGACGGGTCATCCACCATCTGAGAGAAGATCACCGCCCGCGCCGCCGCTAGCGGCCGCCGCGCCCACCAAAGATGCAACGTACTCGGATGCCCGTGCCGAATCGATTTCTCCCGCGCCGCCGCCCTGTTGATCGCCTCCAACGGCAGGGCGACTTCGATGAGTTTCTTGCGGAGTTTGATGGGCGTAGTCATCTGCTACAAAACGGTCGGAGGCATTCCTAGTTCGCTGTTCGGCGCTCGAACGCGACCTGGGTGTTACAGCTGTTTGAGTGGTCCGGCAAAAAGAAGGCTCCAGTCAGTGCCTCCCGCAGCGCGGTGCGCTCTACTTCCGCTCTGCTGTGATTAACTGGACCACCGGTCGTTGCTTCTCTTCCGCCGCCTCCACCAACAGTTGGTTCGAAGTCAATAGCCAGCAAGCAATCACCCTTGAGCGACAAGACTGCTGAGTAGCGCTTTTCACGGTCGCCGATCGAAAGCCCCACGTAGCTAAGCCTCTTCGCGGGCTTATAGATGCTGACTATCGGATTTTGGAGGTGCTTCAACACAAATTCCGCCGGTTCGTATGCCTCCGCGTGAAGCAAGGCCAGTGAGGCGAAAACGGGTTTTCTCACAGGTTCCCTCAGTCGCATGAAGCACTCCGATTTGTCGAGGACGCCAAAGCGAGCGACAAGCTTTCCAGCAGCGCCTCGTATAACGAAAAGCCGTGACTCGGGTCGCCATTGCAACTTCGCAAAGTCCTGGCGCTCTACCCGGCGCAATTCGTCGTCATTGATTGTGCGGACGACGTACGATGCACCCGCCAGCAGCGCAATTTGGCGCTTCGTCTCATACTCCTCTGCGATTCCCTTCTGATATTGCATCCCAGATCGCTACATCATGAAACCTAATCGCCTTGGTCCATCGTCTCATCGAGATACCGCACAATGCTCTCCTTGTTTGCCCCGAGACTGGAAAACTGTTTCTCACAAACATCTGTGAATCGGGCGAGCACCTTACGATTCACCTCTTCCTGATCTTCAAACACGGCAAGCGAGTGGAAGGGACGCTCCCATTTCTCCAACTGCAACAAGGTAATCGTCGCGTCGCGAACCTTATCGTCGCTCGGTAAGGCGAAGATCAAGACGGGTTGCGCCATACTGTTGACCCGATAGTCGACGACATACTTGCCATCCGGATCACGAATTGGGTCGTGCCAGTTTGCCTGCAAGCGGTTGGCTAGTACGGTGGATTCGATGAGGGAGCGAAAGTCCTCCATGAATGTAGTCCAAGCTCCCGACGGATCTTTGCCAGACGGAATACGGCCAACGAGATCAAGCAAAATCCGACCTCCACACGTGAACTGCGCGCTTCGCGAGGTTTAGCTGACGACTTTCGAGATGTTCGAAGGTCCAGTCTTCGGGCGCAAGCGCGGGGATTGCCTTCGAAATATCATATCCGCTTTCGACATAGGCTTTGCGCTTCACCGGATAAATTGCATTGCCGACGTCACGGTTCAGGCGTGGCTCTAGAAGCGTTAGGTTGCCCATGCGGTAAAGAGCGGCGTCCCAGAGTTGCCGGGGAAATGTATCAGTCCATTCCTCTGAAGGATTTTCCGGCAGGACGTGCTCAATGGTTCCCGGATCGGTTTCAGGATCACAGGCACGTCCGGAAGCGTCTTCCTCTAGCTTGCAAAGAATGTAGCGCGCCAGACGGCGACGGTACCCGTGGGTGTCAACGACGAGCTGAGCGAAGTCATTGCGGAATTTCTGATCATCGACATAGACTTGTCGAAGTATTTCAAAGACGCCCTGCGGCCCTTTGGCTGCACCATCGAGAACAGCCTTCGCTGCCTCATGAGAGACCGGTTCGAGGGCATTGGTATTAAGCGCGCTCACTACCGTGAAGCGAAAGGAAACAATACTTACTAGCTTTAGCGTGCGAACGAAGTCGTCGGGATCGAATCGTTCCCAGGCGGCGAAAAAAAGCGGCGTCATTTGCCGAACTCGAAATAGGTTTAAGTCGCGAATGAACGGCTTCGCGTCAGGCCGATCAGTCCAGTAGCCGTGATTGCGGTCGGAAAGCGCAGCGAATAATTCGGAGCGGGATTCCAAGGCCTTGAGCAGGCTGAAGACGTCTTCGGGAGTCTTGACCCGTTCGCGGACAATCTTAAAGAGGCGCTGGCTTCGCACCTTCGGCTGCTCGCATAGGAGGTGGTACCGGAGAAATTCCGGGAAACGCTCCTGTGCAACCGTCGCGACAAGCGAGCGCCAACGCCTTTGTAATGCCGCCAAGTCCGCGGAGACTTTAATTTTTGAAAACAGATAATTCTTGAGCAGGTCAGTCGTGGTCAGTTCCAGACCGCGAGCGTTCAAAGTCTCGAAAACCGTGTATGCATTCAGTTCGTCGTCGACTGTGATGAGGATGAAAAGGAGTTGCCGGGCCGTTGTCTCCGAAAGAATGCGAGCCAGGCTTTCGCCATCTGTCTGCACATCGTCTAGCTTGTCGAGCTTCGCCGCGAAATAACGAAAACACTGCCAAAGGAGGCGATTAGATTTTGGAAGTCCTCTCGGGTTACGGGGCTCGTTGAGCTGTATGAGGTAGTCCTGATAAAAGGCGTTGTCGGTCTCATTCAAGAGAAGGCGACTGGATTCAATCAGAGAGGCTGGATCGCGTTCGCCAATGAACCGGCCACGCAGTTCCCCCGCACGAGTTTTATTCGCCTCTGGCTCGATCCCTTGGTTAGCCATGTGCTCAAGTTTCTGAATGACTGCGAGGGCAAAGATGCTGAGTGTGGCCAACCGCTGTTGGCCGTCGATGACGACAAATTCACGATCGCTCTCCGCTTGGGCGACAAGCGCGCCCATGTAGTGTCGACTCTCGGGTTGTTGCCGCATCTCCAGGATGTCCGTCCAGAGATCCTCCCATTGCTCCTCTGACCAGGAATAATCGCGTTGATAGGGCGGAACGCGAAAAACCTTCCCATTCCCGATGAGCTCAAGAAAGTTGATCGTCCGCGTGTTGAGAATATGGGCCCGGCTCATTCTTTCTGAACTCTACTTCGGCGGCGCTGCTCTCGCCATCAGCTCTTCGAAATCGTAGTTCACGCTCGTCACACCGAAATCGGGTTCGCGGCGAAATGGCTGCCGTAGGTAATGTACCTGGTGATTCTCTCCATCGAGAAATTCCACCATCGCGAGAACGAAATCATCGGGCTTGTTCAAGCTGTACATAATCTCGTTTTTGGTCACGGTGATGGTATCGGCTTTGGTGACGCGACCCTTCACCTCGATAAAACGGAGTCGGCCGGTTGCAGGATCGTGGCTCTCGATGTCGTAGCCGAGCTTTTCGAATTCGCGGTCTACCGGCTGGAACCCCAGTCCGCGCTCAATCTCCATGACGATCGCCCGCGCCCGTGCTGCAGAGGCTTGGGTATCGACGGGAGAAGTCGCCTTCGGCGGAGGCGTTCCGGCGATCGCGTTGAGAAGGCCTGCCGGCACGACCATGAAACCACCCAGCACGACCGGAGGAAGCGCAGAAATCTGCGCTTCCTTGTCTAGATCCGAGAGTCGCTTCTCCAGTCGGGCTTGCAGGTCGTCGGCCCGCCGCCGCGCCTCCTGCGAGTTGACTCGCGCATTGGGTTTGCCGGCTTGTTCCTGGTCGCGCAACTGCGCGGCGCGGTGATCCCAATAAGTGATCTCTTTGGTGAGCCGTTCTTTGACGGCGGCGCGCGTTTTTTCAATCCATTGCAGCCGGCGGCTCTTTACTTCTTCGAGATGTCCCGGCACGACGTGAGCAATCGCGTGGGTGAAAGCTTTCTGCTCGATCTCCCGTGTGATCCAAGAGCACTCGGGGCGTTGGAGTAGGACTTCGGGTGATGATTCGTCCGGCGCGAGTGGCCGATAATCGAGATACGGAGCGTAGTGGAGATGCTTGGCGTGCCCTTCCGCGTCGATCTCGACATAGAGCATCTGTTTTGAAACGGTCCGTCGTTCGCCCGAGCGGAGAAGGCTCGCATCCTGAATTGCGTGTTCCAGATAGAAGAGGATGCGCGGTTTGGTGCCAGGATCGGATTCGTCGACCAGCACGGCGCCGCGACGCAAGAGATCGCGATGCCGTTCGAGCGTGAGGTCGAGCGTAGCGTCCAGCAACGGATGCCCCGGACAGACGAACGCGGCCATCGGTTCGCCCGGCGGCGCGATTAAATTTTTCTCGAAGGCGATGCGTTCGTATCGGGCGAGAACCGGATCACCCACCCCGATAATGCGGTCGCGATTCCGCACCGGTGCGGGAACGTGGGTGACTTCGTAACGGCGTGTCTCCCGCTGGCGGAGTGTGCCGCCGAGATTGCGGAATGCTTCTAGAAAAAAGGACTCGATGTAGAATGGCTGAAGGCGTCTCGCGTCGGCCCGCTCCATTTCTTCGCGGACGCGCGCGACTCGGCTGGCGTCCATCGTATCGTTGGCTAGCGCGCTTTGCTCGACGAGATCCTGGATGTGCTCCCGGTCGACCGCGTGCGCAATGGCGGTCTCGAGCCGGGCGCGAACTTCTGGTAGTTCACCGTAACGAATCGCCTCAATGAGAAGGTCGCGTAATGAGCGACCCTCAAACTGGAGCTTGCCCAATACGTCAAACACCTCGCCGCCCAGTGCCTTTCTCGCCTGTTCGATCTTCTCCAACAGAGTGCGGTAGACGTCTCCTTCCCGGGTCTCGATGGCGACAAGATTGTAGAGATGACAGACTTCGGTTTGACCGATTCGGTGGATGCGACCGAAACGCTGCTCGATCCGGTTGGGGTTCCAAGGCAGATCATAATTCACCATGAGGTGGGCGCGTTGGAGATTGATGCCCTCACCCGCTGCGTCCGTCGCTAACAAGACGAGCGACTCAGGGTCGTGCAGGAAGGTCTCTTGCGCCTTCCGGCGTTCCTCACGGCCCATTCCCCCGTGCATCATGACGATGGACGAAGGACGTCCGATCAAAGTCGCTATCTGCATCTGAAGATAATTCAGCGTGTCGCGATGCTCGGTGAAGATGACGAGCTTCTGATTGGGCGAAGGCGTGGGGGGTTCGATATCGCCAGAGCCATATGGCGGCGGCGACTCCTCGACACGACTCGCGAGGCCCGCCGGTGTAAAGATAACGGACAGAAGATTGGCCAGCTCGCGCCACTTGCGATCAACCCCGCTCTTCGATACCTGGGCAGCGAGGCCTTCCAAACGCTGGATGGTAGCGATCTCCGCTTGGAGTTCCTGAATGGTGCTAGCTGCGGTTGCCTGATCGAGAATCGCCTCTTCGGCGGCCTCGACTTCATTCTCGGGGGCTTCGTCGAGGTCCTCCAGGTCTTCGCTATCCAGCGTGGTCGTTGCGGGCAGGAGCGCGATCGACGCGCCTCCGCGCCGCAGTATTTCCAGTTCGCGCATTTGCTTCTGCAGACGCTCGCGGCGTCGTCTTAACGAGTGAAAGATGGCGTCAGGGGAAGAAGCGAGACGGCGTTGAAGGATGGTGAGAGCAAATCCGACGGTCCCCGCGCGCTTGTCGTTCTGGAGCGCGTCCGCGCGATTGAATTCATCGCGCACGTAGGTCGTGACTTCTTTGTAGAGCTGAGCCTCCAGATCTGAGAGTTTGTAGGGGACGGTATGAGCGATCCGCTCTGGGAAAAGGGGGCGGCCGTCGAACTTCAAAAGTCGTTCCTTCACCATCCTCCGCATCAGGTCAGAGACGTCGACTTGATGAACACCGTCGCGGAAACGCCCTTCAAACCGATCACCGTCGAGTAAGGCCATGAAGAGCTGGAAGTCGGCATCCTTGCCATTGTGTGGGGTAGCGGTCATGAGAAGGAAATGGCGGGTCAACCCCGACAAGAGCTGCCCCAGGCGATAGCGCTTGGTGTATTTCACTTCACCGCCAAAGAAGGTCGCCGAGAGCTTGTGGGCTTCGTCGCAGACAACGAGATCGAAGCGGCAGTCCGGTGCACTTAGCTTTTGCTGCACGTCTTCGTCGCGGGCGAGCTTATCGAGACGTGCGATGATGAGGTCGTTCTCGAGGAACCAATTGCCCGTACGAGCAGCTTCGAGCTTGTCATTGGTGAGAATTTCAAAGGGCAAATGAAAACGACGATGGAGTTCGTCCTGCCATTGTTCGGCGAGACTGCCCGGGCAAACAATGAGGCACCGCTGGAGATCGCCGCGGGCAATGAGTTCCTTGATGAACAGCCCGGCCATAATCGTCTTGCCGGCGCCCGGATCGTCAGCCAGCAGAAACCGCAGTGGCTGGCGAGGGAGCATTGCTTCGTAAACCGCGGTGATCTGGTGCGGCAGCGGATCGACCAGAGATGTGTGGACCGCGAGGACGGGGTCGAACAGATGCGCGAGGCGAATCCGCTGTGCCTCGGAAACCAGTCGAAAAAGCGCGCCATCTCCATCGAAGCTCCAGGGGCGACCGGCCGCAACGACCTCGAATCGAGGCTCATCGTGGCGATAAAGGAGCTGGTTCCCGACGCGCCCGCTCGGGTCTTTGTAGGTCAGTTCGAGAGCCTCAGAACCGAACCACTGTGCATTGACAGCATCAACGAGCGCATCGGGGAGGATGCCTCGAATTGTCGTTCCAGGGGTAATTTCTTCGAGGCGGCTCATTCGTTCACACCACGGTAAAGAAAACAGCGCAGAGCGGAAAGAGCTTTTCTTTCAAGAGAATCCAGCCGCGCCATGATGAGCAACATTCGCCAAAACCTCTTCTTTGCGTTTATCTACAACTCGTTAGGCATACCGATCGCCGCCGGCATTCTCTATCCCTGGTTTGGCATTCTCCTCAGTCCGATCATCGCCGGTGCGGCGATGAGTTTGAGTTCCGTCTCGGTTATCGGGAACGCTCTACGGCTGCGTCAGACGAAGCTCTGATCGGCCGCGCAAAATCGCCTTGTCTACATTCCTTTATGGGAATATAGGTAGGGCATGAAATTGCATGAATTGAAGTCGATTCTGCGCGCCAATCCCGAGGCGTTGCCTCGTTTCGTGCTGCCGGACGGCGAACAAATCCCGGCCCACTTTCACCTCACCGAGGTCGGACACGTCGCGAAGAAATTTGTCGATTGCGGCGGCACCTTCCGTGAACGCGAAGCTTGCGTCCTGCAAACCTATGTGGCGGAAGATTTCGAGCACCGCCTGAAAGCCCAGCGCTTCGCCGATATCCTCGAGCTTGGTCGCCCGGTTCTGCCTAACGATGACTTGGAAGTGGAAGTGGAATGGGATTGTTGCGTGGTCTCGCAGTATCCGATCGCCGAGGCACACGCGGCCGGTGAACACCTGGAATTTAGACTTGGCTCCAGGCACACTGATTGCCTGGCTAAGCAAAAGTGCGGAGCCGGAAGCCGGGACAACAGCGTCTGCCTGCTGTCGTTAGGCGAATGAAGCTGGCCGAGATCTATCAATGCTTCTGCGAGCCGACCCGGTTGCGCATCCTGCATTTGCTCACGCAATCGCCGCTCTGTGTCTGCCATTTCCAGGATGCCTTGCGCGAGCCGCAGGTAAAGATCTCAAAGCATCTCGCTTACCTGCGCAGCCGCAGGCTGGTGCGGACCAAGCGGAGCGGCAACTGGATCATCTACTCGCTGCCTTCGAAGCCGTCCGCTGAGTTGGAGATGAATTTGAAGTGCCTCCAGGATTGCGCGCAGTCGGATCCGATTTTTGGGAAAGACTTGAAAAGGTTGGCGCGCCTCCGATCAAATTGCTGCGAACCAGCGGAAGTTTTTGCAAAGTAATCCATCTGCCGAGCTTCCATGAAAAAACGGGTTCTCTTCATCTGCATCCACAACAGCGCTCGCAGCCAGATGGCGGAGGCGTGGATGAACGAAATTTGCGGCGGCCATTTCGAGGCGCAGAGCGCTGGACTCGAGCCCGGCACGCTCAACCCGCTTGCCGTCGAGGTAATGAGCGAGGTGGGGATCGATATCTCGCACAAGGGCACGCAGCGCGTTTTCGATGTCTGGAAGTCCGGACCGATTTTTGCCTATGTCGTGACCGTGTGCGACGAAAGCAGCGCCGAAAAATGCCCAATCTTTCCCGGCCCAGCGCAGCGCCTGCACTGGAGTTTTCCCGACCCTTCGACAGTCACCGGCACGCATCCGGAAAGATTGACGGCCGTTCGTAAGATTCGCGATCAGATTAGAGCGCGGATCGAAACGTGGTGCGACGAAATTTGCGCCCCGGCGGCGACGCTCTAATGGAAAATCGCCGCACCCGGCTCGCGACCGTGGCTGACGCGGAGGCGATCAACACGATCTACAACCATTACGTCCGCACCTCCGCGGCCACCTTCCAGGTTGATGATGAGACAACGCAAGAGCGCACGGAGGAACTGCACACGCGACCGGTCAATCAGCCGGTGACCGTGCTTGAAATCGACGGTGAAATTGTGGGCTGGGGCGCGCTCTCGCCTTTTCGCTCGCGTTGCGCCTACCGGGACACGGTCGAGTTAACAGCCTATGTGCGGCACGATGCGCAGCGCAGCGGACACGGTCGCGTCATCGTGCAGGATCTGATCGAGCGCGCCCGCGCATTGGGCTATCACACCATCCTGGCGGCTTGCTGCGAAGAGTCGGTCGGGATGATTCGATTATTGAATTCGTTAGGCTTGGCGGAGGCGGGCCGGCTCCGCCAGGTAGGGAGCAAGTTTGGACGCCGGCTCGACGTTGTCTATCTGCAGCTGGTATGCTAACCAAGCGCGGGCGGAGAAGCGCGCGCGAATCTATTGGGAGCAACGGAGGGGAACATGATGATCAGCTTTGACGAGACCGACTATGGAGAGACCGATATTCTGAAGGGCCTGCTGGCCGGCGTCGCGGGCGGATTGCTCGCTTCATTTTTGATGGAGCAATTCCAGGCGGCGTGGAGCGCGGCTTCGGAGGCGATGAGTTCGTCGAAGAAGCGGGGTGGAAGAAAAGCGGATTCCGCTACGGTGAAAGCGGCTAACGCGATTTCGGAAAAAGTGACCGGGCGCAAAATCCCGGCTGGCTACAAGCCGGCTGCAGGCGAAGCGATCCATTACGGAATGGGTGCGAGTTCAGCCGCGATTTACGGAGTGCTCGCGGAAGTGGCGCCGATTGTGACCATTGGGGACGGCGTCGGATTTGGCACTGGAGTCTGGCTGCTGGCCGATGAACTGGCAGTGCCCGCCGCGGGTCTATCGAAGCCCGCGAAAGAAATTCCCCTAACGACACACATGTATGCGCTCGCCTCGCACCTCGTTTATGGCTGGATCACGGAGACGGTCCGCCGCGCGGTGCGCCGCGCGCTCTAGCGTCGCTTTATAACGGCCGAGCCGGTCCGCTCAAGCGGCGGCGGCGTGTTTCAGATGCGACTGCGCGGAGCGTAGCGGGGCGCGATGCGGGCGAACCACCTTGGCCGAGGCGAGGTTACTCGCCTGGCGGCGAAAAGCGGTCGGTGTCACACCGACGCGACGTTCGAACGCCCGGCGAAAAGCATCGGAGCTTTTAAAACCTACACTTTCGGCCACGCTTTCGACTGTTGTGCGCAGGCCAAGTAGACGCCGGCGCGCTTCGCTCAAACGCAGCTCTTCAACGAAGTCAGCGGGCGTGCATTCAAAGACTTGTTTGAAGAGGCGACTGAAATGACGCGGGCAGAGGCAGGTCCTTTCCGCGAGCGAATCGACCGTCATCCGCTCGTGGAGATGACCGAGGATCCAAGCGGGCAGTTCAGCGACCCGTTCGGTGGGATCGGCCTGATAGATCGATGGCTCGAAGTCGTCGCCGCCCACACCGGGGGGCCGCAGGCGCATGACGAGCTCACGCGCCACGTTCCGAGCGACCTCGCCGCCGTAATCCTCCTGGATCAAGGCGAGAGTCATCTCGATGCCCGCGGTCCCCCCGGCGGAGCTATAAAAGGCCTCATCTTTTAGAAATGCGACCGAACGACTGATCCTGATTTTCGGAAAGCGCTGTGCGACATCGCGCGCGAAGCGCCAGTGAGTGGTGACGTGCCGGCCGTCGACCAGGCCGCTTTGCGCCAGCGCGTAGACTCCCGTTGAGACGGATGCGATCCGGCGGGTCTTGCCCGCTTGTGAGTTCAGCCAGCGCGCCGCGAGTTGGCGCGTCTCGGTTTGGCGCAGCCCCTTTCCGCCGGGAATAATGATGGTGTCGAATGTCGGAGTCGCTTCCGCTGCGACGTCGGCCTTGAAATGCAACCCCGACTCCGAGGTGAAGCTCTTATTGGTTAATCCGACGATGATCGGCCTGTAGCAGAGTGGCGCGGATGCCTCGCCCGGATGTTGAGCGCTGGTCAGTGCTTCCAGGGGGCCAGTCAGGTCGAGGGCGGCGACACCGTCGTAGCCAAGAAGGCCGATCAGTTTCGGAGTCCTTTCCTGGGCAAGCCTTGCGAAATAGGTCATGGCGCAAGGCGAGGAAGGGCGACCAGTTGAGTGGAAAAAATCTGTCTCACACCCTTCAATGCAATAACCGCGCGGAAAAGAGCTCACGCGTGGATGAATTTTTTTTGGCGACGCCGCTTTCCAGAGCGGGCGCCGCTTATTCCAGTCTGATCGGTTTCCTGGCCTCGACGAGCAATTGTTCGAACCGAGGGTCGCTCCGCAGATCGTCCCAACTGGGGTTTAGCTTCAGGTCGCCGTAGCTGGGGCTGGCCGGCTGTTTCACGAGCGCCTCGAGTTGATCGAGGGCCGCGTCTTTGTTTCCCAGCCAACCCAGGATCTGCGCTCGCATGCCGGCGTATGCAGGACCTTCCGCTCCGTCCCGCCATGTCGGTACCAGTTGCACGGCTTCCTCGCTGCTACGCAAGGCATCATCTCCCCGGCCTAATCCGGCGTACGCCCAGGCGAGATTAATCAAAGTTGAGGCCTCGTGTGGATGTTTCTCGAGTAGCGCCTCCAAATACTGACGAGCTTTTTCGAATGACTGCTGGCTTTTTTGCGTGTCGCCCTGCGACCGGGCAATTGTCCCTTCCATCAAGTCGAGAACCTGGGGTGACGGCGCCATCGGTGACTTGCGTGCCACCTCGACCTCACGCAGCGCCCCCAAGAAATCCCTCTCGTAAAATGCGGCCTGTGCCAATTCGAGATGACTCTCGCCGCTCAAATTGCTCGCCCCCTTGAGAAACGACTGGGCGCGTTCTGGCTCGCCCTGGGCGAGCATGGATTCCGCCTTCAGCGACCAAAAGGGGGCGGACCGGCTGGCGATGTTCCTGATCGCTTCATCGGCCATTTTCGCTGCCTCGGGATATCTCCGCAGCGACATTTGAGTCTGAATAATTTCCGTGGCGATAAAAGGATCATGCGGATCGAGCTCCCAGGCCTTTTCGCCATCGCGCAGAGCTTCCTTCCAATGGCCGAGGCGGCGCTCGGTGAGAGCGGTCAGATCGAAGAACTGGGCACGACCGCCCGGCGCAGGAGGCGGCGCGGAGGCAAGCTCAGCCTGCGCCTTTTCATAATCTCTCAAGCCATTATAATAGTATTGGGCCTTCGCAAGGTGACTCTCAGCCATGTTAGGCGCGAGTTGAAGTGCCGTCTCAGCCGCCACCCGCGCCTTCTCCAGGCGCTCTGGACTCATGTCGCCACCAAACCGATAGACATAAAGATGAGCATTAGTCAGGAGGCAGTAAGCGAGGGCGAACTTGGGATCGCGGGCCACCGCCTGGTTCAACAGGTCGATCGTGGTGGCGTACTCATATTGCACGAAGGCTTTCCGCGCTCGCAGGTATAAGTCGTAGGCCTGCACGTCAGCCGTTGGCTGGCTTTCAATCGCCGCCTTCTCACGCGCCGATAACTTTCCTTTGAGCTGGGCAACGATCGCCTGGGATAGATCACTTTGAAGGGCGAAGAGATCCTCCAGTTTGCGATTATATTGCTCCGCCCAAACCTGCACGTCCGATTCGGTATCGATCAACTGGGCGTTTACCCGGACCCGGTCCTTCATTCGCCGCACGCTGCCTTCGAGAACGTAGGCGACGCCGAGATTTTGCCGAATCTCCCGCACGTCCCGGACGCCCTTTCGATACTGCGAAACACCTGATCGGCTAATGACCTTGAGTTCCTCAGCCTTGGCGAGATCGGTCAGGATGTCATCCTGGACTCCGTCGGCAAAGTAACTGGTTCCATCGGGGGCCGCAAAATCGTCGAATGGAAGGACAGCGATACTCCTGGCGGGAATTGTCGCAGCGGGCTGGCGATACGCTCTCGTGACGTGAGATGTAACACTCTTGCGAAAAAAAAGGAAGCCCGCCGCCAGCGCGACGATTAGGAGAAGAGCGGTTAGCACGATGCGCTTGCTGGAAGGCTTGTGACGACCGGCAAAGCGGAGGAGACGATAAGGGACAGTGTTTGGCCGCGCGCCGACCGGCTCACCCGCGAGATAGTGTCGAATGTCAGTCTCTAAGTCTGCGACAGAGGCATAACGTTGCGCGGGATCCTTACGCATCGCCCGCGTGATGATCGCGTCCAGGTCGCCGCGCAAGGCATGACGATTTTCGGGCGCGGCCGCGACGCTCGGCAAAATGGGCTCTACCTCGCAGACCACGCGCTCAACCTCATCCAAGCCGGGATGGCGGGTGCGATGCTTCGGGCAACGGCATGGTTAGTCAGGGTCTGGCGCATGAGGCGGGCGAAAATGGCGAGGAGATGCTCCGGGTTCTCCCAGGCCGCGTTTTTTTGCGCAGCGAGTCGGAGATAAGCCTCATGGACAAGTGCCGTTCGTTGCAGGGTGTGCTCGGGCCGCTCATTCCGCAGGTAGCCAGCAGCCAGCAGACGCAATTCTTCGTAGACCTGCGGCATCATTTCGTCGAGCGCCTTGGCGTTCTTGGTCGTGGCGTCCGCCTCCGGGCGACCCGACGACGGCGGGAGCGTGCCCGGTTTCTCTGGAGACGATTCCTCATCGCTCGACAGATCCATATCTAGCCTCCTCATAAAGACGACCGCTTCTTCATCCCAAAGTGTTCTCTCGGTCCCGTTGTGGAACCTAAACCAACTTGGGCGTTTGCGCGACGACAGACAAGAGCGCGTATCGAGCCGTCTAAAGGCGTTGCCCGAAGAGCCTGGGGGAAACGCCTCGCCGGTGAAAAAGAAAGAGGCAGCGGGCGAGCCCGCTGCCTCCCTGCAGATTAGCCTGATTCCCAAGGCTAAAATTTCTTCGTTAATTGAATGTAGACGAAGCGACCAGTCGGGTCGTAAAGGAAGCCCGGATACTTGGTGGAATTGCCGCCGAAACCGTATGCCTTGGGCGGATCCTGGCCAAAGATGTTGTCGCACCCGAGCGAGATCGTCGTCCCATTGAGGACCCGCTGCCAAATTGGCAGACCGGCGCTCGCAGTTTGAGACATCGAGCTTTCAGCTGGTTTGCCGGCCTTGTCGCGCTCGACGTCCTTGGCATCTTTTGAATACCCGGCCACCGGTTGCTTTTCAACCGGCGCGGCAAAAGTGAAGTCATAGGACGCCTGGCCATCAAAGGTCCACGTCTGGCTAACCCAGTGATTGTGGGAGTTGGGCAATAATTCGTGATATCCATCCACGAACCTGGCGGTGCCGATGAGATCCCAGCCATTCCACGCCCAGTCGAGGCGCTGAATCCCCTTCCACCTTAGATTACCGTCGACCGAGGTTGTATCGGCTATGCCCGCAACGGCGACGCCGGCCAACTGCGCCGTCCGACTATCCGAGGTACCTTGGAATTCAAAAGAGTCGAGATAGGACACCTGAGTCAACGAGGTAAAGGTACCGAAAGACGTTGGATAAACGTATTGCATGCCGAAATCAACGCCGGAGGCTGTGGTCGCTCCGCTATTGATAAAGGGCACAAAGATTCGATTGATGAACCCTCGCGAATCTCTTTGCACAATTTCACCTGGCAGCAATGCGCCCTCCCCCTCGCGTTTGAGGATCGCAGGGATGTTGTCCAAAATGACCTGTCCAGTTTGTTCGGTATCCCAGAGATCGACCGTGATCGTCAGGCCGTTAATAAACTTCGGAGTCCAGACGATGCCCGCGGTAAAGGAGGTGGAGTCCTCCGGCTGGAGCGCCGGGTTACTGGTATCGACGATGTTTTGCTCCCTTTCCGTTCGGCTCGGATCGCCGATCGGAACGGGAGGGCCGCCCAATGAAGTCGGTAATGTATCCGTGACTGGCGCTAAAGCCGAGGTGGGACTGCCGAAAAGTTCGATCAACGAAGGCTCGAGGAATCCCTTGCCAATCGTGGCGCGAACCGTCAACGACTCGTCAATCGGCTGCCACCGCAGACCGAACTTCGGCACCGTTACGTTGGTGTTGTTGTTTTCAAAGGCTTCATAGCGCACCGCAGCCGTAAGCTCCGTGGAGTAAAAGCCCGGGAAATTGAAGGTCGGGCTGGTGATCGGAATGTTTGCTTCTGCGTAGAAGGCGTAGTCCTTTCGACCCGCCTGAGTGCTGGCGCCCGGGGAGGCGGCGGCAACATCTCCCGTGAGAGATAGTTCGTCCACCTCTTGTGTCAGCTGCTCGCGACGGAACTGCCCGCCAAAAGCAAAGCCAACTCCGCCTGCCGGCAGTTTGAAGAGCGATGTCGTGTAGATGTTGAGATCAAGCGTCGCGATCTCGGAGGTGTCCACATCCTTTGCGTGGATGGTGGCGTAGGCCACGTCCGCGAAGTTGCTGGCAATTGGCGGACCGAAAAGGGCATCACCAAACGGATTAAAGGCCGTTCCCCCCGCCAGCACACCGCCGGCGGCAAAAACGGGCGAATTTTGATTCAGGATTTCCGTCAGGCGAGTAATGGAGATGGACTGCAGGTCCTGAGTTACCTTTATCTTATTATAGCGAAAGCCGCCGTCGTAGCCCCAGGTGCCATCAAATAACCTGTCGCCGCGCACACCGATTGTCGCGAGGAAGTTATCCGTGTCGCTATCGATCAGCCGGTTACCGAACTCAAGAAAGCGAGCGCGGCTGCCGCCGGAGATGATCTGATTAAAAGGATTGAATGGGTTAACCGCATCAGCCGGCAAACCGGTCTCTTCATAGGTCGGCGTATTCGGCGGAGCGACTCCGTTCAGGTTCGTCCCTGGTGGGATCGCGATGACCTTGGCACCTGGGGTATCGAAGTCGTTCGTCGCGACCGGGGCAAGTTCGTTGTGGGAACTCGAGTTCTCGTAGTAAATGTCGCCGAATAGGACCATCTGCTCGCCAAAGATTTTGTGCGTGAAATTGGCGAAGCCGCCGTAATTTTCGATATCGGGATAGGCGCCCGAGAAAAGGTTATAGTCAAAGCCTGGAAGGATCGAGGACCGCGGCCGCCTCGCAGAATAGGTGTAACTCGTGGCCGGCGCCGAACCATTCGACCCGTTGGGCGGCGTGCCGAAGATGATCGGCAGCAGGTTGCCACTGGAGTCGACAGGCAAAGTCGCTGGGTCTACGCCGGCCGCCACGACCGCCGCGCTCGACAGCTGCAGGTTGTAGGGCGTCGTGTTGCTGCTAAGGAAGGGGGGTTTCAGCGAAAAGCCACGGTCGCGATTAAAGATGGAATTCCGATGATAGAAATTCATCGTCCCGGTGATGCTCGTCTTGTCGTCGCCCACACCGTAGACTAAGGATGCCCGAAATTCGCCGGAGTCTTTATCCAGTGTATTACCGTATTCGACAGAAGCTTCTGCCCCGCGATAATCGTGGCGGAGCTTGACGTTCACCACTCCCGCTACCGCGTCCGCGCCATAGGTGGTCGAGGCGCCATCTTTCAGGATTTCGATGCTCTCGATGGCTGCTTCCGGGATCGAACGCAAGTCAAAGAAGGAGACGACGCCACCAGTCCCGATCGGATAAGGAGAGAGACGTCGGCCGTCAATCAAGATCAGCGTATATTGCGGGCCGAGGCCGCGCAGCGAGATCGCTGATGCGCCCGGAGTGAAGCCGGTGCCGTTGTTGGAAATCGGGACGCCTCCGCCGTTGGCGACCGGCAGATTTTTGATTAACTCTTCTGCCGTACGCTCCCCGGATTTGTTGATCAAGTCCCGGTTAATATTCAAGACCGGGTTGGGTCCTACTTCCTGAGCGGTCGGAATGTTGGAACCGGTCACGATGATACGTTCCGTTTCCGCCACGGCTCCAGTGGCATTGCTCGGTGGTTGACTGCCAGGAGCCGGCGCGGCACCGGTCGCACCCGGTGCATTCAACGCTTGGGCCGGACTTTCGGCAGCGGGTGTCGGGTCCTGGGCAAACGCGCTGCCCGCCGTCAATAGAGTTATCCCGAGGCCGATCGTGAGAGCGGCCCGGAGTTTTCCTGGATTGCTGAGTTGTATTTGAATCATTGGTTTCTTGCTTCGTTAGGTTAGGTAACAATCAAGTTATAAAGCGCAGGAGGAAGGCAGCGTTAGGACTTAAAGCCGACAGTTCGAGACGCGGACGGAATCCTGTTGAACAAGAAGCAGCAGCAGGTGTCGGCAACCTGGCCTAACGAATATGCTTTTCCCGGACGTGCGCCGTCTAGCGCCGCGCGGTAGCCGGCGGGGCAGGCCGCGTGGTCATCGACCTGGCTCCGTTCCCGGCAAGGTAACTCGCCGGGCCGGATCCGAAGCGACGCTCGAACGCTCGACGGAAGGTATCGGCATCGCGGAAGCCGACCGAGTTGGCGACGCTACGCAAGGTTTTGCCCCGGGAAGATAGGCGACGCCGAGCTTCGTTGAGGCGTAGGTTTTCAACAAATTCTCCGGGGGTATTGCCGAAAACACTCTTGAAGGCGCGGGTAAAGTGCGCTGGGCACATGCAGGCCTGCCTTGCCATGACTTCCACCGTGAGATCCTGCTGTAGATTGCGCATGATCCAGGCGATGAGTTCCCCGAAACGGTCGATTGGCCAGCGAACCGGATCGCCGATTGGTTCGTTGGTGTTGGGCTCTGCTTTCGATTCGAGGTAAGTCATGAGCTCCCGCCCAGTTGCGAGCGCCACCTGTTGGCCGTAGTCCTCCTCGATCAACGCCAGGGCAAGGTCGACTCCACCGGTGAGACCCGCCGAAGTGTAGAAGGTCCCATCCTTTATCAGGCGTCGCTTGTGATCGATCCGCAGGGAGGGGTAACGCCGCCGCAGATCGGAGACCGAGCGCCAGTGGCTTGTAACTTGGCGACCATCGAGCAACCCGGTCGGAATCAAGGCATAGATTCCAGTGCAAATTGAGGCCATCCGGCGCGTCTCGTAAGCGCGGCTCATGAGCCATTCGGAGAGCGGTTCCCAGATGTCGCGCCGGAGACTGCCTCGACCGCCTGCCACGATGATTGTGTCCAGTGGCGGCGCGGTCGCGAGCGAGTGCTGTGGATGAAAAATCATTCCGGATTCGGCTGCGAAAGATTTTATCGTCAGGCCAATCGTCCGCACGTTGTAGCAGGGGATGCGCCCTCCAAATCCATCTTCCAGGGCGGCGACCGTAAATGCATCCGCCGGTCCCGAGAGATGGGAGGCGATGACTCCATCGAAGCCGATGATCCCAATTGTCTTGGGACTCATGAAGCTGACCTCATAGCCCGAGGATGGAATCAAATCTCGGCTACGAGTAGGACATTAAAGCGACGATCTCAGCTATCAGCGGGTGCCGTTGGACGAAGCCGCCGGCGCCCATAGACAACAAACGCCAGGAGCAGGGCGACCACCAGCGGGATTATGGCCTTCGCCGGGGCGCCGGTCCTGGCGGTAATTACGACCGCACCAACCATGATGATGATAAGTCCAACTGCCGCCAGCGCGGTCAAGCCCGGCCGAATGCCAAGCCAGGCGGGCAGGACGAGGCCGATCCCACCCAGGACCTCGCATACTCCGATAAAACGGAGGAGGAGCCCGGGCAGGGGCATTTCCTGAGTCATCGTCTCGATTGGCATGATGAGTTTCATGACCCCGGCGAAAAGGAAGAGCGCCGCGAGCAGTCCCTGAATGATCCACAATGCATATTTCATCTTCTTGATTCCTTACACGATTCGTTTCCACCTTTGCCAGATCTGTTTCGAGTGAGCACGCAGAATCTTCATCCCATCGTGTCAGTGAGAAAAGTTCGCGGCCTCGATGCGTTGCGCTGCTGCTAACTCAACGATCGTTTCGCCCGCGAAAGGACATTCGACCGAGATTCTTGGACGTTGTCTTGAGCTACGGTGCGTTCAGTGCGCCTACAATCTTATAGACGTGATATGGGAGTGTTCGCATATCCTTGCCGCCATTGAACCGCGGCATCTCCTGAATCTGAGAGGTGGTGACGTAGAGCGCGCCGTCCGGTCCCCAGGCCAAGCTGTCGGGCCAGACGAGACGACCGTCGGCTGCGATCGGCTGCAGTTTTTCCTCCTTCGGATCGAATCCCACGACCGCGCCATGTTCCACATCGGTCAGGTAGAGCTTTCCGTTCGGTCCCATAATCATCCCGTCCGGAGCGGGGGTTTCGACCACGGTTTCGACTTTGGTCTTTAGCTGACTGCTCGTTAGGCGATTATTCTGCAGGTCGGCTGTCTTGATTCGGTAGAGGGTGTGCGCGGTGAGGGCGTGGTAGTAGAGAAACATTCAGGGCATCCAGGGCGATGCCATCGGAATGGATCTGCGGTGGTTTTCCATTATCTCCCAGCAGTTCGCGGCCTTTTACCTGCAACTTGAAGTCCTTTTCCGCCTTGGTGGAATGATCGTCCTCCAGGACCCGCCGCGCTTTTCCGGTCCGCAGGTCTAACACAATGATCGCGCCGAGGCCCGAATCGGTGATAAAGGCGGTCTGGGCTTTGGTGTCGACCCGGACGTCATTCAGATAACTCATTTTCGGCGCGACCTGTTCGCTAAACGGGATCGTCTGCACGATCGCATTCTTTACCAGGTCGACTTTCACGAGTTTCGGCCCGCCCTTGACGATCTCTTTCATCTTCGGAGCCGCCGGGTCGAGAATCCAAAGGCTATCGCTCTCGTCGACGAAGACACTTTGAACACAGACGAAATGCTTGTCCGGCGTGCCCGCTCGATTCCATTCTTCGTTCGGGTAGGGGACCGGTTTTCCATCGATAATTTCCGCAACGGAGAGAGTGTGATCGTCGGACCAATTCGGGAAATTGACGAAGATCCGTCCGTGCTTGGAAACGGCAATCCCGGTTACCTGCTGATTAGGGAAGCTCGCGACCATTTCCAAGGTCGCGAGATCGGCCGGGGTCGAAAAAGCCGTCCCCATGGAGAGTAGACCGAGAGAATAAAAAAGCGCACGTTTCACACTCTCGATTCGTTTCCCGACAGGCCCTTGGTTTGGCCGTGAGTCCAGCGCTTATTCGTTAGGCTCGGTCGTTTGGTGTCCTGTTTGTCCCAGGTAGGATTGCACTTCTTCGTCCGTCGTCTGGCGGAAGTTTTCGTAGAACTGGCCGACCCCGAAAAATGCCTCGGGGATCATCCCGCAGACGACATCGTCCGCCTCATCTTGCATCTCGCGACAAGTCGTCTGCGATGCGACCGGGACGGCAATGATCAGTCGCGCGGGCCGACGTTGACGCACCGCGCGGGCAGCCGCGCGCATCGTGGCGCCGGTCGCCAAACCGTCGTCCACCAGGATGACCGTCCGGCCCGCCAGATCGGGGAAAGCGCGCGCCCCGCGGTAGCGTTCCTCGCGCCGGCGTAGCTCTTCGGTTTCACGCCTGATGGCCTGTTCGATTGCCTCGTGCGCGCGCGGCCCGAGCGCGGCGATCACATCCTCATTCAAGACCCGCACACCGCCGGACGCGACCGCGCCCATCGCAAGCTCCTCCCGTCCCGGGACGCCCAGCTTTCGCACCACGAAGACGTCGAGCGGCGCGGACAAGGCCCGCGCAATCTCGTAAGCCACCGGCACGCCGCCGCGCGGCAACGCAAGCACGAGAAGCCCGGGCTGCCCGCGCCAGGGTTCCAGCTCGCGCGCGAGATATCGGCCGGCATCGGCTCGGTCCAGGAATTGCATCCTTCCATTGTTTCGCAGATGCGCCCCCGATCGGTCTCGCCGAAAGGCTTTTCGTTAGGCGGAAATTCTTCACTTGGATTCGCGCTCAAAGCAGGCGAGGAAATTCCGCCCGCCGATGAAAGCGCCCGAATTCCAACGCACCGCCTCCGTCCCGGAGGATTTGACCGGACGTCCGCGCCGGGTCGCGACAGGCGGCGTTTCGTGGCGAAAAACTTTCTCGGCCTTCCAGTATCGCAACTACCGGCTCTATTTCTGGGGGCAGCTCGTTTCTCTCATCGGCACCTGGATGACGACCACCGCGCAGGGCTGGCTGGTTTATCAACTGACTGGCTCCAAGGCATTGTTAGGCATTGTCGCCGCTGCGGGGACCGCGCCGATGCTGTTCTTCGCCGCCCTCGGCGGGTGGGCCGCCGATCATTTCCCGAAACGGTCTGTTCTCATCTGCACCCAGGTCGCGATGATGATTCTTGCCTTTGTCTTTGCGGGCCTGGTCTGGACCGGGCTCATTCGGCCGTGGGAAATTATCGTCCTCGGCCTTTGCGGCGGCGTCGTGATGGCCTTCGACATGCCGGCGCGGCAATCGTTCGTGGTGGAAATCGCGAGCCGCGAGGATCTGATGAATGCCATCTCGCTCAATTCCGCGATGTTCAATGGCGCGCGGATCATTGGCCCGGCCATCGCTGGTTTCCTGATGGCGAAAGTCGGCATCGCCCTCTGCTTTTTTATCGATGGTGTGAGCTTCCTCGCGGTTCTGGCCGGCTTGCTCATGATGCGCCTGCCGCCGCACGTCCCGAGTCTCGCGCGGGGCGGACCGCTTGCGCAATCGCTCGAGGGTTTCCGTTACGTTTGGAATCACGTGCGGGTGCGGACAATTTTTGCCCTCTTCACCATCGTCGGAATTTTTGGCTGGTCGTATTCCGTCCTGATGCCGGCCTTTGCCCGCGACGTGCTCCATCTGGGCGAGCAGGGCTACGGCTTTTTGTTAGGCGCGAGCGGCGTCGGGGCACTCGTCGGCGCGCTCACGACCGCAACCTTTGGCAGCAACATTGCTGCGCGCAAACTGGCCTTCGGCGGCGTCTGGCTCTTTTGCGCGATGCTTCTGATCTTTGCCTTCAACCGCAACCTAACGATCGCAATGCTCTGCCTTGCCGGCACGGGGTTCGGGATGATGCTTTTCTTTTCCACCTCGAACACCACCGTGCAGACCATCGTGCCGGACGAAATGCGCGGACGGGTGATGGGAATCTGGGCTTTGATCTTCGGCGGCATGATTCCCTTCGGCGCTCTCGAAGCGGGCGCGCTGGCGCACTATGTGGGAACTTCCGCGACGCTCGCGATCGGCGCCGTAATCTGCGCGCTGGCCGCGTTCGTCACGCTCATCGTCGTGCGCCGGCGCGACGCGCAACTGGCCGCCGCGGCCGGTTAGACGGGCGGCCGGCGTTGGTGCCAGTCGGTGCTTTGCTCGAACGCCTGCGCGACCTGCAGGATGCGCGCTTCGCCTAACGACGGTCCAAGGACTTGCAGGCCGATCGGCAATTGCGTTCCTTCCGCGCTGAGGGCGAAGCCGCAGGGAACGCTGATTGCGCAAATCCCCGCGAGATTGGCGGCGATGGTAAAAATGTCGGCCAGGTACATTCGCCACGGATCGCTCGAGCGCTCACCGATTTTGAAGGCTGGCCCGGGCGTGGTCGGCGAGATTAACGCATCCACTCTCTCGAAAACGCGCGCGAAGTCCTGCCGGATGAGGGTTCGCACTTTCTGCGCGCGCAGATAGTACGCATCGTAATAGCCGGAGCTGAGAACGTAGGTCCCGAGGATAATCCGGCGTTTCACTTCCAGCCCAAATCCTTCCGCGCGCGTGCGGCTGTAATGGTCGAGCAGGTTCTGCGGATTGTCCGCGCGGTAGCCGTAACGCACACCGTCAAAGCGGGCCAGGTTGGCCGACGCTTCCGCGGTTGCGATGATGTAGTAAGTCTCGATCGCGTAATGGGTATGCGGCAGGGAAACTTCAACCATCTCTGCGCCTAACGAACCGAACTGCGCGATCGCGACGTCGATCGCCGATCGCACGTCGGGGTCGATCCCGTCGCTTAAATATTCCCGGGGCAAACCGAGCCGGACGCCGTGAAGATCTTTTTCCAGCGCCGCGGTGAAGTCCGGCACTGGCGCGTCGAGGGAAGTGGAATCGTTAGGGTCGAGGCCCGCCATCGCCTGCAGGACAAGCGCGGAATCGCGCACTGTTTTAGTGATCGGACCGACCTGGTCGAGCGAGGAGGCAAAAGCCACGAGACCGTAGCGCGAGACGCGGCCGTAGCTCGGCTTAAGGCCGACCGCGCCGCAGAGCGCCGCCGGTTGGCGAATGGAACCGCCGGTATCCGAGCCTAACGAACCAATCGCCATCCCGGCGGCGACCGCCGCGGCCGAGCCACCACTTGAGCCGCCCGGAATTCGGGTCGGATCCCAGGGATTGCGGGTTGGTTTGACGCTCGAGTTCTCGGTTGAGGAACCCATCGCAAACTCATCCAGGTTTGTTTTGCCGAAGGGAATCGCCCCGGCCGCCTTCAGCTTCGAAATGACGGTTGCGTCGAAGAGCGCCCGGTAATCGCGCAGGATGCGGGAGGCGCAGGTGCAGGGCTGCCCCGCGACGCTAATCGCGTCCTTGATCGCGAGCGGAACTCCGCCTAACGGCAGATTCACATCGACCGTATCGGCGGCCGCGAGGGCGGTATCGAGGTCGCGCGAAAGATAGGCGCCGATTTTCGGCTCGAGCCGTTCGATGCGTTCCTCCAGCGCCACCAGCACTTCGCGCGGCGTGACCTCGCGTGCGCGCAAAACTTTCTGCAACTCGGCGATCGTTAGGCCGGGAAGATCGCGCGGCGTCATTCGATCACTTTGGTGACGATGAAGAGGCCGTTCGCGGCGCGCGGCGCGTTGCGCAGCGCTTCTTCCTGCGTTAAACCGGGACGCGTTTCGTCGGTCCGCAGGATATCAAATTGCGGCGACGCGTGCGCCGCGGGTTCAACGCCCTCGACATCCACCTCTCGCAGCTTTTCGGCATGCTCCAGGACTTGCGCGAGCTGGCTTTGGAAAAGGGCCGTCTCTTCTTTGCTCAACTCAAGCCGGGCGAGGCGCGCGACGTGGGCGACATCGAGGTCGGAAGGCGTGGACATCACGCGCAATTAACAGGCTTGGGCTGACTTTGCCACCCGGCTGGCGGCCGGCGGATCAAAAATGCAGATGGGTCGCGATCCAGATAATCGCGATCGAGAGGGCGATGACGAGAACGAGAAAAAGGAGTCGGCCTTCGCGGCGTTGTTTGCGCAGGGAACGGGGCCGGCGAGTTTCGCGCCCGAAGTCACTGTAGCGTTTGTCGTTCAACGCGATTGAGACGTCGAGGCGACGCCCGCCGGAGCTGGCCCGCTCGAATAATTCTTCGCGTTCGCGCCGGGTTTTCTCCTCCGCGACGCGGGGCGCTTCCTCGATCATGCGCTGGAGATCATCCACCTGCTTGCGCAGATTTTCCTCGAGCCGGGCGAGTTCCTGCTGCTTCTGGTCGAGCGGCGTGTCGGAGTGAGCGCGTCGACGTGCCATGCTCGCCTAACGACTCGCGCCGTTCATGAAGAAGAAAATGAAAAGGGCGATCATCCCAAAGATGATCAACGGGAGAGTGAAGGCGAGGCCGATCTGGAGCCATTGTCCGAAGGAATGGGCCGGTCCGCCGCTCGTTTCAAATCCGCTCCCCGTTTCCGGCAACGGGACGGCTTCCCCCGCGTCGGCGGTCGCCTGCAGACGGCTGCGCTGCTGGCTGTACTCGGTCCGGGCATCATCTACTGTGCTGAGGGCCCGGCTCAGCTCCTTGCTCAGGTCGGCCGGGTTCCAGGTGCGCGGCTCGATCGACTCGAGGAGCTCGAGATGCTGACCGAAGCTTTCCCGGGTCGCCCGGAGCTGCTCCATCTTTTTCTGGGCATCGTAGGCTTCGCGTTCGAGAACGACGAGCGACCGGGTCAGTTTGTCGGTCATCTCGGCGCGGCCGCGTTCCAGTTCTTCCTGGCGGCGGCTGAGCTCCTCGAGCTCGCGTTTTTGTTTCTCGATTTGTTCCTGTTGGCGCTTGAGTTGGAGCAATTGCTCCTGCGCTTTTTGCACCTGTGAGTCGAGGTGCTCGGTACTGACAGTGTCGTCTTCGTTGAGCTCCAGCATTTGTTCGATCGGGCGGATGCGTTCAGACATGGCGTTTCAGACGGCGGATCCTACGCCGGGGATATTAAATGGCAGTTAGGAGATTGCCAGATTTTTCGCGCGG
>JBBPZW010000121.1:0-11936 GCA_038198475.1 Chthoniobacterales bacterium | reverse complement strand
ATCATCTTGTCCGGACACACAGCCCTGCCCTTCACTTGCCCTTCCGTCGGAGCGCGCGAGCTTTCTCCTGAGGGAAGTACGGTCAACTCGAAAAAGCCTGGAGCCTAGGGGATTCGAACCCCTGACCTCCTCAATGCCATTGAGGCGCTCTACCAGCTGAGCTAAGACCCCGCGGAGAACTCCGATTTTCGGGTCTCAAATGCCGATTTGCAACGAGAAGTTGCGCGGGCTCCGGCGACTAACCGCCCTAACGACCGACGAGCGAAATCTTCGAGCGCTCGGCGAGCGCGCTGAGCGCGGCTTTCTCGAGCAGCAGGGTGCGGCCAGCCTCGACCGCGATCGCGCGCACTTTCGCTTCCGCCGCGACCGCAGCGTCTCCGTCCCGATCACGGGAACGTCGAAGCGCATGTCCTGGTTTGGCTTCGTCACCTTGATCACGCGTTCTTTTTGCCTAACGACCCGCCGCGCTGGATCGCCTCGTTCGTTCCCTCGATTCTGGGCGGCCCATTAAGCTGCGCGCCGATGGGCAGCAGCTTCGGACAACTTTTTCGCATCACCTACCTTTGGCGAGTCGCACGGCGGCGGGGTCGGCGTGGTGATCGACGGCTGCCCGGCTGGCAGCCCCCGAGAGGACAAATTAGCTAAGACGTTAAGACGGTGCGCGAACGTCCCGCTTAACCATTCCAACAATTCACGTTTTAGCGGTCTGGCGATCTCACGGCTGCTCGTTTTCCTGGCGTGTCTCCCTCACCTGATTCGCCACTTCGTGGGCGCGATCAAGCGAGTGCTTCGCCCAATTGTAATCTGAGACGGGTCGCGGCGCGGCCACAGCAGCGGTCGTCTCCCTCACCTTGGGCTGAGTTGGAACCGCCGCACGCTGATTCTGCCGCTGCCAAGACGAAAAGCGCGATCACGCTCAACCAGCACGACGAAGGTTTTCATAAACCTGATTAAAACACTGTTCAGGCCACTGCCGGAAGCAGCTCTCAGCAGGGCTTGGGGGACGTCCGTACGGTCGCCGAGGATCGATTAGTTTTTATGCATTCCCCGAAGAACGGGGACCGTACGGAACAAATCACAATCAAAACATCATGAAAAAACTCGTAGCCTATTCGTTTGTCGCCGCGACGGCGGCGCTTCTCTCATTGGCCAGCCCGCTAAAGGCTGGGATCCTCACGTTGGACGACGGCAGCCCGACCTATACGCCGCCGGCAAATTTCTCGGATAACACCCTTGTCGCCAACACCATCGTCGTTGGCGGGTTGATCGACATCACCGGCACGACCACCGTCATGCCAGCTGAGGGAAATACCGCCACCATCGCGGTCAGTGGAAGCTATTCCGCCGAGACGGGAGAGATATTCTCCGTCGCCTATAAGTTTGCCGCCGATAACAACACCGGCGCTCCCATTACCTACACCCTCAACGGGGCGGTCTCCGGATTGCCGATTCCACCCCTCGCCGGAACCATCGAGCCCGGCCTGCACGTTTATGAAGGGACGGCGCAGCAGCCGACGCCCGCTTCATTTCCCCTTGCGGGAAACTTCTTGGGCGAATTGACGCTGACCTTCAGCTCCACTTCGCGGACCCCAAGCAACGCTCCTTCCGTCGCCGCTCCCGGCACGCTCGACCTGACGGTGCAGCAAACCGATTTCAAACTCGACGTGCTTCCTGCTTCGATCCAGCCGCCGGCGCAATCGCTGAACATCTCCACCCGCGCCAATGTCGGCACCGGCGATAATGCGCTGATCGGCGGTATCATCATTACCGGGAATGACACCAAACAAGTCGTCCTCCGCGGCATTGGGCCCTCGCTTGGCGTATCGAAGGTGAGCGGCGTACTGGACGATCCGCTGCTCCAACTCTTTGACATCGACGGCAATCTCCTCGCGACGAATGACAACTGGATGGATAACAGCGCGGACGATCGGACGATCCTGACCGATAATAATCTTGCCCCGACCGAGGACGCAGAATCGGCTCTCGTCGTCAATCTCGATCCAGGCGCCTACACCGCGGTGGTCCGCGGCGTCGGCGACACCACCGGCGTCGCCCTCGTCGAAGCCTATGACATCGACAACGGGACGACCGATTCCAAGTTCGCCAACATCAGTACCCGCGGTTTTGTCGGGACCGAGGATAACGTGATGATCGGCGGCTTCATCCTCGGCGGCGGTGGCGGTGGGTTCGCCCAGGTGATCGTGCGCGGCATCGGGCCCTCCCTCGCTGGGGACGTGACCGATGTCCTGGCAGACCCGACCATCTCGGTGGTGGACGGGGACGGCAACACCCTCGCCTCGAACGACAATTGGATGGACGATCCCAACATGGACTCCGTCGTCACGGCCGGGCTGGCGCCGGCCGATCCGAACGAGTCCGCTCTCTATCAGGTGCTGCCGATTGGCGCCTATACAGTCATCCTGAGCGGAGTGGGCGATACCACGGGCGTCGGTCTGGTGGAGTCCTACAACATCGACACCGCGGGCGCGAAGTAAGGACGTAACCGCCAAGCTAGGTCGGTAATACGCCCGGTCGGGATTTCCCGGCCGAGCGTTTCTTCTAGTGCGCGGCCACGAATGGCCAAAAGATCGGAATCAAGACGCTCGCCGTGAGCCAGAAAATGAGGTTGAGTGGCACGCGAATGCGCGGGAAATCCGTGAACTTATAGCCGCCTGCACCGAAAACGTAGGTATTGGTCTGGTAGCGATCGGGGTCGAGAAACTGACGCTGCAGCCAAACATCAGCGCGATCGTGAAGGGTCGCGCATCCACGCCCATCGCAGCCGCGATTTCGAACGCGATCGGTGTCAAGACCAGCGGCGACAGCATGTTGCTGATCAGTTTTGTCAGGACATGGCGGACGAAATACATGACCGACAGAGTGACGGCGGGGCCGAATCGGCCGAAGGCGCCGGTCACCCCCTCGCGAGAAGATGAGCGGCACCGGTTGTTTCCATCGCCTGCCCGAGCGCGAGCATGCCGAAGATGTTGAAAAGCAACGGCCATTCAATCGCTTCGTAAGCTTCGTCGACGTCGAGGCATTTTTAGGGATGACCAGGACCGCCGCAACCAGCGCGAGGACGGTGATCGAAAAGACATTGAAAGCCGCCCGTAACATGACGGCGACAATCGCGGCGATCGCCAGTGGCGCTTTTTGTCGTCGAAACTCGCGTTATTTCGACTCCGTCAGCGAGAGGAAATCGCATTCCTGCATCAACCGGTGAATTCCTTCCGCCGGCCCCCGCACGAGCAGCCTGTCGTCAAACGCCAGCCGCACGTTTTCGAATTTTGCTACCACTTCTATCAACGGCGCGGGCGAATGGAGCAGCGCGATGAGAAAAGATTATTTCGAAGCCCGATTAGGCCCTGTGGTGGATCGTCGAAGAGCCCTGGCGTCGGAAATGTTTACGTTTTCGCGTCCGAATCAAATGGCAACGCGCTTCTCGGATATTTTAACAACCTGTCCGATAGATCATTACGACGTGCCATCTTTTTTTGGTACGACGCATGCTGAGAGTCAAACTCATGAAGAAAAAAATCGTCTTATCCCTGGCGTTCGTTGTCGCATTTGCGGCGATTGCCTCCCAACTGCAGGCGGTCCCTGTCTTTGTCGGAAGTCGTGCCGCCCTCAACGGAAACGATTTCATCGATTGGGGAGCAGCCGGACCGGCCTTCACAGTTCTGTCGAGCCCATTCACCATCCCGACCAATCTCGGGATGACAGCGACCGTAAGTACCAGCAATAGCACCAACTTGGAAAGACGCGACCAAGGCAATGGTTGGGCCGGTAACTTCGCGCCCGGCGATCACTTAATTTGGAATCAAGATGCCGGAGGAGACATCGTCGTTAATTTTGGTATGGGAGTTTTTGGCGTCGGTGCCCAAGTGCAGTCGGATTTCTTCGGGGCTTTCACGGGCACGATCTCTGCGTTTGGTTCGACCGGTAACCTTCTGGGAAGCTTCATGTTCAACGGCGTTTCTGATTCCAATGCCGATAATTCTGCTGTGTTCGCGGGTATATTGGACACTGCCCCGGACATTTTTTCGGTTAGCTTCTCAGTCGTTGACATAACCGGCGGGAACAATTTCGCGATCAATCAGCTGGACATAGTGAAGGGAACGCAGGGCGTTCCGGAATCGGGCGCGACGCTACCCCTGCTGGGCCTGGGCATTGTTGCCCTTGGCTTCATGCGTAAGTTCGCACGGGCTTAAAAAGCGATCGACAAGAATGTTAGAGAAGGCGCGACTTCGGTCGCGCCTTTTCTTTGCCAAGACATCCTCGTCTGATCATCATCGCGCGGCAGTTTGCAAGAGAGGCGCGGAAAGCTCAAGCAGCCTCTCAGTTTTGCGCGGACGAGCGCAAGAAGGACGGGGAAAAGCGGACACACCTCTCTTTTCGTTAGGCAATTTCATGCCCGCGAATCCGTTTAACAATTTTAGCGAATTCGGCATCGGCCTGCGCGTGCTGCATTACCGCCACCTCCTGGAGAAAAAAACGGTCGTCGATTGGTTCGAGATCATCTCGGAAATTCATGGTCGACGGCGGCCGCCCGCTCGAAGTGCTCGACCAGATTCTCGAGCAATATCGCGTCGTGCAGCGCGGCGTGGCGATGTATTTCGGCTCGCAGCATCGAACGCCACGATACCGAAATAATCTCACACCCTCCGCTCGATTTTATCCACCGGCGTACGTTTTTGCGGTCACTTCAGAGAATATGGGATCAGATTGTTTGGACCGTTTTACCTCGGCTGATCACAGCAGAGCCGGAGGGGCGGAATGAGCATATTGCGACGGAACTCAATGCCATTGAGGCGCTCTACCAACTGAGCTAAGACCCCGCGGAGAACTCCGATTTTCGAGTCTCAAATGCCGATTTGCAACGAGAAGTTGCGCGGGCCCCAGCGACAAACCGCCCTAACGACCGACGAGCGAAATCTTCGAGCGCTCGGCGAGCGCGCTGAGCGCGGCTTTCTCGAGCAGCAGGGTGCGGCCAGCCTCGACCGCGATCGCGCGCACTTTCGCTTCCGCCGCCACCCGCAACGTCTCCGTCCCGATCACGGGAACATCGAAGCGCATGTCTTGGTTTGGCTTCGTCACCTTGATGACGATGGCGTTCTTTTTGCCTAACAACCCGCCGCGCTGGATCGCCTCGTTCGTTCCCTCGAACGCTTCCACTGCGAGGACCGTTCCGTTCTTGACCACGATCGTTTGGCCGACGTCAAGCGCGCTCAGTTGTTTCGCGATCTCGAATCCAAAAGTGATGTCCTCTTCTTCACGCTCCTTCAATTTCGGTCCGGCGATCAGCCCGGCGGGCGCGAGGAGATGATCGAGGAAGGTCGTCGCCGGCAGCAGCTCGACCTGGATTTCCGCGAGCTGGTCCGCGATCGCACCGAAGATCGACTCGGCGTTGCGCTGCTTGAGCCGTGCGAGCAGGAACATCGCCTTGAAGTCAGGACGCAGGCTGAAGAGATTGTCGGGCGCGATCTGCCCGGCCATGATCGCGTTCCTTACCTCCGCGTCGCGGAAGAAGCTCAAGAGTTTGCCGAGCTGACCGACGCGCAGCCATTCGATCTCGTCGGCGCGGTTTGTGATGTCCGGCGAAGTCTCGTCGGTGAACGCCCCGACGACGATTTTCTTCACCCCAGCAACGCGGGCGGCGTCGGCGAGGAGGAGCGGATAAACGCCGCTGCCGGCGATAATCCCGAGCGTGTCTGGTGGCTGCATCACGGCGATGATCTAGCGCAGGATCGACGCGCCGGGAAGAGCGGAAATTTGCGACGCCAGAGCCGCTGTTTGGTCGTCCCTTGAATGTGGGAGGGACAGTTCGAGGGCGGGGATTAGTGCCGCTGCCGCCGCTTAACGTGCAACTGGGCGAGTGCTTTTTGCAGCGAGGCTTGGACCGCGGCCACTTCTTCGCCACCGAGATCTTCCTTCATCGCCGCGTGCGCACGAGCGACCGCGGCTTCGGCGGCTGCTTCATCGATCGCGGTCGATTCGAGCGCCATATCGGTCAGGACAGAAACGGCGTCGCCCGTGATCTCGGCAAAACCTTCGCCGACCGCGAGCGCCGTTTCCTTGCCGCCTTTGAAAACGCGCAACTCACCGGGCTTGAGCGTGGTCAGCACAGGGACGTGTTGGGGATAGACGCCCAGTTCGCCATCGGTGCCGGGGAGCACCACCATCTCGACCTCTTCCGAGTAGGCTTTCGCCTCTGGAGTCACGATTTCCAAGCGCAGCGTCTTGGCCATGCTACTCCTTGATCATGTCGATGCCGCCCTTCATGTAGAAATTCTGCTCGGCAACATCGTCATGTTTGCCTTCGAGGATTTCTTTGAAGCCGCGGACGGTTTCGGCAATCGAGACGTATTGACCAGCGGTGCCGGTAAAGACTTCCGCGACGTGGAAAGGCTGGCTGAGGAAACGCTGGATTTTGCGCGCGCGCAAGACAGTCAGCTTGTCTTCGGGGCTGAGCTCGTCCATCCCCAGAATGGCTATGATATCCTGCAAATCCTTGTAACGCTGCAGCATCTTCTGCACGCCACGCGCGACGTTGTAATGCTCCTCGCCCACGATCTCAGGTGCGAGCGCCTTCGAGGTCGAGGCGAGCGGGTCCACCGCCGGATAGATTCCAAGCTCCGCGATGGAGCGCTCGAGCACGATGGTGGAATCCAAGTGCGCGAAAGTGTTCGCAGGGGCCGGGTCAGTCAGATCGTCTGCGGGGACGTAAACGGCCTGCACAGAAGTGATCGACCCTTTGTTGGTCGAGGTGATGCGCTCCTGCAGATCGCCCATCTCGGCCGCGAGAGTCGGCTGATAACCGACTGCGCTCGGAGTTCGGCCTAACAATGCCGAAACTTCCGCGCCGGCCTGCGAGAAACGAAAGATGTTGTCGATGAAAAGGAGCACGTCCTGGTTGCGTTCGTCGCGGAAGTATTCCGTCATCGCGAGCGCGCTAAGCGCGACGCGGAGACGCGCGCCGGGAGGCTCATTCATCTGGCCGTAAACCAGCGCGACCTTCGACTTGCTCAGGTCTTTTTGGTCGATGACGCCGGCTTCGCTCATCTCGGTGTAGAGATCATTGCCCTCACGGGAACGTTCGCCCACGCCCGCGAAAACGGAGAACCCGCCATGGTTTTTCGCGATGTTGTTGATCAACTCGAGAATGACGACCGTTTTACCGACGCCGGCGCCACCGAACGCGCCGACCTTGCCGCCCTTAGTGAAGGGACAAATCAAATCGATCACCTTGATCCCGGTCTCGAGGATGTTGGCTTGTACATCCTGCTCGGTCAGCTCCGGCGCCTTGCGATGAATCGGATAACGCTTAGTGAAAGAGACCGGGCCGCGATTGTCGACCGGGTCGCCGGTGACGTTAAAGATTCGTCCCAGAGTGCCCTCGCCTACCGGCACGGTGATTGGACCGCCGGTGTCGGTCACGGGCATCCCGCGCTTCAAACCTTCGGTCGACGACATCGCGATCGAGCGGACCCATTTTTCGCCAAGATGCTGCTGCACTTCGAGGGTGAGCTTGGTGGGATTGCCGTTCACTTCGTACTCGATCTCGAGCGCGTTGTAGATGCCGGGGAGTTTGCCGGCGTCGGCGAAGTCCACGTCGACCACGGGACCGATCACTTGAACAATATTTCCAGTATTCATAAAAAGGGCGACCCGCGGGGCGATTGCCCAGCGCGCGGGAGCCCCAAGGTAACGAAGTTGCGCCTGCCGACAAGTCGCGAAGCGAAGAATTTGGACGATCGATCGCAGCGCGCGTCCTGCGATCAATACGGCGCTGGTTTTAGCGCCAGGCTACCTGGCTGGCGGCCTGACTGCGGAGGGCTTCTTCCTCGGGCAGGAGTGATGCATCCTTGCTCCGTTCGAGATAACGTTTCGCTTCGAATTTCGTTTTGCGCGCGGCGAGGATGGCGCCGTAATAGAGAGCGCGTCCCACCCAGCAACCGGCAACGAGAATCGACCGCAGCGAACACCGCGAGGAGACTCCGCAGAAAAAAGCGCTCGGTCCGACGAGGCGAGGCATCCATTTTTTCGATTGAACCCACGATGCCTCATACACTCGATGCGGCGCCGACAACCGGTCGGTCGCATCCCCTGGCAAAGCAGATGGTATTCTCCCTTTTGGGCTTTTTGCCGCTTTCTTTTCCGCCGTACGACCGCCCTCAAACGCCAAACTTTGGATCGACGGTCGGGATCGCGACCTCAAAAGAACCCGCGAAGAAACGCCGCCGCTTCGTCCGAGAGACCGACGATCTTGTTCGTGGCCTGGCGATAAGACTTGAAATTGAGTTCGGTCTCCGGGCGGCCGTCTTTCCAGTTGGAGAAAACCCGGAGCTCGCTCCGCCCCAAGCGCCGCCGGGTGAGCGCGGTGGCCCTGATGGTGACGCTCACGCGCGGCGTTTGCCGATCGATCCCGGGCTTCCTTGCAATCGCCTTCGCCGAGGTCACAACGCCGCTCGCGATCAGACCTGGCCCGCCTTCGTTTTCGCTGGCGAAGACAAAAATGGTATCGCCCTTCGCGATTCGCTTGCCGCCATACATCGTCTTTTGCGCGCGGAATTCGAACGTCTTCGCCGACGGATCGCTAACCTCAGCCTTGATCGCGAACTTCATGCTTATTCTCTCGGAGCTTACTTCACATGGTCGCGTCAGCCAGCCTCGGCTTTGCGTTCTCACCAGCAAGCAAGTTTGTGTGGTCGGACAAAAAGGACAAAGCCGCAAATGAGTTGAACAGCACTGGCCCCGAGCGCTGGGAGACGTACTGGCAGGATTACGAACCGATCTCGATACGTTCTCAGATGCGGAAGCATATGCCCCGATGCTTTCCGGTTATCGGATGACGATCACCGGATTCAAAAGCAACCTGCCGGACTTCCCTGTGACGGATATCTCGCGCGAAGCGTGGCGGTCCCTGGAAATCGACCGACGATCGATAGAGCGTCGGGCTTCGAATCGGACCCAGATCGACTTCGTCAGATCTTGACGGTGGGACGCAAGCTTACCCTAAAGTCGTTTCGCCTGCGGCCCGTCGCCTCGGCTGTCGCCGCATTGGTCCCTCTATTGCTCGCGGTAGTTGCCGCGATTGCGGTCGTTGTCGCACTTCCAGATGCCGGGGAAATCAAAAGATGGAGCTCGATAGCAGGATGCATCATCGCCGCGACCCTGGTGATCCTGGCAATCCTCGCCTTCCGCCAACAGAGGACTCGCTCTGTCTTTATCATCGGCGCACTCCTCGTGGCAGGAGGATCGCTCATTGCGCGAATGCACCTCTGGATTTTCGAGCCGATTTTTCGCAGCGCCGGAAAAGTGCGGCCGAAGCGATGACTCGAACCCGCCAAGCCCCGCCTTCGCGCAAATCCCCGGCTTTATTCGTTAGTCTCATACCATCGTCTCTGGACCCGCTGCACCATCGCGACGGCCCCCATCAGGACGAGCGCGGCGATTACCTGATGCGGACGCAGGGCGGCGTGAAAGAATCCCCAGGTGATGCAAATGGCGGCGAGCGTCTGCATCATTTCAAAATAACCGGCGGTCGAAGCTTTCGTTAGGCGCAAGCCTTCGAAATAAATGAGGAGCGGGATGCCGCCGGAGAGAGACGCCAAAAGAATGAGCGCCCCGATCGCAGTGCCGGGACTGGCCTGCGCGGCGGCCGGCCAAAGCGAGGCGCTGCGCAGCTTGCCCATGACGAGCAGGATGATCGTCATGCAAACCAGCCCAACCACGATCCTCAAACTGGAGGCGAGGCGGAGCGACATACCGGTCATGACGCCACGACCCGCAACCGTCGAGAGCCCCCAAAAGAGCGCGCAGATAAGTGCGTAACCCGTTCCGAGATTGAGACCGGCTTCGGTGAAAGAGACGCCGATCAAGCCCGGGTAAGTGACCGAAACAAAAATCCCAGCCACGATCGCGATCCCGGCGAAGAGATAAAAGCCACGCGCAAGCCGGTCGCCGAAGAGGAGGCAGGCCGCGGTTGTGGAAATGACCGGCTGGATGTTGAGCACGACGTTGACGACCGTCGGGTTGCCATTCTTAAGCGCGAGCGTGAAAAAAATCGTGCCGACGGCCGAGCCGGCGAAGCCGGAGAAGATGAGATAACCCCAGGTGCGCCCGTTGATCTTTGGAATTTCCCTCAGCTTAACGACAAGGAGCGGGAGGAACATGAGCAGGATAAGAACGTGTTCCCAGAAGACGATCACTTCCGCGTCGAAGAGGTCGTTGAGGGGAATGCGCCACGCGCTTTCCGTGCCCCAAAGCGCCGCGCCAAGCGCGACGAGCCATGGGCCGTAACTCTTCCGCTCGTTCGTGCGCTCAGTCATGCCGCTAGGGTGTATCTGTCGCCGTCCGAACCGTCAACGCTCGCGCCCGGCCCGAAAGCAGGGAAAATGGCGGAACCTGCGAGCACATGAACGGCAACTCCAACCGATGGGACCAATTGTTAGGCGATGCGGAAGGCCTGCTGCCGATGTTTCTAGAGGCGACCGCCGGGCTCGCGCACGAAAAGAAAGGCATCCGGCAGAGTGAGCTCTTCTTCTTTTACGCGTTGGTCGCACCGCGCCGGCCATCGCGTATCGTGGAATCGGGCCGCGCTCGCGCCCAGAGCACGCTTGCGCTCTCGCGTCTATTTCCAAACACCGCGATCGTTAGTCTGGAATCGGACCCGCTTTCTCCCGATGTCGCGATCGCCGCGGAGAAATTGAAGGATCGCGCGAATGTAGAGTGCCGCTTCGGCGACTCACTGGTGTTGCTGCCGGAATTGGTCGGACCGGGCGACGTCGTGCTGATTGATGGCCCGAAGGATTTCCGCGCACTCAAGCTGGCTTTGCGTCTGCTCGCCGCCGGAGGAACGCCGGCGGTCTTGGTGCACGATCTCTGGATTGGTTCACCGGCGCGAAGTTTCGTCGATCGCCGTCTCACCCCCACGCTGTTGAGCGACAACGCGCGCTGGGTGAAGCGTTACGCCGCGCTCGACTCCGACGCTCAAATTTCACCGACCACTGGCGATGTCCGCCTCGCCTACGGAGCGACGCTCGGTTGCTTCGAGGCAGGAGGGGAAAATTATCAGCGGCGCCTCGCGCAATGCCGTGCGGCGCAGGGTGCCGATCGCCTGCGCGAGACCGTGCGCAAACTGCTGCGCCAGCCGCCAGTTACGCGGCCGAAAGACTTCGCGGTGGTCGAAGGCAAGCAGCGGCGATGACGGCCAGATTACAATTTGCCAAGGGCGCAAATCCCGCCTTGTTAGGCGGACGCCGGCGGCAACGGTGTGCTTTGATCACAAAAATTTCCAGCCATGCGCCTCTCACAAAAGGTCGAAAAACTCACTAACCGAAAGGCTCTCGTAAGTGCTCAGCGGCACCTCCGCCGCTCTCTTCTCGCGCGCCGATCGAGCGTGCGCCTTGATCCCGAAAGCCTGATCGGGGCGATCGATCAGGAGAAATTCGAAGACATCCGCAGGCGCCACGTGATCGACGACCCGGGCGATGGCTGGCCGAAATATTTCGATCTGCCGCGCTGGATGACGATCAATCTCAGCCGGGTGCGCGACCTCGGGTTGGACTTCGGCTTTCGCAAGCGCGTCCTCGATCTTGGCTGCGGCGCGGGCTACTTCCTCTACATCGCGAAGGCTCTCGGCCACGAAGTTCTGGGCCTCGACATCGATGAGAACCCGATGTTTGGAGAAATGGTCGCCCTACTCGGATTGTCCCGCTTCATCTGGCGGGTCGATCCCTTCGAACCACTGCCACCGTTCGCGAAGAAGAAATTCGATCTCATCACCGCCTTCATGATTTGCTTCAACGGCCACAAGAGTCCCGCGCTCTGGGGCCGGCAGGAATGGACGTTCTTCCTCGACGACCTGGCGGCGCGACTCAATCGCGGCGGCCGAATCTGCCTCGGATTCAACCGGGAAGAAAACGGCGATTACT
>JBBPZW010000120.1:0-26201 GCA_038198475.1 Chthoniobacterales bacterium | reverse complement strand
GCGACGCGAGGGTAACCGCGTTCGTATTACTGCTGAATTGATCAACACTCGCAGCGGCTTCCATCTTTGGACGGAAACCTACGACCGCGAACTGGCGGGCGTCTTTGCGCTAGAAGGTGAAATAACTCGCTCCATCGTTGACACCCTTAAGATCAAGCTGGCTGTTTCGCTTCCCGCCCCGCAACCACGCAACACCGAGGTTTACGATTTTTATCTTCAGGGCCTTTATTTCTCAAACAAGGGCAGCGAGGAAGATTTGCGGCGGTCGCTGAGCTTCTTTCAGCGCGCCGTCGAGAAGGATCCGACATTTTCGCGTGCCTGGACTGGGATCGCGAAGGTCTGGTATTTTCTGGCGGACGTTTACGTAAAACCACTCGACGCTTACCCCGCGTCAAAAGAAGCAGCCTTGAAGGCAATTGCGCTCGACGAAAAAGATGCCGACGCGCATTGCTATCTTAGCGAAGCGAAACGTGTTCTCGACTGGGACCTGGCCGGCGCCGATACAGAACTGAAGCGCGCTCTCGAGCTCGATCCCAACTCGGCACCGGCCCACCTTTTTTCGGCGCTGCACTCGCTCTTTCGCGGCGAGCTAAAAGACGGTCTTCAACTGGTCCTGGAGGCTGAGAAATTGGATCCGGTATCGCCTATCACCAGCTATGTTGCCACCGCCGCCTATCTCGCCAACGACCGCCTCGACGATGCAGTTATTGAAGGTCAGCGAACACTCCAGCTCGATCCTAATTACTTTTATTTGGATTCGGTTCTAGCTGCGGCGTATCGCGAGAAAGCCAATTTTCCTGAAGCGATCGCGCTTTACACCAAAAGCCAGGAGGCAACGCATTTGCCGAGTAGCGGCCTTGCCATCACCTACGCGCGCATGGGACGGCAAAGCGAGGCGCAGAATATTCTTGCTCAGCTCGTGCAAGCGAGGGAGAAGCGATACGTTTCGGCGCCTTTGATCGCCGCAGTTTCCACTGCGCTTGCCGATAAGGAAGAAGCTTTCCGCTGGCTCGAACGCGCCTACGAGGAGCATTCAGGAGTGTTACAGTGGATCGCGTTTCTTCCCGAATTTCGCACGGTTCGTTCCGACGCACGTTTTCCTCGTCTTTTAGAGCGAATGAGCGCTTCGCAGGCCGCAATTTTAAAGATCACCGAGACAACGCTATCGGAGACAGCCGACCCGAACGCGCAGGGCCATTTCACCCTCAAAGTCGGAGTAAAGCCACGGCTTGGAACGCAAAATGGCCACGTTGTCAGGATTGTCGTCTCGTTTTACGACCGGACGAAAGATAACAAAATGAAGCCGACTGACGCGCGAACAAGTTATCGTTGGCTTACCGCTGCCGCGGACTGGGCGGATCCAACTCCGAAATTCCTCGCAGCGACTTATGTGCGTCCAAAGACCAAATCACCTGCAGCTGACGGTCGCAAGTATGGGGGTTTCGTTGTCCGAGTGTACTTCGACGGCCAGTTACAAGATTCGCGGGCGGATTCGCCGGATCTATTAGCGCTCTTTTCGGCCGAGGATTAACCCACCACTCCTCCCAATGCAACTCCTGGCCCGCCGCTGTAGCAGCAAGCTCTCCAGGCCGCTCTGCTGTAGTGGCAGCCGCGCTTGCCGCGCCGGAGCCGAGCGAAGGCGGGTCGGCTGCCCAGCCGCTAACCTCAACTGCAAACACTTCACGCTTGCAATCATCGCGGGCAGTTTTTGTCGGGTATTTGTAGCGTTCGCCCAGGATATAACACCCACGCCAGAGACGGCTGGCCAGCCTGTCGTTACAACGGTCGAGGTAATCCTGACCGGCTCAAACATTCCGACGACTGAACAAATATTTGTGACCGGCTCAACCGTTCCTACCGCTGAAGAAGCCGGGCCACAGCCGGTCGATACCTATCGCAGGGACGATATTTCCCGGCTCGGCGCGCGCAGTGCCACTGACTTTATTCAGAAGTTGCCCATAGCTACTGGAGCGTCGATCAATGAAAACGTAAACGTCCTCGGTAATGGCCAAACGGAAGTCGATTTACGCGGCCTTGGTCCCAAAGAAACCCTTGTCTTGCAGGATGGACGGCGTCTCGCGCCTAACGGCTTTGCCCGTTATACAGTCGAGCTCAATTCCTTTTTCGGAGGCACAGTCGACCTCAACATGCTTCCGATTGGATTGATTGATCACTTCGACGTACTGAAGGACGGTGCTTCCGCCATTTACGGTAGTGACGCAGTCGCTGGCGTAGTTAATGTCTCGTTGATCCACAAATTTCGCGGCGTAGAGATTTATGCCAGCTATGGCAACACCAATCTTGGCGCCTCCAACGATCAGGGAGAAGAGTTAGCTTATCTGCTTGCTGGCACCGGTGATGATAAGACGGACATTGTTGTTTACGCTGAGGTCTACAACCGCGCTGCCATCTACAGCCGTGACCGCAACATATCGTCCAACGCTGACTTTACCCGGCTAGGCGGCTCTGATAATCGCTCGGGCGACTTTTCCGGACGGGTCGCGGATTTTGTTTACCAGCCACAGCTTAATGGCGGCGCGCGGTCACCTACGTCGCAGGCCTTTCCAAATGTAGAAAGCGATCCGCAATATGTGCCGCGGCTTAGTCTTCCGCGGAGTCAACAGCTGTTTAACCAGAACACTCTGACACCAGCAATGGCGCCAGTGAATCGTGAATACCTCTACGGTTCGCTCGACCGCAAAATTTACGGCCAATACCTGCAGTTGTTCGGGGATTTCAAGTACGTGCGCGGTTTCTGGGATGGCGCCCTGCCGCCGGCTTCATTTACGCCAGACGTATTCACGGATGCAACTCATCCATTCGGAATCAGCAGCGAAGGCATTAGCGTTCCGATTCAGAATCCGTTCAATCCATTCACAGTAGCGGATTACACTACCGACCCAAAACACCCTGACACCACGGTCGGCGCGGCGCCCCCAGGTACCGGATTCACTAAGGGCGTGCATTACGCTGGTTTGGAGGCAGGGTTGCGTGGCGACGAGGTTACAACAGACAATTTCGAGGTTACCGCGGGCCTGAGAGGTAACTTAGGCGAGTTCGGCGATTACTTTAAAACTTGGCAGTGGGAAAGTGGGTTTCGCTATAGCGAAGATGATCGCACTGAGCGCTTGGGCGGAATCGTGAACAACAACGCATTACGCGCGGCGTTGCTCGACACCAATCCCGCAACCGCCTTCAATCCATTCGGCATTAACCAGAACTCGCCGGCAGTAATCGATAAAGTTTTTGTCACGACCCATCGCTTCGGAAACGCTTTACTGATCCTCGAAGATCTGAAGTTGAACGGTCCCCTTTGGAATCTTCCAGCAGGTTCCATCGGGTTTGCAATCGGCGGTGAACACCGGACCGAGCACGCAAGCGATCAGCCAGACCCGGTAACGGCTTCCGGTCAAACAATTGGCCTGCCACTCCCCGCGGGAACTGGCGCACGCGCAGCTGACTTTCTCCCAACCGATGGGAGCCGGGATGTCTGGTCCGTCTATTGGGAGGTGCGTGTCCCTGTCACGAGCCCAACGTGGAACGTTCCCGGCCTTCACAGCTTGGAGTTAGGCTACCAGGAAAGATATGATAACTACAGCGACTTCGGTTCCACGGCAAAGCCCAAGTTCTTCTTTCGCTGGCAGCCAATCGATTCGTCGATGACGTTGCGCGGGACGTATAACGAAGCCTTCCACGCTCCGGCCCTTTACGAATTATATAATTCGCAAGCTCAGCGGGCCGTGCTTGTGGAGGATCCAGCGACAGTGCTTTCCGGCGATCCGCTCGGGAGAACGCCTGGTACCCCGCTGACTCCGCCGGGCACTGGAATTAAAGTAACGGTTGGCGGCAATCCCAACCTGCAGCCCGAGACGGCGTATGAATGGACCTATGGTATTGTTTGGACTCCCGCGAAATTGATCGAGGGACTCACCCTAAGCGCGAACTTCTACCACATCGATCTGCGCAACGTCATTGTCGCTCGGGACGCCAACACCATTCTGGTTAATAACTGGGCTGGTCGCACGGGGACGCTCCCCAACGGCGCTCCGACGGGTGGTCCATTTTCAGACCGAATCCAGCGCGATCCCGTTACTGGAGCAGTCCTCAACGTAAATGCTGCCCTTCAGAACGAGAGCCGAATCATCACGGAAGGTCTGGATTACGGGGCTAACTATCAACTGGATACCTCGATCTTTGGCCGCGGCAACTTCGGAATATTTGCCTTCACCTTCAATGGCAACTACCTGGCTCGGTATGTCCTGCAGGGGAACCCGGAGTCACCCAAGCTCAATTTTGACAACCGGTTCATAGGATCAAGACTTGGGTCACTCCCGAAAAACCGCTGGTATGCGAGCCTGTTTTACGATCTCGGCGGACTCGATGCCGGCGCGACCGTCCACTACATTGGGCAGTATCGGGACAGCAGGTTTATCACCCCCCCCGCAACATCCGTGAATGGACGACACTGGATCTGGTCCTCAACTACACGTTTCACCTCCCGCGGCCGGTAATCGAGTCAGTTCCCGGCTATGCCAGGGACCGCGGTAACAACGCGGAGATGAAAGACCGCGAGGACAAGAATGTCATGCCGGTCTCTACCGTAGAGTACAGTTCATCTGGCTGGCGCGCATGGCTCAATAATACCACCGTCACGCTTGGCATGAATAATGTGTTCGACCAGGATCCGCCGTTCGCCGCTTTCAGCGTTGAAAACGGCTACGACCAGTGGCAGGCCAATATTAGGGGGCGAACCTGGTATGTGGCGCTAAAGAAGCGTTTCTAGAACTCCTTAGCATCTTGAGATTGAGCGGATCTGCCGTTTGTGGCCGGCGTTGGCGAGAACGGCTACGACGAGTCGCTGGCCACGTCAAAGACCGATTCTAGTACCGGCCGCCAATTCCCAGCCCCATCCGCTTGCCCGCCTAACGACGGCTCAATACCTGGGTGGTCTGCCGAACTTTAATGATGCTGTGGCCCGGCAGCACGCCCCGGAAATTTGTCCCCGGATAAATGATGCAGTCGCGACCGATCACCGAGCCGGGGTTCAGGACCGCGTTGCAGCCGATCTCGGTGCGATCTCCGATAATCGCGCCAAATTTTCGCAAGCCAGTGGCAATCATTCCGTCGGTCGCAAGCACACTGATCTCGGCATGGTCGAGTTTTACGTTGGAGAGGATCACACCCGCTCCGAGATGCGCTTTGTATCCGAGAATCGAATCGCCCACGTAACTGAAATGCGGAATCTGGGCGTCGTCGAAAATGATGCAGTTCTTGAACTCGCACGAATTCCCCATCACCACGTTGTTCCCCACGATGACGTTTTCGCGCACGTAACATCCGCTCCGGATGTGACAGTTCTCACCGATCCAGGCCGGCCCTTTCAACATCGCGCCCTGTTCCACGATCGTGCCCTGGCCGATGAAAATGGAATCGCTGATGAACGGCTTTCCTACCAGTTCGCCCAGCACCGCCGGCTTGAGTCGAAATTGCAGGTAACTCGGGATCTGCTTGAGCGCTTCCCAGACATACTTGTCCGCCTCGAACAACTTTGAATGGGCAGTGTGTTCGAGTTCGAAAAATTCAGCGGCGCTAAACATGAGGTCAGGCGTAAACTGCGACGCTCTCGTTAGGCGCCGGCCCGGCGAGTCAGGACCGGTCCTTCTTTCGTGTCCCGCACCGCCCAACCGCGCGCCAGGATGGCGTCGCGCAATTCATCACTTTTTTGCCAGTTCTTGGCAAGCCGCGCCTGCGTCCGCTCCTCCGCCAGTTGTTGAATTTCCGCCGGCGTCTCCTGTTCCTCCGCCGAAAAAGCGAGCACGGCGTTAACCTTCTCCCACCAGTTTAACCAGGCGCGCGCCCGCGCCGGGTCAATCCCGCGATCGAGCTCGCGATTGCTTTCGCGGATCTGCTCGAAGAGATGCCCAAGCGCGGCCGAGATGTTGAGATCATCGTCCAGCGCCTCGGCAAATTTATCGTCCACGATCTCGGGCGCCGCTGTTTCCGCGGCCGCCGTTTCTCGCAGGCGGCGCAGCCATTCGTCGATCCGGCCGAGCGCCTGGCGCGCCTCTTCCATTCCTTCCCAGGTGAAATTGAGCGGCGCCCGATAATGGACCCGGATGAGCGCATAACGAACTTCCCGGCCGCTGTAGCCTTTCTGGAGCACGTCGCGCAGGGTGTAAAAGTTGCCTAACGACTTGGACATCTTCTGGCCGTCGACCAGGAGATGCGCGCAATGCAGCCAGTAGCGCACGAAGGTTTTCCCGCTGCACCCTTCCGATTGCGCGATCTCGGCTTCATGGTGCGGAAAGATGTTGTCCACGCCGCCGCAGTGAATGTCGATCTGTTCGCCTAACAAGGCCGTGGCCATCGCGCTGCACTCGATGTGCCAGCCCGGCCGGCCCCGACCCCATGGACTTTCCCACCAGACATCGCCATCCTCATCGTCCCATGCTTTCCAGAGCGCGAAGTCGCCCACGTGTTCCTTGTCGTATTCGTCGCTTTTCACGCGGCCGGTGGGGCGCAACTCCGCGAGGTCGAAGTGCGCGAGGTGACCGTACTTTGGGAAGCGATTGATCCGGTAGTAGACCGATTTGTCGTCGGCCTGGTAGGCGAGGTCGAGCGCGATCAGCTTCTCGATCATCGCAATCATCGCCGCGACGAAACGCGCCTCGGTGGCGGACGGAAAAGCGTTGGCACGCTTGATCTGGAGGGTGTCCCCATCCTCAAAAAACGCCTCCTTGAACGGCGCCGTAAATTCCCCAAGCGGAAGATCGGCCGCGCGGCTGCCGCGGATTGTCTTGTCATCCACGTCGGTCAAGTTCATCACCCGCTCGACCGCGTAACCGCGCTCCTCGAGATGGCGCTGCAGGAGGTCTTCGAAAATGTAGGCGCGGAAATTTCCGATGTGCGCGTGGCTATAAACCGTCGGGCCGCAGGTGTACATCTTGACCGCGTGTCCCGCCGGATCGAGCGGCTGGAACTCCTCGATCTTGCGCGAGTAGGTGTTGAAGAATTGGAGAGCCATGGAGTGATGGAGTAGTGGAGTGGTGAGAATGTTTAAACAACAACTCCATACTCCATTACTCCCCTACTCCATCACTCCACCATCCCCTCCACGCTCGCCACCGCCATCGCGGCCATTCCTTCGCCGCGACCGAGCGCGCCCATTCCTTCGTTCGTCGTCGCCTTGATCCCAACGCGCGTCGCGTCAATCCCGAGCGTTGCGGCGAGCTTCGCCCGCATCGCCTCGAGATGCGGCCCGATCTTCGGCGCTTCCGCAATCAACGTCGCGTCGACGTTCGCCACGCGAAAGTTTTTCTCGGCTAGGATTTCTCCGACGCGTCGCAAAATTTCGAGACTGCTGATCCCGCGAATCGTTTCATCGGTGTTCGGAAAATGATGCCCAATGTCGTGCTCCCCAATCGCGCCTAACAACGCATCGGCGATCGCATGCGTCAGGACATCGGCGTCCGAGTGACCCTCCAGGCCGCGCGTGTGCGGGATCTCGACTCCGCCGAGCACGAGCTTGCGGCCCTCCCCGAAACGGTGCGCGTCGTAACCAATCCCAGAGCGAAACATGTCGTTAGGCTAGGGTAAGTCGAGACGGCCGTTGGAGGCGACGATGCGAAACTTGTCCGGCATATCCTGGCGTGCTTCCATTTCCACACGCCCGCCGGCCGCTTCCACCAGCAGCCAGCCGGCCGCGATGTCCCAGAGGCTGATTCCTTGTTCGATGTAAGCGTCGAGCCGGCCGCAGGCGACGTAGGCCATGTCGAGTGCTGCGCTTCCGAGCATGCGGCATTTCCGCACCCGGTGCACCATCTCCTGGAGCAGCGGAAGTCCCGCGTCGATCGTCGCCTCGGTCTTGGCCAGGCCGATGGAGACGACGGCTTCGGCAAGGTTAGCGCGGGCGCTGACCTGAAACGATTTTCCGTTCAACAAGGGCGGCATTCCTCTTTCCACACTCCAAAGTTCGTCGCGAATCGGATCGTAAATCACCCCGACGATCACTTCGCGGCGAGAACGAAGCGCGATCGAAACGCAAAAATGTGGGATGCCGTAGAAAAAATTGACGGTCCCGTCGAGTGGATCGACGACCCATTGATGATCGCTCGCCTGGTCGCCCACGATCCCTTCTTCGCCATAAAGCGCGTGTTCCGGAAAACGATCGAGCAGAATTTTTGTGATCAGATCCTGCGCTAAAACATCCACCTCGAGTTTGATGTCGTGCGCGGTGGTCGCGTTGACCGTGAGCGGCTTTTCAAAATGCGAGCGGAGCAATTTGCCCGCCGCCCGCGCCGCCTCTTTCGCCACTTCGAGATGCTGCATCACAATCCGAACCTAACCGATTCCGCGCTCAGCCCGCGAAGTTTTTTGTGCAAAAAAAACCGGGAGAAGAAAATGAATTCTCCCCCCGGGTTGAAGTTAAGATGAACGAAGAACGGTTCTGTCACCGCCCTTCTGTGGATAACGGCTTTAGTGTTTCTTCTTAGCCGTTGCTTTTTTCTTAGTAGCCATCTTTTTCTTGGCGGGTGCCTTTTTCTTGGCTGCTTTTTTCTTTGCTGGCATAGGGAATCCCCCCTTTCAATCCGCAGAAGCGGTCTGTGAACAATGTGTGAATAACTTCACTTTCATCGAGTCACTAACCGTCATGTTTTTTTTGTCAAACATTTTTCGCGCGCATCCAAAATTATTTTTACCAAAGTGTGTGCGAGCTCCGTTTTTTTTCCGCGCGAAAGTTTTTTCTCGGCGCCGCTTTTGAAGAAAATCAGCAGCTCGTTGTCGTCGGAATCCATCCCGATGTCGCTCCGCGCGACATCATTTGCCACCAGCAGGTCGCAATTTTTCTCCGCCAACTTGCGTTGCGCGTTCGTTCGCAGTTCCTGCGTTTCCGCCGCGAACCCGACGACAAAGCAATCGTGCCGTGCACTCGTTAGGCTGGAAAGAATGTCGCGCGTCGGCTCCAGCGCGAGTGAAAACAGTCCGCGCTCTTTCTTCATTTTCTGCGGTGCATAACGAGCCGGCTTGTAATCGCAAACCGCGGCGCACATCACGAACACGTCGCAGCGCGCGAACTCAGCGGCGGCGGCTTCGAACATTTCCTCTCCGGTCGTGACGCGCACGGTCTCGACGCCGGCTGGTGCGGCGAGGGCGACCGGTCCGCTGATCAGGACAACGTCGTGCCCGGCTTGGCGGGCCGCGGCGGCAATCGCGTAGCCCATCTTGCCCGAGGAACGATTGCTCAGGTAGCGCACCGGATCGAGCGGCTCGCGCGTCGGCCCGGCGGTGACGACGAACTTCACGCGATTAAATTTTCGCGGCTCGCGAGCAGGAACTCGGCGCGGAAAGCGATCTCGTCCACTTTCCACAAACGGCCAATGCCTTCATAGCCGCAGGCCAGCATGCCGGCTTCCGGTCCGATGAACTCAACGCCGCGAGCGCCTAACGTTGCCACGTTTTCCTTTGTCGCCGGATGTTCCCACATCTTACCGTTCATCGCCGGGGCGAGGAGAATCGGCGCGCGGGTCGCGAGCGCGATCGCGGCCAGCGGATGTCCAGCCAGGCCGTGCGCCAGTTCCGCAATGATGTGTGCGGTTGCCGGCGCGATCACGAGCAAGTCAGCGCGATCAGCGAGCGCGATGTGTCCCGGATGCCAGCTCTGCTTTTCATCGTAGAAACTGGTCGTGACCGGATTCTTGGAGAGCGTCTGCAAAGTGAGCGGGGCGATGAATTCGGTCGCGTCCTTCGTCATCACGACGAAGACCTCGTGTCCTTGCTTGACCAGCAGGCTGGCCAATTCTGCCGCCTTGTAGGCGGCAATCGAGCCGGTCACCCCGAGGACGACGGATCGTTTTTTCTGCTTCATCGTTAGGCTAGATTCATCCGGCTGCTGAGGTAACGCTCCGCACCCATGATGTGGCGAAACTTGAGCAGGTCCTCTTCGACCGAACGGCTGATGATGGTGTAGCGATAATCACGCCAATGTTCCATCTCGCGCGCCGCGGTCTGGAGACGCACCTTGATTTGCGCCGGCTTCTCTGTTCCGCGTTTCGTTAGGCGACGGCGCAGTTCCTCGAGGTCGGGCGGCATGATGAAAACATCGGCCACAGCCTGGCGGACAAAGGCGTCGTCATATTCGCGAATCGCGGTCGCGCCCTGGGTGTCGATGTCGATCAGGACGTCCACGCCCTTGTGCAGATTGCTCAGGATCGGGTCGCGCAGGGTTCCGTAATATTTTCCATGGACCTCGGCGTGCTCGAGGAATTCACCGGCCTCAACTCGCTTCAGAAATTCGGGCTCGGAAAGAAAATGATAATCCTCGCCATCAATCTCGCCGGCGCGCGGCGGACGCGTGGTGCAGGAAACCGAGTAGACGAAGTCGGGCGTCTGGCGGAGCGCGTCGCAGAGCGTCGACTTGCCCGCGCCGGAGGGAGCGGAGACGACAAACAGAATGCCGTAACGACTGAATTCCTTACTCAAGATTTTGGATTTGCTCGCGGATCTTCTCGACTTCCGATTTGCAGGCGACGACGTGGCGCGAAATTTCCGCGTCGCCCGCCTTTGCGCCCAACGTATTCAGTTCCCGGGAAATTTCCTGAGTAATAAATTCCAGTGTCCGGCCGACCGGCTCCTCTTTCCGGAGGTGATGGGCAAATTGCGCGAGATGACTTTCGAGGCGGGTCAGTTCCTCGGAAACGTCGGAGCGATCGGCAAAATAGGCGATTTCCTTGATCAGGCGGTCGTCGTTAGGCTGGAGTTCAAGGCCGGCCTTGCTCAGGCGTTCGAGCAGGCCGACTCGATACTTCTCGGCGAGGGCAGGATGTTTTTTGCCGATCTCCTTCAGCTCGTGACGCAGGACCTTTAGGCGCCGGATCAAATCCTTCGCCAGGTGTTTGCCCTCGCGCGCCCGCATCTTGATCAGCTCGTCGAGGGCGCCACCGAGCGCCTCTTCGAGCGCGGGCCAGATTTCGTTAGGGGCGAGTCCGTCCTCGGCGAAACGCTGGACACCGGGGGCCTGCAAAATCATTCCGATAGTGATCTCGCCGGTCACGCCCAGATCTTTCTGCAAAGCGCGCATCCCATCGTGATAGGAGCGGGCCAGCGCGCGATCGAGGGCGAGGGTGCGCGAGCTCTGCGCGCCCGGATCGAAGGCGACAACGACATTGGTTCGTCCCCGCGCAAGCCGGTCGCTCACCACCTGGCGGACCCGCGGTTCAAGCGCGCCCAACTCGCGCGGCAGGTTGATCACGATATCGCTTTGTTTACGATTCACCGAGTTGACTTCGACGCTGATTTTCCCGCCGCCGCGATCGCTTTCGCCGCGGCCGTAACCAGTCATGCTTCTCATCGGGTGGCAGCTTCGAAAGTTTCCGCCGGAATAACAAATGGAAAGATGCGGGCGTTTACGGAGACGCCGCCCGGCCGCGGCCGTGGGTAGAATCCCGCAACGGGATCTCCTGTTGGTAAAGCGCGAGATCGTCCTGCAGCAATTGCGCAACCGCGGGATGGCCCTGGGCGTCGGCGTGTTGCGTGCCTTCCTCGGCAGTGCGAATGGCGGCTGAGTATTGGCCAGTCTCGGCGTAGGCCGCGGCGAGGACGCGGTAGACCATCGGGTTGCTCTCGGCGCCGCCCCCCGATGCGCGCTGCGCCAGTTCAAGCGCACTTTTTCCATCGCGCACATTGCTTTCCGGCGAAGTGGCGAGAACCCAGGCGAGACTGATCTCGGTCCCGAGGCGGTCCGGCTGCAGGCGTAACGTCTCACGCCATTCGCGCACGGCCGCGGCGATCTGCCCTTGCTCGAGCAGGGCAACGGCAAGGTTGTTGTGCATCTCGACATTCCCCGGCTGGATGCGCAGGGCTGCCTGCCATTCCGAGATGGCTTCCTGCTTCCTGCCGGATCGTAGGAAAGTGATGGCGAGGTTGTTGAGCGCGTCGACCTTCCGCGGATCGAGCGCGAGTGTTTCCCGAAACTCGGAGATCGCTTCCTCAAATTGGTCATTACGCTGCAGGGCGATGGCGAGGTTGTAGTGCGCCGCAATGTTTTTACGATCCGCCTCGATCGCCTTCTGAAAATAGGGAATCGCCGACTTCGGATCGCCTTTTTCCAAATAGGCGTTGCCCAGGCTGTAGGCCGCGTCGGAATCAGTTGGTCGCAGGCGCAGAGCCTCCCGAAATTCCGCCAACGCGTCGTCTACGGCGCCGCTTTGATAAAGCGCCTTGCCCAGATTTCGGTGCATCTCACTGTCGTTAGGCCGAACCCCGAGGACCGCGCGATAATCGCGAATGGCCTCCGCATATTCCTTCTGCTGGAGAAGCGCGTTGGCCAGGTTGGTCAGGCCGTTTGCATCGCCCGGGCGAATGCGGAGCGCTTCGCGGTCGTGCGCGATCGCTTCGGTCACCTGACCCAGCCGGAGCAATTCGCTCCCGAGGCCGCGTTCCGCGACGTCGTTGTCACTCGTGACGGCAAGTGTGTGTCGCCAAAGCCGCACCGTGCTCGACCAGTAAGCGACTTGTCTCCACGAAACCGCCATGAGGAGCGCGATGGCCAGAACGCCTGCCGTTCCTAAAATTCCCCTTGATATTTTCCACCGCGCCACCAGGTCAGTAGCACCCCAGACGAGCGCGAGATAGACGCCGATTAACGGCAGATAAGTGTAACGATCGGCATGGGCCTGCCATCCCACCTGCACCAAACCGATCACCGGAACGAGCATTCCGAGATACCAAAGCCAGCCCATGACCAGGTATGGGTGTTTCCGGCGAGAGAAGAAAACCAGAAGCGAAATGGCGAGAAGAGCAATGAAACACGAGCCCACCAGCCAAAGAGAGAGAGTTCCTTTTGGATGGGGATAGAACGGCGCCAGGTAAACCGGCCAGACCATCTGTCGGAGATAGACCCAGACGGTTACGAGAGCATTATCAACCCGCCAGCGCAGCGGCCAGTTGTGCGCAGCATTGAGCGCCTGCTCCTGAGAGAAGACGGTCGCGATCGAAATAGCGATCGTTAGGCAGACGAGTGGAGCTTTCTCCAGGAGTAACCATGAGACGCTCGCACTCGGTGGGTTTTCCCGCGCTTTGGTTTGCGCTCCGGCCGGCGAGAAAGTAAACCGACCGAGCGGCCAGTAATCGAGAACGAGGAGAAGGAATGGAAAGGTGACCAGCATCGCCTTGGAAAGAAGTCCAAGAGTGAGGGCAGCCATGACCAGCAGATAGGCGCCGAGTCTAGGCGGCTTACGCGCATAACGATAATAAGCCCAGAGACCGAGCATGAAGAAGACACCGCTGAGCACGTCTTTCCGCTCCGAAATCCAGACAACCGATTCCGCGCGTAAAGGATGAATGGCAAAGAGCGCGGCGACCATGGCGCTTCGCCAAACCGCGCCGGTCATAGCCCGCAGGACAAAGAAGAGCAAGAGCACCGCGAGGGTGTGCAGGGCAACGTTGACGCCATGATAGCCTCCGGCGTTAAGCCCGAAGATCTGCGCGTCCAGCATGAGCGAAATGGACGTCAACGGATGCCAGTTACCGACCAGCGGATGGGTAAAAGCCCTAACGAGTCCGGCGCGGGTCAGGCCGTCGTTGATCCAGTGGTTTTGGTAGACGTAGAAGCTGTCGTCGTAGTTAAAAAAGTCGTAGCCCAGGGTCTTTCCGAAGATGAGCCATGTGATCGCCGCCAGCCCGAGGCAGATAACGGGAGTTACCCAGGCGCGCAGTGTCTTCGACGGTCGGTTCGCGCGCTGTTTGGTGGAGCGATTCTTTGACCGCTTCATTTGCTGGGTGTGTGCCAGCGGGCTTTGACGGCTGTCGCGACGCAGCCGAGGCCGTAGCGAACGCTGGCGAGGAATCCAATGGAAGAAGCTTCCGGGAAATACTTCGTCGGACAGCTGATCTCCCCGATGGGGTAACCGAGGGCGAGAACCTGCGCGAGGATCTGGTTATCGAAGATGAAATCATCGGAGTTCTTCTCCACGGGAAGTTGCTCGAGCAGCGCGCGCGAGAACGCGCGATAGCCAGTGTGATATTCGGAGAGCTTGGCTCCGAGCAAAAGATTTTCGATCAAGGTTAGGAAACGGTTCGAGACATATTTCCACCACGGCATTCCGCCGCGAAGCGCGCCGCCGCCGAGAATGCGAGAGCCGAGGACGCAGGGATAGAGTCCGCTTGTGACCAGGGAGGCCATCGCGGGAATCAGCGCGGGAGTGTATTGATAATCGGGGTGAATCATGATGATCACATCCGCGCCCGCGGCCAGGGCCAGCCTGTAACAGGTCTTCTGATTTGCACCGTAACCGCGGTTCTGGGAGTGGACTTCCACTTGGACGTTAAGCAGGGCGCGCGCCATGGCCGCGGTCTCGTCTTTGCTCGCGTCGTCTACCAGAATCACACGGTCGACGATCCCCTGCGCCATGACTTCATCGTAAGTCTGGCGCAGGGTCCGAGCCGCGTTGTAGGCCGGCATCACGACAATGATTTTCTGTCCCTGGAGCATCTCTTAGTTCGAGGACAATGCCGGGTCCGGTTCTGCCGAGGAGAGGAGGAGAGCAAGGGCGCGCCGATGAGGTGACGGGAGAGGCAGTCGATCGATTGCCGGGCGCGAAAACCAGTGCTGCTTGTCGTTAGGCGAGTTCGATTTCTTCCCGGCGAAGACGGCCAGTGTGACGCGGTGATGAGTGAACGGAAAATCGATCTTGAGCAGCGGATCTTCTTTCGGGCTCCGTGCGAGCCGGGGCAGAATCCACATTCCGCGCCAGCGGTCGGTTGATTGTTCGAGCAGGACGCAATTGCGGCGCTGGGCGAAAGAGTGTGGTTCGAAGAGCGCTACAGTCTGCGGCCGTTTTCGTTTCACCGGGAGCAAATCCGGTCGCTCGGCGCGACAAAAATCGCTAACCGGACATTCGCCGCAACGCGGCTGGCGCGGAGTGCAAATGAGTGCGCCGAGATCCATCAGGGCGGAATTGTGGACCCTCGCACCTGAGCGAGGAAGGAGCGCGGCCGCGGCCCGCCAAAGATGAGCCCGGCCCGCGGTGGAATCGATCGGAGCCTGCCAATTCGTTAGGCGAGCAAGCAAGCGGCCGATATTGGCTTCCACGATCGGCTCCGCCTGATCGAAGGCGAAACTGGCGATCGCGCCCGCCGTGTAACGCCCAACACCGGGCAGCTGCGCGATGGCTGCCGCCTCCCTTGGAAGTTTGCCGGCAAACTTTGCCCTAACGAACTTTCCGGCGGCGTGCAAGTTGCGCGCCCGGGCATAATAGCCAAGCCCCTGCCAGGCATGCAAAACCTCCGCCTCCTCGGCGCGCGTGAGAGCGGCGAAATCAGGGAAGCGTCTGAGCCAGCGTTCATAATAAGGGATCACGGTCGCGACCTGGGTCTGCTGGAGCATGAATTCCGAGACCAGGATGGCGTAGGGATCGCGGGTGCGACGCCATGGCAGGTCGCGGCCCCGGAGCCTGAACCAGCCCTGCAGGCTGCCGCGAAATCGGCGAAGGTCTGTCGGTATCCCGGAAGAATCAGCGGCTCGCGACATGCGTCCGACAATGATGCCACGAGTAAGCCAATCCCCAAGCGGCGAGCGACAGAATCGAAGCGAGGAAAACGAATCCGAAAATGGATTCACTGAGAAAGAATTGCGCGACCAGAAGGGCGAGCGCCCCGAAAAACATCAGGCGCCCGCCGAGGCGATGGGTGGCCCGCCAGGTTTCGGGATTCTCCAGCGTCCAGGGTGTGCGGATGCCGACGAAATAGTTTGGCCGCAGATTGCCAAGATAATTTCCCAGGACGACGAAGAAGACGAGGAGGCAGGTCATCATGATCCGGCCGACCGGAACATCCCGGCCTAACGATGTCGCAAATTGCACGAAAAAGATCGTGTCGAGCAATAGGAGACAGGCGATCCGAACGATCGGAAGGACGACGGGCATTCGACTTTCCTCCTTCGTCGTGCGACGCAGTTTCGGATCGAACCAAGGCAGGATGTGGAGGAGCGCTGTCATCCCGACGGCGGTGAGCGGGATGAGGAAGATGCCCGGTGTTTTGCTCCCCCAGCCATCGATATGGCCAAGGAAATTCCAATGCATGGGAACTTGGTCGGGAAGATCTCTCCAGTAAAACGCGAGCGCGACGAGGGGCGCGGCGAGCAGGACAATTTCCAGCCAGCTTAATTTCGTTTTCATTTTCGTTTTCCTTTCTTCATCAAATCGAGAATCCAGCCTAACGAGTCATCGAGAACCGTCGTTTCGAGCGAATAGGTGACGAACTGGCCCTTCTTGCGGGAGGAAACGAGCTGGGCATGGCGAAGGAGATCAAGATGGTAGGAAATGCTCGGCGCGGTCATGGAGAAGGCTTCGGCGATCTGGCCGGCGGTCAGGTCGCGTTCCTTGAGCATCTCGAGGATGCGACGGCGGGTCGGGTCGCGCAGCGCTTTAAAGAGAAGGTTCAATGGATGTATAATTAGTTAAATATCTAAATACGGCAAGCGTTTTTTTTGTTGAGATTACGTGCGCGAATGAGGGGAGTGGCGGCGGGAGAACGGTTCGCAGGCGAGCGGGCAATCTTTGTCCGAAGATCCGGTTGCAAGTAAGGCGGTCTCGGCGCTGCTCGGCCCTTCCCATTTGATTCCCTTGGCCGTCGATCCCGTCGGAGTGAGCCGCGACTCACCGCCCGTCTATCATTTCTTTGCTGCGGTCGTGATTGACTTTTCCTCCTCGTGTTCTTAAGCCCCGAGTGATTCGATTTTCTCGGCCTCTTCCTCCATCACGTTCTGCGCGAAAGAGAGGAGGGATAGGAAGACCCTGTTATTTTCGCAATCCGCCCGAGGAAAGATCCGACCAGGCCCCGCGAGGGTCCAAACGTGGCGGCGGACAAAAATTCTCGCCTCCGCTGGCGAGCGATGATCTCGTGGGGAACGCTGCCACATGCCCGCGCCGCCATTAACCACCTACACTGCGCCGCTCACGGGGGAGCAGGTGAAAACGTTGCGCGCACTGCTCGAGAGTTCCGGTTTCGAGTTTTCGCCGAAGCCTTACACGATCTATTTCGCGCAGAAGAATAAGCTCAGCGTCGCGGTCTACGAAAAGGGGCCAAAGGTCCTCCTGCAGGGCAAAGGAATCGACGACTTCGTCAGTTTCGAGCTGGAACCGAAAATTCTGGGCGAAGCGCGCCTCGGCTATGAGGAGGTGCACACACCGGAGATGTTTGAGCCGCATTTCGGGATCGACGAGAGCGGCAAGGGCGACTTTTTCGGCCCGCTCGTGATCGCGGGAGCGTTTACCGACCGCGCGATTGCGCGGCGCTTTTTGGAAAACGGAATTCAGGACAGCAAACGGATCGGATCCGACGCCAAGATCCGTGCCTTGGCCAAAATCATTCGGGAGACTCCGGGGATCGCGATCGACGTCGTGCAGATCGGGCCTGAGCGCTACAACGATCTCTACGAAAAATTCGGCAGTCTCAACAGCCTCCTCGGCTGGGGTCATGCCCGAGTGATTGAGAACCTGCTCGCAAAAAAACCGGAGTGCCCGCGCGCGCTTTCCGATAAATTTGCCGACGCCCGCGTGATCGAGAAGGCGCTCCTGCAACATGGCGAGCACATTCAGCTCGAGCAACGGACCAAGGCCGAATCGGATTTCGCGGTCGCGGCCGCCTCGATCCTGGCGCGGGAATCTTTTATCGATTGGTTGGAACGCGCTGGGAAGCAGAGTGGGCTGACGTTAGGCCGGGGGGTCTCGGCCCCGATCAAGGAAACCGCCCGCCGGATCGTGGAGCGAGAAGGACCGGAGCGTTTGCGCCGTTTCGCCAAGGTCCACTTCCGCACCGCGCACGAAATCGCGCCGGATTATTTCGCCGCCCCGGCGCCGCGGCGGGAGTGGCGAAAATAGCTGAATCTCCCCCCAAAATTCATCGGTGCACGTGCGGTATCGCGGCAAGCTTCCTGCTCTTTGTCCTTCACTTCCAGTGGATACCCGACTGCTCATTCTCAATGCCGAGCCCGTTTCCAAGATCGCGACCTGACCATGATCGACGCCATGCCCAAGGTGGAGACGCACATCGTGCGGAGTCTGGCCGAAGCGCGGTCTACATCCTGATGCGGGAAGCTTTTGACCTTTTCATTGTCGAAGGAGAAACGCCGGTCGCGATCGAGCAGGCAATCCATACCCGGCAGCATTTCCCCTCACTCGAGATCGTGGCGCTGACGGAAGACGAGGCCGACGCTAGCGGGCGCCAGGATGCGAGCAACCAGAATGTCGAACTAGTCCCGACCGATTGCAGCGATCGCCGGTTGCGCGATCGGTTGCGCGCCCCCGTCGCGGCGTTTGAAAGAACCTCCGGCCCGGCCGCGGAAAGGATCGATCCCTGCCGTTCGCTGGTCGGCAATCTCAATCAATTTTCGGCGGCCGAGATTCTGCTGCCTGAGCCAGCGCAGCGGGCGGTTTGCCTTCAAATCGGGCCGCGGCAACAGCGAGATTTTCCTCCATCACGGGACGGTGCCGCACGCGACCTACGGCTCGATCGAAGACGAGGCGGCGGTGGCGAAAATTTCCGCTGGCGGCAGGGCAACTCTATTCGCGGTGTGCGCGAACTTTCCGGCGACGAAACGCGCCGGCTCGAGTCGGATTGGAACGCGGTCTTCACCACGGTCGGCGTCGTCCAGGGGCAGCTAAAGGCGCGCCGCCGGGAGTTGCTCGGCCGCAGTGCCTTCGTTCAGGCATTGAGCAGTATTTTCGGGCGCAGAATGGCCGTCCGTTAGGCCGGGTCCAGTCGAACTCGTTTCCGGACAGGCGTTTCCGGGTATCCGGCTTTCACGGCTCCCGCGGAGATATTTCGGAATTTCATCCGCTCACCTCGCGGTCGACAGACGATTCTGGTACACCATGAGTAAGCTCACAAAACGCGACATTGTCGTGTCGATCAGCAATCAGACGGGCATGGTGCAGCATCAGGTTTTTGATGTAGTCCAGCGGACGCTCGACCACATTACCGACAGCCTGGCGCGCAATGTGGCCGTGGAATTGCGCAACTTCGGTGTCTTTCAACCGCGCCTGACCAAACCGCGCGTCGGGCGCAATCCCAATCAACCCGGAAGCAGTTTCGTCATTCCGCCGCGGGCCACCGTGAAATTCAAAGCCGGAAAAATCATGCGCCAACGGGTCGAGAAGTTGTCCCGTGAGATGAAGGAAGCGGCCGACCGGGCGAATGCGAACGGCGCTTCAAAGCCGAAGGCCGAGCAAGCAACTGCCTGAGTTTTTCGCTCATCCTCTGCTTCCGCCGCCGTCGATTATAGCGACAAGGTCTTATTTTCCTTTCCGTAACTAACCGAACCGGTGCTGCGAAAATTTCTGAGAAAAGCGCGAATCCGCTTTGTGCCAGGCGCACGAATGAGCTAAGACAACCCACATTTTATGAAAAATTCACTTTGCCTCCTCGCCGCCTGCGGCGCCTTTCTGCTCGCTCCGGTCCTGAAAGCCGGGACCGAAGTGGACGACAAGACTGCGGTCGCGACCACCCAAAACACTCTGGAGGCACCTCCGCTCGATATCTTCAAGTTCGAGCAAGGCTATGTTTTTGAGAGCGACCTGAATCACGGCGGTAGCTTCGGCAAGCAGGATGAAATTCAGACCGAGCTCGAATACGGGCATCGCATCCAGTTGCACGGAAACTTCTACCTCCACCTCGGATTCTCCTACGATCGCTACGACTTCGGCAGCACGAGTGCGCCCGTGCCTAACCATCTCCAGGCGATCGCCGGCGTCTTTGGGATTGATTACATGCGCGGTAAAGACGTCGGCGCCTTCCTCCAGGTGCGCCCCGGCTTTTACACCCAGAACGACATCGGCATCTCTTCTTTCGATGCGCCGATCACGTTAGGCCGAATTTTTGTCGTCAAGGAAGACAAGTTTTATATCTTCGCCGGCGCTTATGCTTCGTTTCTGCGCAGCGGTTTCCCGGTCCTGCCGCTTGCCGGCGTGATCTGGATTCCCTCCGATAACTGGCGCGTGTTGGCCCTCCTGCCGGAGCCCAAGGTGATTTATTCCGCGACCAAACGTCTTGATCTTTGGGCCGGCGCTGAACTCGTGGGCGGCTCCTTCCGGACCGATCGTAACAGCGACATTCGTCCGGGCAAACTGAACGGCGCGCAGGTCGATTTTGCTGATTATCGCGCCGGAGTTGGGCTAAGCTACGCGGTTTCGGACAAGGTCGCGGTCGATCTCGGAGCGGGTTATTCCTTCCAGCGGCAGTTCGATTTTGGCCGCGCCGGCGAAACCTATCGGACGGATCCTTCGCCCTACGTGAAGTTGCAGATGTCAGCGAGTTTCTGATTTGAAATTGCCGGTTGCTCCAGGAGCGACTCTCTTTTCGTTAGGGAAAAAATCCTGCGCCCTCCTAGCGTTGTCGGCCACCGTGGGCGCGACCGCGTGGGCTGGGCCGCTCGAGGAATTGCGTTCGCTGACGCAGCTTCCGGCAGTCGGCCTCGCGCAGCTCAAGGCGGGAAAGATCGTCACTGATCGCGGACCGCTGGGGGATTTCTCGCGCGGGATCTATCTCGAGTCCTACTACTTCGTCCACGCTCCACTGGAGGCGGTTGGTAATGGCCTGCTCCATTGGGACCCTCTCCAGCACCGGGACCTCGATGTTCGTCTCTACCATGAGTACGCTTTTCCGCTCACGGCGGGCGTTTTCAAGACGTTGCGCCTGGACTCCGGCTTCGCGGGCGACAAGTGGTTACTCGATCAAATCATACGCGCTGCCAAGACGGGCGAGGCGGAAGATTTGCACCTAACGAGTGAAGAGCTGACCTTCCTCCACCAAAAACCGATGCCCGCGAATCAGGCCTGGCAGGAACTTTTGCGTCGGCGGAGCGAAGCCCTAACGCGCGGCGGTCTGGCTGCCGTGCCGCCCTACGGAAGTGACAAATCGATCTCGCCCGGCTCGGAATATAGGAGTCTGCTTTCGCTCGCCCCGAAGGCCGCTCGCCACTTCCAGCCGATCACCGGAGCGCAACCGCTCGTCGCCGGCGGAAAACCGGCAAGCGAGGCAGTCGGTTATTGGGAGGCGACCAAGGTGCGCGATCACACCACGCTGCAACTCGGTATTTTCGCAGCCCGCAAATCACCCGATTCCTGGCAACTGGTCGACTGCGTTTATTATCCGTCCGACACCTACTTCATGGCGCTGGATCTGTTCCAGCTCTGGCCGGTCGATGGCGGGACGCTGGTCTGGCAGGTTGGCTTTGTTTCCGCGCCGTTCCGCAGTTATCTCGGCGGGGTCGATCGCTACATTGCGGGCAAACAAATGACCCAGGAAACGCTCGGTACGATCAAGGCCTTCCGCGCCGACTTGGAGAAGCGGCGCTAAGGCGAGCTATTCCTGGATGCGCTTTAGCAAAAGCGCCGCGCCGACGAAGGTCGCGATCGCGCCGACAAGCATGAAGATGAGATCGCCCCCGTAAAACCCGGGTCCGGCGCGGTAAAGATTCACCAGCCGAAACGCCCGGCAGAAATGCGTCAGCGGAAAGCATTCCGAGAGATAACGAATGGCGAGCGGCAGTTGCTCGAGCGGAGCGAAGGCTCCCGAGAGGATGAAAATCGGAAGCAAAAAGAACACCGAAAGTTGAATCGCCTGGGTCTGCGTGCGGGAAAACGCGGATATAAGCAGACCCAGCCCCAGCGAACAGAGAAGGAAGAGCAGACAGATGACCGCGAGCACCGGTGTTTGATGAAACGCGACATGAAAATGCCAGCCCGCCACCATGATCACGACGAGAATCAGGAGAATCGAAATCGCGAGGTAAGGCAGAATTTTTCCGATCACGATTTCGCCCCGCCGCAGCGACGTCACCATCAACTGGTAAAGCGTGCCGGATTCCCGCTCGCGCGCGATTGTGCAGGCGGTCAGGGTGACGGTCAGTAATTGCAGGATGATCCCGATGATGCCCGGCACCACGTACTCGATGAAGCGCTGTTTCGGATTATAGAGCACCTTCGTTTTCAGTCCCCACTGGCTCATCGCCGAGACAAATTCCTTCCGCACATCGACCGGTAATTTTTTGGCCAGGTCGATCACGTCATCAGGCAATCCCGTGACCGTCGCTTCGAGCTGTTTCTTTTGAAATGAGCCGAGACTTTCCTGGATTCGACCTTCCAGTTCGCTCGCGGTGTTCGTGTCGCTGCCATCGAGATAGAGCGGCAGCGGAAGCGGGTCGCCGTTTTTCAAGCTCGCCCCCCAGCCCGGCGGAATAATGAGCGCGGCCTGCACATGCTCACGCAGCAGATCAGGATGCCCGCTGATCTTGGCCCCCGTTTTCCATTTGAAAGTCGTTTCGGTGGTGAGCTGCCTGACGAATTCATCGCTGGCCGGCGAGTGATCGCGATTTTCGAGCAGAGCGGGCACATTGCTCGACCCGGTCGACTCGAAGGCCTGCCCGAAAATGAGAGTGAAGACCGGCGGCAGAATGAGGAGGAGAACCAGGATCCGCCAGTCGCGATAGATGTGGATGAACTCCTTCACCGCCACACTGCTGATCGCCTGCAAAGAGAAGCGCATCCTCATCGCAGCGCCTCCGGATTGAGCATCTCATCGTAGCGCTGCGAATAGGCGGTGAAGACATCTTCCATGTCCGGCGCCGCCCAGCGATGGGCGAGGAGTTGGATCTCGGGAAAGGGCCAGGCGCGCTCCCAATCGGCCAGCAGCGTCTCCGCATCGGCGGCATAAATGCGCAGGCTCCCGCTGCGCAGCGAGACGCCCAACACGCCCGGCGTCTCGCGCAGCCTAACGAGCGCTTCCATGGCCGGCTTGGCGTCGAGCTCGAGCAGCTTTGCCTTGAAAGTCGCCTTCAAGGTCCGCGGCGAGGCCTTAGCGAGGATGTGCCCTTGGTGGATAAATCCGACCTCAGTGCAGCGTTCCGCCTCGTCCATGTAGTGGGTCGTCACAAAAATCGTGATCCCGTTGTGGCTCAGGTCGTAAAGCAGATCCCACATCTGCTGGCGATGCACCGGGTCGAGTCCCGAGGTCGGTTCGTCGAGAAAAAGAAGCGGCGGCTCGTGCACCAGCGCGCAGCCGAGCGCGAGCAACTGCCGCATCCCGCCAGAGAGACTGCCCGCCGGCGTCTCGCGCTTCTCCTCTAAATCCATCTGGCCCAGGATGCGCTCGATCCGGCCTTCCACTTCGTTAGGCGGGACCCGGTAGGCGCCGGCGAAAAAGCGCAGGTTCTCGAGCACTGTCAGGTCCGGATACAGACTGAACTTCTGCGCCATGTAGCCAAATTTCGAGCGCACCGCGTAACGATCCCGCCAGACATCGGCGCCATCGATCGCGGCCTTCCCGGAAGTCGGCCGCACCAGGCCGCAGAGCATCCGCATGGTGGTCGACTTGCCCGCGCCGTTCGCCCCGAGGAAGCCGAAGATTTCCCCGCGATTGATCTCGAGCGAGAGATCGCAGACCGCGCAGAGATCGGCATAGCTCTTGGTCAGCCCCTTCAGGGCAATCATCGGCTCGCTCATCTCTTTGAAAAACGCGGAAAAAGTTTCATTCGGTCCCTCCACCTAGGGGAAACCGCCTCTTTTTCAAGCGCAACCGCCCCGCCGCGCGTTGACAGCCCGCCGCTTCGCTCAAAACTAAACCAACGACCGACCCCGTCGATTCCGTCGATTCGAGCGTTTCTTAAAGATGTCTGCCATGAAATTACTTCGCATTTTCTTCTTCATGATCCCGGTTTCTCTGTTTGCGGCCGACTCGGCGAGCGAGATGGCCGAGTTTTCTGTCTTCGGAAAAGTCGACCTCGCCGAGCTGGCTAAGGGCGAGATCAAGACCGCGACCGGCGCGCCGATGTCGACCGCGCGTTATCTCTCGGCCCAGAGCTGCTTCGTTATTCCGAAACCGCCCGAACAGGTCATGGCCGCGATGAAGCGCTTCAATCCGACCGCGCATCGCGAGTTGAAAGTTTACCTGCACACCGATCTGCCGGCCGCGCCGTCGGCGACGAATTTCGCGAAATTGAAGAGCCCGCCGGACAACGGAGCGGTCAAGGCACTCGCCGCCGCGACCGACAAAATGTCGCCCGATCTCCAGCTCAGTCAGGCCGAAGCCAAAGGCTATTCACCCGGCCAGCCGGTTTTTGGATTCTGGAGCGACGTCCTGTTGAAGCGGGCCCAGGCTTTCGCCACCGGCGGAGCGGCGGCCGAGGCGCCCTACGATCACAGCCGAAACCCCATCCAGCCTGGAAAAGAATTTAGCGGCCTCGTTAGGCAACAGGCCAAGGTCAATCGACAGTTCGGCGGTTTCCTCGGCAGCACCGGCTTGCTCGGGGGCAGGGGCTCGCTCAAGCCCGACATGTATTGGGAGCTGCTCGAGGTCGAGGACGACGGCGTTCTTACGATCGGCGCTTCCTACAACCGCTCCACCGCCGGCGGCGGCGCGCAGATCGCCGACGGCCTCTTTTACGCCAGCGGCGGCTACAACGTCGCGCTCACGCTCTACCAGCTCTGGCCGGTCGGGATCGGGGGGCGACCTTCCACTCTCGTTTGGCGCGGCGATTTTATTTCCGCCAATTCATTGGCCGACTTGCACGGCATCGAGCGCCTCGCCTCGGAATCCGCCATGCGGAAAGATATTTTGAAGGCGGCAACCCTCTTTCAGGGCGAGAGTAGCCGATGAACGCGCGTTATTTCTTCCTCACCGGCCTGCTCTCTACCGTCCTGGCGGCTCCGCTTTTTGCTGGCGACGACAAGCAAGTCTCAAACACAACGGGCAACGAAGTCGTCGAGGAGCCTTATAAATTCTCCGCTGAGTTCACCATCGAACAGGCTTACCTCGGCGGCGCCGATGTGCAGCGCGGCGCGCGCAGCGTAACTGATCTCGACGAATACTATTCCAACGTCGCCTTCGTTTACACCCCGCGGATTAAGTTCGGCATCCTGCGGCTCGGCGCGCAATGGGAGCGCTACTCGTTTGGCTTCCCGAACGGCGGCCAGCAACTGCCCAACACCCTCCAGGCGGTCAATTCCATCGTCGGCCTCGACACCAAATTCTCCGATTCCATTCTCGTCCGGTTCGAAGCCCAGCCCGGGTTTTATACCGCCACCGGTTTCGATCAAATCGACGGCGATTCCTTTAACGTGCCCTTCATCCTCGGCGGCACTTACATCGTCAACCCGGAGCTCCAGCTGGTCGCGGGCGTCGGGGTGAATTTCCAGAGCCGTTTCCCCATCCTGCCCGGCGGCGGTATCCGCTGGAAATTTGCGCCGCAATGGACCCTCAACGCCGTCCTTCCCACTCCCCGGCTGGAGTTTGAGGCGAGCCGCAACGTCACCCTCTTTGCCGGGGCCGACATCAAGGCCAACACCTTCCGCACCGACGATCATTTCGGCGACAGCCATGGCGACACCAGCCTGAACAACGCTTGGTTGAGCTACGAAGAAGTGCGCGCCGGCGGCGGCGTGGAATGGAAAATCAACTCCTCGCTCTCCCTCTCGCTCGAGGGCGGCTACGTCCCATATCGGCAGTTCGATTTCCATCGCACCGAAGTCCGCTACCACTACGAGAGCGGCGCGCCCTACGGTGCGATCATGTTCCACGGCGCCTTCTAGGGAAGCATTTTCCACCACGAAGGACACGAAGAGCACGAAGCTTGTTCGAGGGAAGCGCTTCGTCGGTTCCGCGGACGTCGAGTGGGCGCCTCTTGCCATCCACGCCAACCCCTGCTCGCAGTGCCAAGGTCAAAGGCGCCGCCACCGCTAAGAGCGTTTCCTGTACTTGAGGAGAGGAGGAGCCGACTTCTGGGTAGCGCACACGTCTCGTGTGCTGGCGACGGTGTCCCACCGTCGCGAACTTTGCGTGAGGCTGCGCCACCCGAAAAGTTGTCGCGAGCGGGAGAAGTTCATCGCGCCGAAACGCCGCGACCAGCACACGAGACGTGTTGCGCTACCCGGCCCTGGCCCACTCGACGTTTCCCGAAAGCGACTTCCCTCGAACAAGCTTCGTACTCTTCGTGTCCTTCGTGGTGGTAATAAGCGCGCCACGTGAGGCCTCCGATAGGCAGCTAGGCAAGGTTCTTGTCGAGCGTGCCGATTTTTCGGATCTGCGGCCACTTCGCCGCGACCGCGAGCACGACCAGGATCGTGCCGACGCCGCCGGCGATGACCGATACGACGGGCCCGAAGATCGCCGCCGTCAGGCCCGACTCGAGCGCGCCGAACTCGTTCGAGGTG
>JBBPZW010000119.1:0-8341 GCA_038198475.1 Chthoniobacterales bacterium | reverse complement strand
GGCATCAACATCGCGCAACGCGTCATGGATTGCGGCGATGCCGGCCACATTCTTCTCTCCAAACATGTCGCCGAAGACCTCGAGCAATACGGTCACTGGCGACCGCACCTGCATGATCTTGGGGAATGCGAAGTAAAACACGGCGCGCGCCTTTCCATCGTCAATCTTTACACGGAAGAGCTGGGGAACCCGGAAGTGCCGCAGAAGTTGCGACACGCTCGCGCCAAAGCTGCGCCGCATTTCGGTGCTGAGGAGAGACCTGGCGGCAAAGGCTGGATGCTGGTTGCCGGAGCAGCAATTTTAATCCTCGCTCTCGTCGGAACCCTCTTGCTCTGGCAACGGCGCGCGGCGCCGAGTGCGAGGAGCGGACCCTCGCCCAGTGCGACTCCGGTCGCAACGAATGTTCCTGTCGTGCCGGAGAAAAGCATCGCCGTCCTGCCATTCGAAAATCTCAGCAGCGACAAAGACAACGCTTTTTTTGCCGATGGCGTGCAGGACGAAATCCTGACCGACCTGGCCAAGGTCGCCGACCTGAAAGTGATCAGCCGCACCAGCGTGATCGGTTATCGCGACGCGACCGCGCGCAATCTGCGCAAGATTGGGCAGGAACTCGGAGTGGCTCATCTTCTCGAAGGCAGCGTGCAACGAGCTGGCGGTAAGGTGCGGGTGAACGCGCAGCTCATGGATGCCCGCACCGACACGCACCTTTGGGCCCAAACCTACGATCGCGATCTCGCTGATGTCTTCGCCATTCAAAGCGAGATAGCCAAAGCCATTGCCGACCAGCTACAGGCCAAGCTCTCGCCTAACGAGAAGAACGCAATCGAGCAGCCACCCACGACCGACGTTACCGCATTCGATCTCTATAGTCGCGCGAAGAGCATTGATCTTACGATTACCTTCAGCGCCAATAGACGAGTGAAGCTTTTGCAAGAGGTTGATTTGCTCAACCAGGCTGTGGGGCGGGATCCATCATTTTTCCTCGCTTACTGCGCACTCGCCGACGCCCAAGACACACTCTATTTTTTCGGCGGCGACCGAACCGCCGAGCGGCTGTCCTCGGCCGAGGCTGCCGTGGAGGCCGCATTCCGACTGCGCCCTGAGGCCGGCGAAGCGCACCTGGCTCGCGCGCAACACCGTTACCATGGTTACCTGGATTACCGGGGTGCACTCGCTGAGCTGGAGCTCGCGCGCCAAACACTGGCCCATAATTCGCGGCTAATTGCGTTGGCGGGTTACATCGCGCTTCGCCAGGGCAGATATGAAGAGGGATTGCATCAGCTCGAGCGTTCCCTCGAGCTGGATCCGCAAAATTTCGTGACCCTGCAGTCAATCGCCAGCACCTATCGCAACTTGCGCAAATATCCGGAGCAAAGGGCCTTTCTGAAGCGGGCACTAGCGATCAGACCGGACGACGCCGGCACCCAGGTAGCTCTCGCCTGGGTCGATCTGGAAGAGAACGCTGACCCATCGCACTTGCATGAAACCATCGCTTCCATTCGACAAAACAATCCAGATGCGCTTTCAAGTATCGCGAATACCTGGATCTTCTGCGCGTTGGCAGAACGCGATCTCTCTGCTGGCGCCGATGCGCTGGCGGCGCTCGGGGAGAGTCCATTCAGCTTCGACGCCGCGCGCCTTACTCACAGCTTTGCGGAGGGTCTACTCGCGCGCATGGTGAACGACGAAGCAAAGGCGCAATCCGCGTTCACCACCGCTCGTGCTCAACAGGAAAAACTTGTGCAAAGCGAGCCGGATTACGGCCCTGCACTTTGTGCCTTGGGCTTAATCGACGCTGGCCTCGCGCGAAAGGAGGAGGCGCTGAGCGAGGGACGGCGCGCGATCGAGCTCATGCCCATGGAAAAAGATGCCTACAACGGCGCTTACATGGTTGTTTACTTTGCCGTGATCTCGGCTTGGGTCGGAGAGAAGAACATCGCTTGCGAACAGCTCGAAAAGCTCACCCGACAGCCCAGTCCGGTCAGCTATGGTCAACTGAAATTGCTTCCATACTGGGACCCGCTCCGTGGGGACCCGCGCTTCGAGAAAATCGTCGCCTCGCTCGCGCCGAACGACGCGAAGCAATAAGAGAGGATGACCACGCGACGAGAACGAGATCTGCAACTCGAAATCGGGCATGTTTTATTCATCGACATTGTTGGTTACTCTAAACTGCTGATCAACGAGCAGAGCGAAGTGCTCCATGAGCTGAACGATCTCGTGCGCGCGACGGAACGGGTGCGGGCTGCGGACGCAGCCGGCAAGCTCCTCCGGCTGCCGGCCGGCGATGGGATGGCGCTGGTCTTTCGCGACAGTCCCGAAGGGCCAGCGGAGTGCGCTTTGGAAATCGCGCAGGCGCTCAAGAGTCATCCCGCCGTGCAGGTGCGGATGGGCATTCACAGTGGACCGGTGAATGAAATCGTGGATGTGAACGAGCGCTCGAACATCGCCGGCGCAGGCATCAATATCGCGCAGCGGGTGATGAATTGCGGCGACGCCGGTCACATTCTGCTCTCGAAGCGGGTGGCGGACGATCTCGCGCAATACCGCCACTGGCAGCCGCTCTTGCACGACCTCGGCGAATGTGAGGTGAAGCATGGGACGGTCATCTCAGTAGCGAATCTCTACACCGATGAGCTGGGCAATCCCGCAGTGCCGGCAAAATTTCAGCAGATAAAAGAGAAGGATCAGACGGCGCTGGCACCATCGCCCGCACGGGGCAAACCGCGGCTGGTCACGCTGGGCATTTTTATTTGCGTGCTGATCGGCCTCGCGATTGTTGCCGTCATTTTCGCGCCCGCCGCGAGAAAGTTTTTCTCCCGGCAACGGGCGGTGGCGCCGAACCCCGCAGCCTCGGCCTCGCCGCTGGCAATCGCGCCCGCGATTCCGAAAAAATCGATCGCGGTCCTACCCTTCGAAAATCGGAGCGAAGAAAAAGCCAATGCCTACTTCACCGATGGCGTGCAGGACGAAATCCTGACCGACCTGGCAAAGATCGCCGACCTGAAAGTGATCAGCCGCACGAGCGTGATGCTATATAAGAGCGTGCGTCGCGCAATCTGCGCGAGATCGGGCAACAGCTCGGCGTCGCGCATCTTTTGGAGGGAAGCGTGCAACGCGCCAACAACCGCATCCGGGTGAACGCGCAGTTGATCGATGCGCGGACCGACGCGCATCTCTGGGCGCAAACCTACGATCGCGATCTGGCGGATGTTTTTGCCATCCAAAGCGAGATTGCCAAAGCCATTGCCGACCAGCTGCAAGCCAAGCTTTCCCCGCAAGAGAAAGCGGCGATTGAGCAGCCGCCCACGACGGACGTGACCGCGTTCGATCTCTACAGTCGCGCCAGGAGTCTTATTCTTTCGGTGACCTTTAGCGCGATTGGCCGGTCGAGTCTGCTGCAAGCGGTCGATTTGCTAAATCAAGCTCTGGTGCGCGATCCCTCCTTCTTTCTCGCGCAGTGCCAGCTCGCCAACGCCCACGCCCAGCTCTATTTTTTCGGGATCGATCACACAGCCGAGCGGCTGGCCTTGGCGGACGCAGCCGTACTGGCAGCCTTTCGATTGCGCCCCGATGCGGGAGAAGCACACCTTGCGCGAGCCGAAAATCTTTATCGGTGTCATCTCGATTACGATGGAGCGCTGGCTGGGCTGGAGATCGCCCGCAGAACCTTACCGAATGATCCCCACGTTTTCCTGCTCAATGGCTCCATCGCGACCCGGCAAGGCAAACCGGAAGAAGGATTGCGCAGCTTGGAGCGGGCGCTCGAACTCGATCCGCGCAATTTCTTTATCCTGCAACAAATCGCATTCGGCTATTGGAACCTGCGACGTTATCCCGAAGAAGCCGCGGTCCTGGATCGTGCGTTGTCGATCAAGCCGGATGACGCCGAAACAAAAGCCATTCGCGCTTTGGTCGAATTGGATTGGAAAGCAAACCCGCGGCCTTTGCATCAAACGATAGATTTCATCCGCGAAAAAAACCCCGCCGCCATCCCGAACGTCGCATATCTTTGGTTCCTCTGCGCGCTGGCCGAGCGCGACGCTGCCGCAGCCGCCAATGCTCTGCTGGCGCTTGGGGAAAATCCTTTTGTCGCCGATGCTGTTCAATTTCACCGCGACTTCGGGGAAGGTTTGGTCGCGCGGATGATGAAGGACGAAGGGAAGGCGCACGCTGCCTTCACCGCCGCTCGTGCCCAGCAGGAGAAGATCGTGCAAACCCAGCCGAATTATGGACCGGTCCTCTGTGTCCTCGGTTTAATCGATGCCGGCCTCGGGCGAAAAGAGGAAGCATTGCGCGAAGGCCGGCGCGCGATCGAACTCATGCCGGTGCAGAAAGACTCCATCAACGGCGCACACATGATCGAGTATTTTGCGATCATCGCTGCTTGGGTCGGTGAGAAAGACCTCGCCTGCGACCAGTTGGCGAGCGCGACGCGCCTGCCGGTTTTCGGCACCACCACTTATGGTCAATTGAAACTGCTGCCCCACTGGGACCCGCTGCGCGGCGATCCGCGCTTCGAGAAAATCGTCGCCTCGCTCGCGCCGAAGGATTAAGAGCGAACTGGATAGCCTCGAGCAAGCCGATCCGGCCCCCAAATACCGATTCGCAAGCCCGGAGCTTGCGCTACCTTCCTCGATGCTGATCGATACCCACGCTCATCTTGATTACCCCGACTTCGCACCCGACTTCGATGTCGTCCTGCAACGCGCGACCGACGTCGGCGTCACCCGCATCATGACCATCGGCACTTCCATCGAGAGTAGCCGGCGGGCGGTCGAGCTGGCCGAAAAATATCCGAATGTCTATGCCGTGATCGGCGTCCATCCGAGCTATGCCGAGGAGGCGGAAGATGATGTGATCACGCCGTTGCGCGAGCTGGCGAAAAGCCCGCGGGTCGCGGCGATCGGCGAGACCGGGCTCGATTATCATTACCTGCCGAGCGTGGCGGTCGCGAAAGAACGCAAGACGGAGGTGATCTCGAACGCGCTCCAGGCGGAAACCGATGACCAAATCGAGAGCGGCCTCCACGACGGCGCACTCAAAAGCAAACAGGCGAGCCTGTTTCAGCAGCAGCTCGACCTCGCGGTGGAATTGAAATTGAACGTCGTCATCCACCAGCGCGACGCCTGGGACGACACGCTCGAGATCCTGCGCGAATATGGTCGCCAGGTGAGCGGTGTGTTTCATTGCTTTGGCGGGACGAAAGAGCAGGCCGAGGAGGTCATTCGGCTTGGGCATCTCGTTTCCTTCACCGGCATTGTGACCTTCAAAAACGGCGGGGACGTGCGCGATGTCGCGGCTGCACTTTCGTTAGGCGAATTTATGGTCGAGACGGATTGCCCGTATCTCGCACCGGTGCCTTTTCGCGGACAGCGCTGCGAACCGGCCCATACGCGGCTGGTGGCGGACAGCATCGCAGCCGCGCGCGGAATCAGTGTGGAGGAACTGGCCCGGGCGACGACAAAGACCGCCGAAGAATTTTTCCGCCTGAGCAGAGAATGAGGGCCCGATTGCGTTTCTTCCTTCGCTTTCTCGGCGCGGTCGCACTGGTGTCGTTAGGCGCGTCCTGCGAGACGGTCGATCGGCGGCACCAGGTCATTATCAGCATTCCAGAGCAACGAATGGCTTTGCTCCAGGACGGTGCGCCGCTTGCGACCTACCCGGTGTCGACTTCGAAGTTCGGGCTGGGTGACCTGCCGAATACAAGCTGGACGCCGCTTGGCCGGCTCGAGATCGCCAAGAAAATCGGGGGCCGCGCTCCGAGCGGGGCGGCCTTCAAGAACCGGCGCCCCACCGGCGAGATCATTTCCCCCGACGCGCCGGGACGCGACATTATCGTGTCGCGCATCCTCTGGCTAAGAGGCGACGAGCCACAAAATGCCCGCGCCTACTCCCGCTACATTTACATTCACGGCACGCCCGAGGAGCGGAACATCGGACTGCCCGTAAGCTACGGCTGCGTGCGAATGAGGTCGTGCGACGTCATCGAGCTCTTCGACATCGTGGGCCCCGGAGCGCAGGTGCAGATCGCGAATCAGCCGCTCGAAGCGCTCGTCCCGGGCATTACCCCGGTGGCAGATCGTCTCGTCTCGACGCACAATTTCGCCCCGACGCAGATTCGTTAGGGCCGAACGTCTGGCGTCCGCTCAGGGAAGCTGGCCGAGGTGCTTTTGCACCGTGGGCTTGGCCAGCAATTCCATGTCGGCGTCGACCATGATCTGGACCAGCTCTCGGAAACGTACTTTGGGTTCCCAATCGAGAATCTTTTTCGCCTTGGCCGGGTCACCAATGAGGAGATCAACCTCCGCCGGGCGCTCATAGCGCCCATCGTGTTTCACGTATTCTTTCCAATCGAGATCGACGCGGCCGAAAGCGATATCGAGAAATTCGCGGATGGTGTGGGTCTCGTTCGTCGCCAGGACGAAATCGTCGCCTTCATCGTGCTGCAGGATGCGCCACATTCCCTCGACGTATTCCGGGGCGTAACCCCAGTCGCGTTTCGCATCGAGATTGCCGAGGAAAAGCTCGTTTTGCAGACCGTGCTTAATCGCCGCGACGGCGCGGGTGATCTTGCGCGTCACGAACGTCTCGCCGCGTCGTGGACTCTCGTGATTGAAAAGGATGCCGTTGCTCGCACAGAGCCCGTAGCTTTCGCGGTAATTCACCGTCGCCCAGTAGGCGAAAACCTTCGCCACGCCATAGGGGCTGCGCGGCCAGAAGGGCGTCGTCTCAGTCTGCGGCACCTCCTGAACTTTGCCGAACATCTCGCTGCTCGAGGCCTGGTAAAAACGCGATCGAATCCCGGTCTCGCGGATCGCTTCCAGGATGCGGATCGTGCCCAAGCCAGTGACGTCGGAGGTGTATTCCGGGATGTCGAAACTGACCCGGACGTGGCTTTGCGCAGCGAGATGGTAAATTTCGTCCGGCTTCAGCTCGTAGATCAATTTTACCAGGTTGACCGAATCGCTCAGGTCGCCGTAGTGCAGGAACATCCGCACCCCGTTGATATGCGGGTCGGCATAAAGATGATCGATGCGCGCGGTGTTGAAGGTACTGGCGCGCCGAATGATGCCGTGAACTTCGTAGCCCTTTTCGATCAGGAGGTCCGCGAGGTAACTGCCATCCTGCCCGGTGATGCCGGTAATCAATGCTTTCTTCATGAGCGCCTCGCTCTAGAGCAAACGCCGTGCTCCGGCAACCATTTTAGACCGGCCCGACGCTCAGGTTCGAGAGCACCGCCCGCTGCGCCGCGATCAGATCGGCGATCCCTTTTCTGCCTAACGACAGCATTTCGAGCAGTTCCTCATGCGAAAATGTCGCTTCTTCGCCTGCTCCCTGGACCTCGACGAGAGCACCGTCTTCGGTCGCGACAAGGTTAAGATCCACCGTAACCGCCTTGTCTTCTTCGTAATTCAGGTCGAGCAGCGCCTCTCCCTCGGTCACTCCCACGCTGACGGCCGCGACCAGCTTTTTAATGGGCAACTCAGCGATCTTCTTTTCCTCGACCAACCGCCGACAGGCGAGCGAAACCGCCAGGCTCGCTCCCGTGATCGCCGCCGTGCGCGTCCCGCCATCCGCCTGCAGGACGTCGCAGTCGACCCAGATTGTGCGCGGCCCTAATTTCTCCAAGTCCACGACCGCGCGCATCGACCGACCAATCAGTCGCTGGATTTCGCTGCTGCGCCCGTCGAGCCGGCCCTTCGCGATGTCGCGCGGCTTCCGAGTGAGGGTGGAATATGGGAGCATGGAATACTCCGCCGTAAGCCAGCCGCCGCTAACGCGTTGATCCTTCATCCAGCGGGGGACAGATTCCTCGATCATCACCCCGCAAAGAACGCGCGTGTTTCCAAATGACACCAAGACCGAGCCGCTGGCATGCGGGGCGATTCCGAGCTCGAAATTCAGCGGGCGCAATCGATCCGCGCTCCGACCATCCAGGCGATTCATTCCGCCAAACTAAATGAAGTCGCTTTCCGCGCTATCGCTAAATGGCCCCAGGTAAAAAACGCCTGCTGCGGTGGAATGGATGGCGCAGAGTGAGGGGAAAGCGGTCTGGACCGCCCGCGAGATTCCGAGGGCGATGCCCGAAAATAGCAAATTTCTAAAAAAAAGTTGCGTCGGCGGGTTGACGACTCACAGGAGTGGGATATTTTCGCAATCCCGCCGGAAGCGGGGCTTCACCAGTCGAGAGACCGAGGAAGCTTGGTTCTCGCAAATTTTGGGACTGCAAATTGGAACTCAATTTTGTCCCGGCATGATGATCGGAAACGAAAATTATCGTCGGCGCCGAAGTTGAGTTTTTTGTCGCCCGGAAGCTGCGCAGAGCCGCTGGTTCTTT
>JBBPZW010000118.1:0-6562 GCA_038198475.1 Chthoniobacterales bacterium | reverse complement strand
ACGGGATTCGATCTGATCGGCCTCTTTGTCGGGTCGGAGGGATTGTTAGGCGTGGTCACCGAGATCACGGTGCGCCTGCTTCCGCTGCCACAGGCGCGAGCTACCCTTTCGGTTTCGTTTGCCACGATGTTGGAGACCGCCGCCGCGGTACAGGCGATTTTTGCTGCAGGATTTCTCCCGTCGTCGCTCGAGATCGCCGACCAGTACACTCTCGAAGCCGCCCGGCGCGATCGCGGCAGGGGAATCGTCCCGGAGGGCAACGCGCACCTTCTCATCGACGTGGACGGACGTGCGGATACAGTCCGGACCGAAGCCGCCGCCCTCGAGGCGTTGCTCGCCGGCCGCAAACCAAACTCGCTCACTGTGGCCACGACCGAGGAAGGCTCGGAGAAGCTTTGGGCGCTCCGGCGCGAATTCAGCAATTCCCTGCGCGCCACCGGCCTGACGAAACTCAACGAGGATGTCGTCGTCCCGCGCAGCCGCCTCGTCGACCTGGTCGAGTTTGCGGGGCAGTTGCAGGAACGTCATGGTTTTCCGGTCGCGACGTTTGGCCACGCCGGCGACGGCAACATTCACGTCAACGTCATGGCCGCGAATTATTCCGATCCGGCGGTGCGCGATCGGGTCGAACTGCTGCTCGATGAACTATTTGCGCAGGTCCTGGCCTGGGGGGGAGTCATTACCGGCGAGCACGGCATCGGCCTCGCCAAAAAGCGCTGGTGGCCCGAGGCGACGAGCGACACGACACGCGAGTTGCACGCTCGTCTCAAACAGGCGCTCGATCCCCTGGGCATCCTAAATCCAGGCAAGTTTTTGGGGTAATGCGGCTTGCGATGGGCGCCTCGCGTGCTACCTTTCGCGACTTCAACCTACGCGCATTCCGGTCCGCTGACCGAACCTTAATGGTGCGCATTTTCTTCAGCCGGTTTGCTGAAGTCTCCGATTTCGAATGAAACCTGGAAAATTTACTCACGCTATCGCCGTTTTACTCTCCTCAGTCTCGGCTTGTTTCGCGCCTTCCGCACCGGCGCAGTTGCCGGCCCAAAAAGTTCAGCTGAACAAGAAGCAGAATCGACTGAACGAGGAAGTGCTCCTCAAGGTTGACCCGATCGGCTACACCCCGACTCCGACAAAATTCGTGAACTTCGGCAAGGCCGGCGAACGCTATCTCTGGAAGAAGGACATCGTTACGACGGTTTTCTGGATTGGCGAAAAGCCCACTGCGAACAATCCGGTCCCGAATCACGCCAGCAGCTGGGACAAGTCCTGGGCGAAAAATTACGGCGGCTACGATGACCCGCGGCCGGCGCAGCGGCAGAATTATATCCCAATCGATTTCACTCCCCGTCAAAATCCATTTTACTGCGCGCTGCCCTACAACGACAAAGCGCGCGAAGGTCATCGGCCGGAGGCTCCGAAAGTGGTGCCCTGGTTCAAGGAAGCGTATCGCGGGCCCGGCGTTTCGGTTTGCAAAGGCCGCTGGGTGGAAATTCGCAAAGGGAATCGGGCCGTCTACGCGCAGTGGGAAGATGCCGGACCGTTCCGGACCGATCATTGGGAATATGTCTTCGGCAACGAGCGCCCGAAACCGAATCTCAACCGCGGCGCCGGACTCGATGTCTCGCCGGCAGTGCGCGACTATCTCGACATGGCGGACACGGATGTCACCGATTGGAAGTTCGTTGAATTCAGCGAAGTGCCGCCCGGTCCGTGGGCCAGGCTGGGCGACAACAACACCTTCGTTATCAACCAGCGCAAAGCGGGACAGCAAATGGCGAAGGCGAAGGAAAAGAGCCCCGTCCTCTTTCGTTAGGCAAATTTCCGACGCATGGCTTGTTTTGGGAGAGCGCTCTCGGTCGGCGCCCTTCTCTCTCTTGCCTGCCTCACCCTTGCCGCCCAGGAAAACGGCAAACTTCTCACCGGGAAGCCGGCGATGGGGGATTGGACGGGCGACGCGCCCGGGATCCGGCGCAAGATCACCGTCGCCGACCTGCCTCCGCCAAACGATACGGGTTCGGCCAACAACGGTCCGCGCGTCGTGGCGCGACCGCCGGGCGCGCAGCTGCACGTCCCGGCCGGGTTCCAGATCCAGGAATACGCCAGCGGTTTTCGCGACCCGCGCGTTCTCCTGACTGCGCCTAACGGCGACATTTTCATCGTAGAAAGTCGCGCTAACCAGATCAAGGTCCTGCGCGACCGCGATGGCAAACTGGAGAGGCCGCAGGTCTTTGCCGAGAGCGATTTGAACCAGCCGTTCGGCGTCGCTTTTTATCCGCCGGGACCGGACCCCCAATATCTCTACGTCGCGAACACCGATGGCGTGATTCGCTTTCCCTTTCGCAACGGCGACTTAAAGGCGCGCGGCCCCGCCGAGAAGCTCGGCGTCCACCTCTCGCCGGGCGGGCTCCTGCGTGGCGGCGGCCATTGGACGCGCGGCCTCGCCTTTTCGACCGACGGGAAAAAGATGTATGTCTCGATCGGTTCGCGCTCCAACGTTTCCGACGATGCGGCCGAAGCCGACCGGGCTCGCATCTTTGAGTTCAATCCCGATGGCTCGGGCCAGAAAGTCTATGCCTGGGGAATCCGCAACGCCGTCGGAATCCAAACGCGACCCGGGACTAACGAACTTTGGATGAGCACAAATGAGCGCGACGGACTTGGCGACAATCTCCCGCCGGATTACATCAGCCACGTTACCCCAGGCGGCTTTTACGGTTGGCCCTGGTTTTACATCGGCAATCACCAGGATCCGCGACATAAGGGCGAGAAGCCCGAATGGGCCAGCAAGGTGATCGTGCCCGACGTGCTCGTGCAGGCGCACTCGGCCACCCTCAATATCTGTTTCTACGACGGGAAACAATTCCCCGAGAAATATCGCGGCGACATCTTTGCCGCCTTTCACGGTTCCTGGAATCGTAGTCGGCGGACCGGTTACAAGATCGTGCGCGTCCCGCTCGACCACGGCAAGGCACGCGGCGAATACGAGGATTTCGTGACCGGCTTCGTGACACCGGACGGCAACGTTTGGGGCCGTCCGGTCGGCCTGACGGTGGCGAAAGACGGCAGCCTGCTTTTCAGCGAAGACGGGCACGGCACCATTTGGCGGGTCAGCGCGATTCGTTAGGCAAGACATCGCGCGGCCCGCAATGCGTCTTGTGAGCGGCGGAGGGCGGGAGTAAACGTTGCTCGATCATGGCGCGCGCCATCCACACTTTCGACAATGGCGTCCGGGTTTATGAGGATCAGCTCTGGGCCGGCCAGCGCGCCCGTTACGAAAAACGCAACGTCCACGAAGCGGAAGAAGAGGACATCTTCGTCAATCTCATCCGAAAACTTCCGCCGGATGGCTGCTACGTCGACGTGGGGGCGGCGATCGGTTACTATCTCATCCTCGCGCGCAAGCTGGCGCCGCAGCTCATGATTCACGGAGTGGAGCCACTTGAGCGTCATCGGCGTCTTCTCAGCGAAAACCTTCTTCTCAATGGCCTAACGGATAATACCTTCACGATCCATCCCGAGGGCCTCACCTCGAGCGAAGGGAGCCAGACGTTTCTGGATCGCGGCTACAGCAGCAAGCTCGCGCCGGTCGGCGACAACCAGACGGTCTCACTCAGCCGGCGCTGGAAAGGTTTCCTTGAGACGATCAGGCTGCGCCGTCCGAAAAATGCCACCATTTTGATTCCAACCATCACCCTCGACAGTCTCGTTAGGCGAATCGGCCGCCCGATCGATCTGGTGCAAATGGATGTGCAGGGCCTCGAGGTCGAGGTCTTGAAAGGCGCCAGTGAAAGCATGCGCTCGGGCGCCATCCGCACGTTCCTTATCGGCACACATGGCCGGATGATCGGGCTCATCTTGCACCAGGAATGCCGCCAGTTGCTCCAGACGCATGGTTACGCGATCGAAGTCGATCAACCCGACACGAAGGAGCAGCCCGACGGCATCCTCGTCGCCCGCAAATGACAACCCCGGGGGGTTAGCTAGGTTTGGCTGTGCCCCAAACTTCCATCAATTCGCTCACGCTCGACGAGCTGGCGGAACATCTTGCCGCCGCCGGCGCGCCCGGTTACCGGGCGAAACAGGTCACCGACTGGCTTTACAAAAGGCGCATCGATTCCTTCGAGGCGATGACCGATCTCCCGGCCGCGATTCGCGCTCAACTGGCGAGCGAATTCTCCTTCGTTAGGCCAGAGCTGGTTCGCGTTCTCGGCTCGAAAGATACGACCCGCAAATTTTTGTTCCGCCTCGCGGATGGCAACCTCATCGAGTCGGTCCTCATCCCCGCGTCGCCGGCGCTTTATGGCGAGACCTCCGATCGCCGCACCGCCTGTGTCTCGACCCAGGTCGGCTGCGCTTACGGCTGCAAATTCTGCGCGAGCGGGCTGGACGGTTTCTCGCGCAACCTCGATGCGAGCGAAATCGTCGATCAGCTCCTCGCAATTGAAAAAGAGAGTGGCGAGAAGATCGATAACATCGTTTTCATGGGCATGGGCGAGCCGCTCGCCAATCTGACCAACCTGCTCCGCGCCATCCGGATCATTAACGCCCCTTGGGGACTTGAGGTCGGCGCGCGCCACATCACCATCTCGACCAGCGGGCTCGCGCCGCAGATTCGCAAGCTCGCCCTGGAGCCGACGCAATTCCGGCTCGCGATCTCGCTTCACGGCGCGACCGACGACGTGCGCAGCCAGATCATGCCGGTGAATCGGAAATATCCGCTCGCCGTCTTGCTCGAGGCCTGCGACGCCTACGTTGCCCAAAAAAAGCGGCTCATGTTTGAATACATCCTCATCGCCGGAGTGAACGACGGCGATGAGCAGGCTCACCAACTGGCGCGACACGCCTTGCGGCTTTCGGCCAAGGTAAACCTGATCCCGTACAACGCCGTGGAAGGCCTTGAATGGTCGCGCCCTTCGCGCAATCGGCAGGAGACGTTCCTCCGCATCCTGCGGGGTCAAGGCGCCGTCGCCACTTTGCGGCGGGAAAAGGGACACGACATCGCCGCTGCGTGCGGCCAGTTGCGGCTCCAGACTAAACGGGCTGAAAACCCAGTCGCTGCTGCGCAATGACGGCTGTCAGCGCTCCTTTCGCGGCCTAATTGGCCTCCCCGAGCGCCACGTGGACGCTCGCGACCGCCATTCCGCCTTCGCCGACCGCGGCGGCACAACGCTTGATCGAACCGGAGCGCACGTCGCCGGCCGCAAAATCCCGGGGACGCTGGTCTCGAGCGGACCGGGAGGGCGCTTCATTTTGTTCCAGAGCGGGGATTCGGCGACGGCGGTACCCGTTCTGAGAAGCCTTTCTCGTCGTGCCGAGTCTCGGGCGGGAGCCAGCGAGTGCACGGATCGGCGCCGATCATGGAGAAGACGGCCGGAGTCTCAACTGTGCGGACTTCACCGGTAGCGGTGTTCTCAAGCTCGACGGCCTCTAGCATTTTGCGGCCGGTCATTTTGCGGATCCTGACCTCGAAAACCATCTCGCCGCGTCGCAGAACGAGCCGCTCGCCTAGCGGCTCGAGGAGCGCGAGTTGGCGGTCGTCGATTTTCGGAAACGCGATCGCCTCGGTGTCGCGATAAAATTGTTCGTCCCGTTCCTCGTCGCTCATCGTCATGTGAAAGCAGAATACCGACGAATCAGTGGCGTAAAACTTTTTTGCGCAGCGTCCCAAGCTGCCGTACAGGGAGTTATGGCCGGGCACGACTCAGACCGCGCTTGGGATGAATACGAGTGGGAGCGGTTTCTCCAGCAGCAGGATCAAAAGACGGAGAAATACATGGAGCTGCTTGAGAAATATATCGACGATCCGCGGCGTGACGAGATCGTCGCGCGCGAGATGGGCTGGTCTCATTCGCCCGAGGATAGCGCCGAGGAATGGAGTGACGATCCCGACCTCGCGTTCGACGACGACGAGGCGGAGGAGGACATTTCCGCGAGCCAGTTGATCAACGAGCGGGCGGAAAGCTTTGAACAACACGTCCTCTATCGAGCGGCTTTTTCCCTAACGATCTGGATCGATCGCCTTTTTGAGCGTGCGCCCGCTTTGCAAAACGAGCCGGCGGCGGTCAAGCTCGCGACCCACACCGCGCTGGCGAGCGCGAAATTGGCGGCCGCCTTGAGCGACGATGAGGCCGAGGAGCTGGGAATGACGATTGCTTACCTGAAGCGCTCCCTGAAGGCGATTACCGTGGCGATGGACGCTTCGGGGCAGTTAGTCGCCGAAAAATCGCTCACCCGCACCCAGCACGCCGCCCTCCAGCAACGGCTCTTCCAAGTGCGCGACGGGATCATTCTGCTGATGGGCGAATTCCGCGGCGAATGGCTACGGCGCTACGGCAGCCTTTAGGGTTTGAATGAATCGGGGCCGCGCCCGTCCAAAGATGGACACGGAAGCGACTGCGGCAGAAGCCGATGCCCCGGAGCTCGACCTGGTGCGACAAGCCCAGGAGGGTGATCCCGAGGCCTTCGATCAGCTGGTCAGCCGTTTTCGCACAAGGGTTTTTGGGATGATTTACAACATGGTGCATAACGAGCAGGACGCCTGGGATCTTGCTCAGGACAGCTT
>JBBPZW010000117.1:0-5274 GCA_038198475.1 Chthoniobacterales bacterium | reverse complement strand
CAGGTCTTCGGCGTTCTTCTGCAATATCCCACGACCGACGGCGCAATTATCGACTACGAGCCGTTCATTAAATCCGCCCATGAAGCCGGCGCGCTCGCCATCGTGGCGGCCGATATTCTTGCCCTTACTCTCGTTAGGCCGCCAGGAGAAATGGGCGCTGATGTTGCCGTCGGGAGCACGCAGCGTTTCGGGGTTCCGTTAGGCTGCGGCGGTCCCCATGCCGCTTATTTCGCGACTCGCGACCAATACAAGCGCCACCTGCCGGGACGCCTGGTCGGCGTGTCGCACGACGCCGCGGGTCGCCCCGCTTACCGCCTCGCGCTGCAAACGCGCGAGCAGCACATCCGCCGCGACAACGCGACGAGCAATATCTGCACGGCCCAGGTTCTCCTCGCGGTCATGGCCTCGATGTATGCCGTGTATCACGGGCCGGAAGGCTTGCGCCAGATCGCGCGCCGCGTGCACGAACTGGCCTGCCGCCTCGCAGACCGTCTCGGGCAGCTCGGCTACACCTTGGTGCACGACGAGTTTTTCGACACGATCCACATCGATCTCGGGAAACGCAGCAGCGGCGAATTCATGCGCCGGGCGGCGCAGCGCAATTGCAACCTGCGCGACCTCGGCCCGCACCGGATCGGGATTTCGCTCGATGAAGCGGCCACGCCTAACGACATCGAAAACCTGCTCGCCGTCTTCAGCGAGAACCGCGCGATCCTGCCCGGCGTTGTCGCCGCCTGTCGCGAATCGACAGTCGAGAACCGGACTTCGGATTTTCTCACCCACCCGGTTTTCAATACCCATCACAGCGAAACCGAGATGCTGCGCTACCTCCGCCGACTCGAGTCGCGGGACCTTTCGCTCTGCCATTCCATGATCCCGCTCGGCTCCTGCACGATGAAGCTGAACGCGACCGCCGAGATGTTCCCGATCTCGTGGCCGGAGTTCGCCCGCCTTCATCCGTTTGCGCCTAACGAGCAAACGGAAGGCTATCGCACGATGTGCCAGCAGCTCGAGGCTTGGCTGGCTGAGATCACCGGTTTCGCGGCCGTCTCGCTGCAGCCAAACGCCGGCTCACAGGGCGAATATGCGGGCCTCCTCGCGATCCGCGCCTACCACGAGGCGCGCGGCGACGCGCACCGCAACGTCTGCCTCATTCCCACCTCCGCGCACGGCACTAACCCAGCGAGCGCCGTCATGGCCGGCTTCCGCGTCGTGCCGGTCCGTTGCCTGGAAGATGGCGACATCGACCTGGCGGATCTTCGGAGCAAGGCCGACACGCAGAGCAAGGATTTGGCGGCGTTGATGGTGACCTACCCGTCGACCCACGGGGTTTTCGAGACAACCATCCGCGAGATCTGCGACATCGTGCACACACACGGCGGACAGGTTTACATGGATGGCGCAAACATGAACGCGCAGGTCGGCCTCTGCCGCCCGGGCGACATCGGCGCGGATGTTTGTCATCTCAATTTGCACAAGACTTTTTGCATCCCGCACGGCGGTGGCGGGCCGGGCGTCGGACCAATCGGAGTCGCCAAACACTTGAGCAAGTTTCTCCCGGGCGCTCCTTCCATTAACCAGCCACCAGGAACCAACAGCCCGGCGCACCCGGTCTCAGCCGCGCCGTACGGGAGCGCCAGCATCCTCACCATCTCGTGGATGTACATCCGGATGATGGGCGCCGCCGGCCTAACGAAAGCGAGCAAGGTCGCGATTCTCAGTGCCAACTACATCGCGAAGCGGCTCGACCCGCATTTCCCGGTCCTCTTCAAAGGCAAACATGGCCTCGTGGCGCACGAATGCATTCTCGACCTCCGTCCCTGTAAGAGTGCGGGCGTGGAAGTGGAAGACGTGGCCAAGCGTTTGATGGATTACGGCTTTCACGCGCCAACTGTTTCCTGGCCGGTTCCTGGAACGGTTATGATCGAGCCGACCGAGAGCGAGTCGAAACACGAGCTCGATCGTTTCTGCGAAGCGATGATCGCGATCCGGGCCGAGATCGACGCGATCGGTTCCGGCCAGGCCGACAAGAAAGACAATCTCTTGAAAAACGCGCCGCACACCGTCGAGCAGGTCACGGCTAACGAGTGGGATCATCCCTATTCACGCGAACAGGCCGCCTGGCCGGCGGATTGGACGCGCCAGCAAAAATTCTGGCCAACGGTAGCGCGGATCGACAGCGTCTACGGCGATCGCAATCTGTTCTGCACCTGTCCCCCCATGGAAGATTTCGCTGAGGAAAAATAAAACGCTCGTCCACAGCGGAGCTTTTCCCGGGAGCGCACGCGCCTCGCGTGCTGGTTTCGGCACCTCGCCGAAACAGACCTTAAAAAACGTTCGCGGCCGCAGAAGTACGCAATGGCGAGGCGCGTGCGCTCCCGGAATCCTCTCGTTATGCAGTTAGATCTCGCTAGCCCGAAAGATAAATCTTCCCTTCCACGTAGGTGACCGCCTCGCCGCCAATTCCGACACGGTCGCCGCGGTCCTCGCAGTAAAGTTCGCCGCCGCGGCGTGAAATCTGGCGCGCGAAAAGTTCACGTTTCCCGAGGCGCCGCGACCAGTAGGGGATGAGCGTGCAGTGGGTCGAACCGGTCACCGGATCTTCCGGGATACCGGCCGCGGGCGCGAAGTAGCGCGAGACAAAATCGCAATCGTCGCCCGGCGCGGTCACGACCAGACCCTGGGCATCCAGTTTGGCGATCGCCTCGAGATCAGGTTGGATCGCCATGACCTCCTGGTGGGAGGCAAAAATGGCGAAATAGTCGCGCCCGTGCAGAACCTTTTCCGGTTTCGCGCGTAACGACTTCATCACCGCCGCAATATTCCCGCCCTCCGCCACCGGCCGGGAAGGAAAATCGAGCACGAGGCGGTCGCCCCTTTGTTCGACGACCAGCTCGCCGCTTTGGGTTTGGAAGTGGATCTGCTCCCGCGCAAAAGCCCGATGACGAAAGAGGACATGCGCCGAGGCAAGCGTGGCGTGCCCGCAGAGTTCCACCTCGACCGTCGGCGTCATCCAGCGCAGATCGAAATAATCGCCCCGCTCGACGAGGAAAGCGGTTTCCGGAAGATCGTTCTGGGCCGCGATTGCCTGCATTTGCTCGTTAGGCAAGAATTCCTCCAACAGACAAACCCCGGCTGGATTCCCGCCAAACATCCGCCGGGTAAAAGCGAAGACCTCGAAATACGGAATCGACTTCATCGACATCTTCATTCGCCCGGCCGACGGGCTCTCGTCAAACCGCTGTCTTTCGCCAGACCCGTACCCCGAGCGTCAACGCGATGGTCGTTAGGCCAAAGGTGATCCCCCACCACATGCCCGCCACCCCCCAGCCGGCCCGAAAAGCCAGCCACCAGCCGGCCGGAATCGCGACGATCCAGTAGGCCACGAAGGCGAGCCAGGCGGGGATTTTGACATCACCGAGTCCACGGAGCGCGCCGCCGGCCGACACCTGCATCGCGTCGCTCACCTGAAAAGCCGCCGAAATGAGGAGCAGGCTGGCGGCGAGCGCGCGGGCCTTTGGCTCGGTCACGAACCAGCCGGCGATCGTCTGATTGAAAAAGAGAAAAGCCTGCGCGCTGCAGGCGGTGAAAGCGAGCGCCAGCCCCCAGCCGCTGACGAGGATGAAACGCAGACGCGGGAATTGTTGCGCGCCCCACGCCTCCCCCATCCGGACCGTCAGCGCCATGGAAAGACCCAGCGGCACCATGAAAATGGTCGCGGCGCAGGTGATCGCGACCTGGTGCGAAGCCAGCGCCGCCGGCCCGAGCGTCCCGATGAGGAGCGTGGCCGTGACGAAAGCGCTGACTTCCGCGAGCAGTTGCAGGCTCGCCGGAAACCCGACCCGAATGAGATCGACCACCGCCTTCCAATCGGGAGCGCGAAACCAATGCGTCGGCACCCATTCGCGCACCGCCTCCGCGCGCACGCACCACCAGATCATCCCGGCCAGCATCGTTAGGCGCGACAGGAGCGTGGCCACTCCGGCCCCGTCGAGACCCATCCGTGGCGCGCCGAGTTCTCCATATATAAAGACCCAGTTGCCGATGACATTCATCACGCCGGCCGAGAGCATGATCCAAAACGGCGCCCAGGGTTTGTTCATGGCGTCGGCGTGATTTTTCACCGCCATCGCCGCGATCGCGGGAATCATCGACGCTGCCACGAGTAGGAAATAGCGCGGGACCGAGCGAATGACTTCCGGGTCCTGATGAAAGAGCCCGAGGAAGGGCAGAACGGCCCAGCCACCAAGGAGGATGAACAGACCCACCGCGACCGCGATAAACAATCCGTGACGCAGAGCAGCGCGCGCCGACTCCCGATCGCCCGCCCCGCGCGCCTGCGAAACCCGGATGGAAATCGCCATCGAGAATCCGAGCCCAAAAATGAACGGCACGTAAAGGACGTTGTTGGCAAACGTGGCCGCCGCCAGCGGAAGCACACCGAGCCGTCCGACCATGATCGTGTCGGCCAGAGAAATGAAAATTTGGCTGATTTGCCCCGCGGCAAGCGGAAGGGCGAGCGCGGCCGTGAGCCGGCCCTCATGCGCGAGACGGCCGAGGATGGATGTGGAATCGGGCACGGGAACATTGGAAACGGCCAGGGCTTCCAATTCCAGCCCGGAAAAAGACGACTCGCAGGAATCTCCCGCAGTATTACGTTGCAACTGCATGCGCATCCTCATCGCGTCCGATAAGTTTAAAGGATCGTTAGGCGCGGAGGAAGTCGGGAAAAGTATCGCCGCTGGCCTGAAGAGCGCATGGCCAGCAGCCGAGCTCGAGATCGTCGCCCTGGCTGATGGCGGAGAAGGGACGGCGGCGGCCATCTGCCACGCCGCCGGGGGCGAATGGGTCACCTCTCGTGGACACGACGCCCTCGGACGCGAGATCGCGGCCCGCTACGCGTGGCTGCCGGAGTCCGGCCTGGCCGTATGCGAAATGAGCGCCGCAGCCGGCCTGTCACAGCTCGCGCCTAACGAAAAGAATCCGCTCCGTGCTTCGACCTTCGGCGTCGGCGAAATGCTTCTCGCCGCCAGCGCCCGCAAGCCGCGCGAGATTATCATCGGACTCGGCGGGAGCGCGACGAACGACGGCGGTTTCGGTCTGGCCCGCGCGCTCGGCTTTCATTTCTTCAGCCATGATGGCCGTGAACTGGACGGACCGGTCGACGGGCTGCTCGATCTTCTGCGAATCGAACTGCCTGACAAGCTCTGGCTCCCGCCGATCACGGCCGCCTGCGACGTGAGCAACCCGCTGCTCGGCCCACAGGGCGCGACT
>JBBPZW010000116.1:0-6076 GCA_038198475.1 Chthoniobacterales bacterium | reverse complement strand
TTGCGGTTGACCAGGCTTGCAGCGACCGCACGTAGCTCGACCAAAGCAGCGAAAATCGCGATATGGCTGGCCTGAGTGCCGCGATCATCGCGTCATCTCGGAGAGTCAATTCTCCCGACGCTGTCGGGAGTTTCTGATCTGCCAATTGGCCAGACGCTGTCTGGCGAATCTCGGGTCAGCTCAGAAAGAACCGCGAGCTTACCCTTAGCCGTCTTGCGGTCCATTGCCCCCAGCGCGTGAACGGTGCGCTTCCGTTCATTTTCGGATCTCTGTTTCCGGCGCACCGAAAGGCAAAAGGCTACCAAAAGGGGCTACCACCACAATCTTCACACAATCTGCAATGAAACGTAACCATCTTAAGAAAACATATTTAGAAATCGGGCCGGCGAGATTCGAACTCGCGACCTCTTGAACCCCATTCAAGCGCACTACCAAGCTGTGCTACGGCCCGAAACAGCGAACTAATCGCCGCACCGGTTGCGCTTGCCAAATAAATTTACCGGCACGACGGAGGGATGAAGCGCGCACCGGATGGACGAACCCGACAAGAAAGTGAAAATAATTCAGAAGCGACTCCCGCTCCCTGGCGCGACGACGATCGAGACGCTGACCAAGCCGTTCGAGGAATTCGCCCGGCTCGAGTCTTCGGGCGGAATTTTGCTTATCGGATGCACGCTCGCGGCGTTGCTTTGGGCGAACTCGCCGTGGTCGCACGCCTACTTCGATCTCTGGCACACCAAGCTGACGGTCGGCTTCGCCAAGGCGACGCTCTCGAAGGAGATCCACTTCTGGATCAACGACGGCCTGATGGCGATCTTCTTTCTCCTCGTCGGGCTCGAGATCAAACGCGAGGTGCTGGTTGGCGAACTGGCCTCGCTGCAAAAGGCTGCCCTGCCACTGCTCGCAGCGATCGGCGGTATGCTTCTGCCCGCAGCATTCTATTATATTTTCAACCGGACCGGCCCCGGTGCGGCAGGCTGGGGCGTGCCGATGGCGACCGATATCGCCTTCGCGCTCGGCGTGCTGACGCTGCTCGGCGACCGCGTGCCGAAGCAGCTCAAGGTTTTTCTCGCCGCGCTCGCGATCGCCGATGACATCGGCGCCGTTCTCGTGATCGCCTTTTTTTATACCGATCAACTTTCCTGGATCAGTCTCGCGGTGGCGGCGGGCTTCTTTCTCGCCTTGATCGTGATGAACCGGATCGGCGCACGGCATCCGCTCATTTATATCATTCTGGGCATCGGCTTGTGGCTCGGCTTTTTGCAATCCGGCATCCACGCAACCGTTGCCGGCGTGCTTCTGGCCCTAACGATTCCGAGCCATCGGCGGATTGACAGCGCGGCCTTCCTTGATCGGAGCGCGAAAATTCTCGAGGAATTTCGCGGCGCGGAAGGATGCGGGAATGAAATCGAGGCGAGCGCGACGCGGAGCGCGGCGCTTAATTTGCTGGCCACCGATTGCCATTATGCGGAGGCGCCGATGCTTCGCTTCGAACACGCGCTCGCGCCCTGGATCAAGCACGCAATTATGCCGATCTTCGCCCTCGCGAATGCGGGAGTTTTCCTCGGTGGGGGCGCCTTTAAGGAACTCGTTAGTCCGATCAGCCTCGGGGTCATTTGCGGACTCGTGCTGGGCAAACCGCTCGGGATTACCTCCTTCGCCTGGCTGGCCGTGCGCACCCGGCTCGCCACTCTGCCGACGGGCGTGAATTGGCGTCAGGTTCTCGGGATCGGCATGCTCGGGGGGATCGGCTTTACGATGTCGCTCTTCATTTCCAGCCTCGCTTTTGCCCACGACGCGGAGATTGAAACGGCGAAGGTCGGCATTCTTGCCGCCAGCATCGCCTCCGGCGTCGCCGGGGCGATGATGCTTTTCAAGCGAGCCCGGCCTAACGAGCGCGAAAATCCTGGCTCAGTTTTCCCAGGCGCTAAGGAACGAGTCGATTAAGAGCGGAAGATCGTCGCTGTAGCCGCCTTCGAGAATCGCGCCCGCTGGAATCGCGCTCGCGCGCAGCCACTTCCCAAAGCGCGCGAAGTCCTCCGGCTGCAGGCTCATCTGAGTAATAGGATCGCCCGCATAGGTGTCGAAGCCGGCCGAGACGAGGATCAGGTCGGGCTTGAATTCCAAGAGAACGTCCAGCGCGCGCTCGACTGCCGCGCAGTGCTCGGCGCGCGGAGCGAATGGAGGCACGGGAAAGTTATGAACATTGCCTACCGAGCGCGTGCCGGTGCCGGGGTAACCAGGAAATTGATGAACGGAAGAGAACGCGACCCGCGGGTGGCCGGCCACGATTGCTTCCGTGCCGTTGCCGTGATGGGCGTCGAAATCCCAGATCGCGACCCGGTCCGCGCCCTTCTCCAGCGCGTCGAACGCGGCGACCGCGATGTGATTGAAAAAACAAAAACCCATCGCCTGATCGCGCGTCGCGTGGTGTCCGGGCGGTCGCATAAGGCTAAAGGCGCGCTCTCCGCCTAACGACGTCTGCGCAACCGCGCAGGCTGCGCCGGAAGCCCGCGCAGCGTGGGCGAAGATATCGGGATAGGCCGGGGTGTCGGCGTCGAAATCGTGGGTCGCGGCTCGGACCCGTTCGATGTGCTCCGCGCTGTGGGCGCGCTGCAACGCTTCGTCGCTCGCCCCGTTAGGCTGGCGCCATTCCCAGGCGGGACGCGCTGCCTGCAGATGGCGCGTGCTCTGCGTGAGGCGCGCCGGCCGTTCAGGATGGCCGGCGGCGCCGTAATCCACGCTCCGCGAATCGTGAAAGATAACCACGCGTTATCGGCGCAGAAGGCCGGCAAAGTTTGCCCAGCAACGCCAGATCAGGAAAAGGGCGAGAAGGCTGCAAACGATCGCGAGGGGAAGACCTTCCGCCGCCATGAAGGCGTGAAAGAGAACGATGTTCACAATGATCGGGCAGAGGACAACGAGGCCGAGCGGGACCCAGCCGAGGAGGACGAGAGCGCCGCCCAAGATTTGGAGAAAGAAGATGACGCTAAAATACCCGGTGCTGGCAAGAGCGGTGCCGAACTGTTTGGCGGCCTCGCCCGCAGGTGGCGGCATGTGGATGAAATGGAGGAATCCATTCAACCCGAAGACGACGAAGATCAGCCCGAGCAAAACGCGCGCGATGATGGTGACAATTTTCATGAGCGCGAGCCTGTGCCGGTCGCGCGTCAGATTCAATAGGGAAAGATCGGTCCCACGAATCCGGTCGCGCGCCGGGCGGTTCCTGCTATAGCGATGCGATGGCAAAAGCGGCTTCCCATGTCGACAAACCCGAGCCGCGCTGGCAGGCACTGCTCGGTTTACTGGCTGCCGTCGGCACGACGTTCGCGTTGCCGCGCTGGCTGAGCATCGCCCCCCGCTGGGCGGTGCCATTGCTTATTTTTCTCCTTCTCATCCCGACCGTGTTCGCGCACCGGTCGGGTTGGAATTCTCTCAATCACATCCTCGGTTCCCTGATCAGCGCAATCCTGACGATTTCCTTGATGAGCTCCGTTTTTCTCCTCGTCACCACGCTCCCGGCCCACAAGGAGCCGCCACTTCGCCTCCTCCTTTCCAGCGGCGCGCTTTGGTTGAGCAACGTCCTTGTCTTCGCGCTCTGGTATTGGCGGCTCGATGACGGCGGACCGCAGAAGCGGATGGAACGCGGCGGGTTTGGCAGCCGTGGCTTCGTCTTTCCGCAGATGCAGGTGGAAAAATCGCAGCGCGAAGCCTTCGGGATCGCAGGCTGGCGGCCGGGATTTGTCGACTACCTTTTTATCTCCTTTACGACCAGTTCCACCTTTGGCCCGACGGATGCGCCGATCCTGCGGCCGTGGGCGAAACTTCTCGCCATGCTCCAGGCGACCATTTCCCTGACCATTGTAGTGCTCCTGATCTCGCGCGCGGTCGGGGTGCTGTAACCGACTCGTTAGGCGAGAGGCGGGCTATTTGCCGATGAGGATGAAGATGCCCGCGATGAGGGCGAGGATCGGAAGCAGGATTCCTGGTCCGATTCCGGTCAGGCCGACAATGCCAACCACAATCAGGTAAACCGCGAGCAGGAGCATCCCGATATTTTTATTGAAGTTCATCCCGGCATCTTGGGCGGGGCGGATTGGTGAAGCTAGCTTAATCTGAGAAATCGAAGTTTCGACGGTGGGAAGAAAGTGGGAATGCTGGGGAAATCCGCCTCGGCGAGATGTGCCGCAGAGCGGGCGGAGCATGACGATTGACAATCGGAAGCCGAGATCAGTAGAATCGAGGACCGAGGCAATCTCAAATCTAACGCTCCCGGGGGCTTAGTTGCTTGTGCGAGCCCCGGTCTTACCCATGGATAGATGCAGCAAACCTCGTCTCGTAAAGTTGACCAAGCTGGAAGCTGCCCGCCGCCAGATTGAGTCTGCAATCTGGCTTTGGTTTGTCGATGATGACCATGTCTCCGTGCACGCGCTGGCGGCCGCCGCCCATCGCCTGCTCCTGGAGTTGGCCGCGAGTCGCGAGAAAACCGACTGGCCTTATTCCACTGCTTATCTGCCGTCGACACCGGCCAAGAAAAGGCGTCCTGATCCGGGAGACGCGGTCATGTTTTTCAAATACGCCAAAAAGGACGAGACCTACGAATTAAGTGAGCAATGGATCGAGCTCTATCTCTTCGATGCCGTCATGGCCTACAGCAACCTGGCGGACGAACGCGGCGCCAGCGCCTTGATGTCCACCTTCGTTCTGCGCTTTGGGGTGCAGCGACAGGATCTCTTTGTTCCGGACGCTTTTTCGCTCCTCGAAAAACGGGTGAGCAAGGCATTTTCTCTCGAGCGCCTGGAAAAGCTCTCGAAGATGGATTTCCTGCAGGAGTTCATCGGGGTCTTGAAGCACGGGCAAGCGCCGTAAGTCGGCTCTTCGCAGCTGAAGGGTCGAGGCGCTGCCGTTCGTTAGTCTTTCTGAAAGCGCGAACGAAGATCCGCGGGTAGGCTCCGTGAATGAAAACCCTGTTGATCGGATCTGCAGAACGGCTTTTCGGACCGCTCTTGGCGCTCGCCTGTATTTTCCAGACATTCTCCGGCTGCGAAAAGCCCAAGCCGTCTGCTCCGCAGGCCGAGAAGGTGGACGCGGCCATCCTGCAAACGTTCGACGTTTGCTCACTCCTGCGTGCCGATGAGGTCGCTGCGACCCAGGGCTCCCCGGTCAAGCAAAGCAAGAGCAACATCTCCGGGGATGGGAAATTTCTGACCCGGCAGTGCTTCTACGAGACGAACGATTTCAATCGCTCGATCAACCTGGCATTGACTTCCCGCGACCCCAGTTCCGCGACTCCATTGAGCCCGGGAGCGCTTTGGAAGGAAAAGTTTGCGTCTTACCGGACGGGCGCCCGTGAGGAAGAGAAAGACGAGAAGCCGCGCGCGACGGCCGGCGAAGAAGAAGGTGAGCGACACGATCCGCCGCAGAAGGTCGAAGGATTAGGCGACGACGCATTTTGGATGGGGCCCGACGCCCTCTATGTTCTTCATGGCGATGTTTTCTTGCGCTTGAGCGTCGGCGGAAACGACTCCCCGGAGATAAAACTCAGGAAGGCGAAGGATCTCATGAAGCCCGCCCTCGCGCGTCTCGCAGCCCTCGGTTCCAATCCGGGAACGGAAAAATGATTGGGTCTTGCCCAGATTAGACGTTGCTATGGCGTCTATGATATTGGGCTTCAATGAGAAACAGATATATTTGCGATGCAAGGATTTCGGAACGCAAATTTAAGGAGTTGTTAAAGATGTTTTGCACCGATGTCTCGGCGCTGACTGCGAGCAAGCTGACGGTGGTCAATCGCAAGACCAGCCAGCGGATCTACGAGTTGTTGAGGATGAGGGTGGTGGAGATGGCAACGGAGGAAGCCAGGCCCTTCACCGGAGAAGTCGAGATTGACGAATCCTATTTTGGCCCACGGCGCGTGCGCGGCCGGCGCGGACACGGTGCCGGCGGCAAAACGCCCGTCATCGGGTTGCACAAGCGCGGTGGAAAAGTCTTCACCGGGGTGGTGAAAAACTGCTCTCGCGCAGAGCTGGAGCCGATTATTAAAGGCCAGGTGCTTTCCAAGACCACCGTCTATACC
>JBBPZW010000115.1:0-7261 GCA_038198475.1 Chthoniobacterales bacterium | reverse complement strand
TTCCCGCCGATTCCCGAAGACCTCCTCGCCACGCTTCCGGAAGGCCGCTTTACAATGGAGGAATCCTTCACGATTTTCGCCAACCGATGACCGCTCTCTATCTCGCCGAGGCCACTAACCCGCTCCAGTCCGTCATCGATTTCCTGCTCCGGGGCGGCCTTTTCATGTGGCCGCTGCTCATCTGTTCGATCGTGGCCCTGACCGTTATCATCCTGCGGACGATGGCGTTGCGGCGGAAATTCGTCATTCCTTTCGTAATCGAGAGCGAGATCGAACGCCTCCAGCCCGGCGGTAATCCGGAGCGGCTCTTGCGGGTTGTGCGCCAGGATAATTCTTCGCTCGCTCGCATCGCCCGTGTCGCGCTCCAGCATTTACGCGCGCCGCGGTCGGAAAATATCGAAGGAGTCGAGACCCGCGCCCGGCATGAAATGGTGATCCTCGAGAAAGGGTTGATCGTTCTCGAGATCATCACCGGGATCGCGCCATTGTTAGGCCTGATCGGCGCCGTCTCCGGCCTCGTCCATGTCTTCTCCCATCTCGGGCTCGGCGCCGGCTCAGCCGACACGAAAGCGATCGCCCTCGGTATTGCAGAAGCATTGAATGCGACCGTCTTCGGTCTATCGATTGCGGTCCCGACCCTCATCGCGTTCAGTTATTTCTCGAAAAAGGTTGAAGTCATGTCGGTGGAAATGGAAACGCTGGTCGTGGAATTGATCAGCAAATGTTATTACGGCCGCATCCCGGAAGGGACGTCGCAGCGGGTCACCGGCTCGGTCCCGGCGCCGGCCATGTCCCACGCGCCGACGCCGTTGACCTGACCAGTTCGCTGATTCGCCGCCATGAAGTTTGCCGTTCGGAAACGACGCGCTCCCTCGATCATCATCGTCTCGTTGGTCGATATCCTGACCATCCTGCTCATCTTTTTTGTCGTCTCGACGACGTTTAAGAAAGACCAGCCGGAAGTGCAGATTAATCTGCCCGAATCGAAGACCTCGAGCGCGAAACCGGCCGAGCTGGAGCATGCGATCGTGAGCGTGGACGCGGAAGACGCGCTCAAACTCGATGGCAAGGCGATCGCCGTTGACGAATTGCAGTCGGCAATCGAAAACCTGCCGCCGGCGCGCAAAAGCACGCTGGTTTTAAAGGCGGATGAGAAAGCTTCTTTCGGAATCATCATTAAAGTGATGGACGCCCTCAAACTGGCCGGAGTGAAAAACCTCCCCGCCTTTACCCAGCCGTCGGCGAAATGAATTTGCCGATCGTTCATTATGGCGATCCGGTCCTGCGCGCCAAAGGGAAACGAATCGAGATCATCGACGAGCAGGTGCGCGAGCTGGCCGTGAAAATGATCGAGACCATGCACGAGGCCAACGGTGTCGGCCTGGCTGCGCAGCAGGTTGGTGAAGCGCTGCAATTAACCGTCGTCGACGTGGCCGGTGCCGAGGATCAGGCGAGCACCATGACTTTGAATGGCGCGGAAGTGGATCCAAAAATGTCGATGCCGTTGATCCTCGTGAACCCGGAACTCACGCTCAGTGATGAGACGGCCATCGGACTAGAAGGTTGCCTCAGCTTTCCGGAGATCACGGGGGACATTCGGCGCTCAATTTCCGTCGTGCTTAGGGCTCAATCTCTCGAGGGCGAACCGCTGGAGATCGAAGCAAGCGGTCTACTCGCGCGCGCGTTGCAACACGAAGTCGATCACCTGAACGGCATCCTCTTCATCGACCGGATGAGCGCGGCGACCAAGGTTGCGCTGCGCAGCCGCCTGAAACGAATGCAGCGGGGCGAATTGTAATCAGAGCGCTTTATACGTCACCGTGATATTGCGGTAAACGTTAGGCTCTTTTTGCGCGGAAAAGTAAAACAGCTCGAGGGCTGATTTTCCCACCACCCACTGGTAACCGACGAGAGTTTGAATCACGTCCGTGTCGTTATCGCGCGAACGCGAAATCAAACGACCGGTTCCATATTTCCCGTCGAAATAGCGCCGGACCTCGCCCATCCGGCTGTTGTAATGTTCCAGCGTCCAGTCTGGATATTCGTACTGCAATTCTATCTGGGTCAGTGCCCCGTCCTTGAAGGTAAAAAGCGTCCGCTTCAAGCCCGGGTGGATCAGGCCCTCGACCGTCCAGGTTTCCTGGCCGCCGTTTTTTTCCCGATTGACGGTCTTGGCTTTTGCGCCCTTCAGGACCTTGTCGACCCGGGTCGAAGTATCTCCCCAGCGAAAGCCGAAGGGAGGCGGAATCTCGTCCGCCAGGGAAGCGCAAACCGGAAAAAGCAAAGCGAGCAAAGCCGCGGGCAGGAAACGCATTTGGCCTAACGATTCGGAAGGTTGTAGGCCTCGTAGTGGCGGACGAGCGGCTGCAAATAGCGGCGCATCGCATCCAGATGCCGCGGGTCTTTCTCGTAACGCTGGAGGGCAACCCGGTCGCGAAAAGTGATCACGACTCCGAGGTCGAAATCCCGCGGCCAATGCGGCCCGACTGGTGGGATGGCACCGCCGGCTTGCACCCGCAGCACTCCGGGGATCATCCGCAGGGAATTCGCGGCCCGGGTCAGTTGCGCGCGATCGCCTGGACGATTCGGATGTTTCAGCCACATCAGGACGACATGCGTCACGGTCGGCGACACCGGCGGGCCCATCAGGCAGCCGCCGAGAAGGAGCAAAGCGCCGATCATGAGAGCGGCGAAAGCTCCGCGCACCCTCGCTTTTCGTTGTCCGATTTGTTTCATCCGCTTTTTCGCTTTGGAATTTCGGGCATATTGCGGTCTTCGCGAACCTTTTTGCGCGACTTGCTATTCACTTCTTCCACCGCGAATTGGAGTTGGTCACATCCAATTTCGGGCCTTGCCTAACGAATTCTCCGGCTCCTCAAAAAATCGCCGCAGAGTGAAAAAAGCAGACCTGCCAGAGATGATTTTGCGTCAAGATTTTTTTGCGCGGTTCGACAAAATAAAGTTCTGATTTTTCTTGTGGCGACCGAACCCGATTTCTAATCTGAAGCCGCAGGCCGGGAGCAACAGAAACCGGGTGTGAACAAGATGTGAACAAGGTTAACGCCTGAAGGCGGAGTCAAGAGCATGAAAAAAAACAGAAACTATTTTGGGGCCAGCATTCCGGCGCCGGCCCCGTTGCCGCGGTTTAACTCCCGGATTAGTAGAATCATTATTTTTCCCTCGTGTAATATATTTTTACGCCGGATTTTCCCTCGTGCTAACGAACTATTCGGTTCGTTTTGCTTCGCTCCCGTGCGGCGCATCGGCGGCCTCAACTCAACTTTTCCGAGCGTTTCCGGCATTATTTAACGCTGTTAACAAGTCGCCATGGACGAGAACTGTGCCCAGTTGTGGACGAAGCTTTCCACTGCCCTCAAACCCCAGGTCAGCGCCGATACTTTTAAGCGTTGGTTTTCGGCTGTAAAATTGACCAGCGTGAACGCCGACGCGGTCACCCTTTTGGTCCCGAACAATATCTATCAGTTCTGGATTGAGAGTAACCATATGCCGGCGCTGCAGGCCTCGATCACTGAAGTGCTCGGCGGACCGCGTGAGGTTAAGTTTGTTTGCGCGGTCGACACTTCGGCTGGCTCCGACGCCGCCGATCCAGAACCTGCCGTCTCGACTCGCGCGCAAAGCGCGGCGGCGCGCGCCAACAAGACGCCGGGCCTGAATCCGCGCAACACTTTCGAGTCCTTCGTGATCGGGCCCAACAATGAAATCGCGCATGCCGCGAGCCTGGCCGTCGCCCAATCGCCGGCTAAAACTTACAACCCGCTTTTCATTTACGGCGGCGTCGGGCTCGGCAAGACCCACCTCATGCAGGCGATCGGGCAATACATCGGCGCGGGCGGCAAGAACACCCGCGTCATGTATCTCTCGAGCGAGCTTTTCATCAACGAGTTCATCGACGCCATCCAGCACAACAACCTGGTCAAATTCCGCAAACGCTATCGCCAGGCCGACCTGCTCCTGATTGACGACATTCATTTCCTCGGCGGCAAGGAACGTTCGCAGGAGGAATTTTTCCACACTTTCAACACGCTCTTCGACGGCCATAAACAGATCGTTCTCTCGAGCGACCGGCCCGCCTCGGAGATCGCCAACCTCGAGCACCGGCTTGTTTCGCGTTTCGAATGGGGCCTGACCGCGGAACTTCAGCCGCCCGATGTCGAGACGCGGATGGCGATCCTGCGCAAGAAGGCTTTCACGCTGAAGATCAAATTACGCGATGAGATTTTTGATTTTCTCGCGACACGCATCAAGACAAACGTTCGCCGATTGGAAGGCGCGCTCATGCGAGTGGCGTCGTTCGCTTCGCTCAGCGGGAAAGAACTGACGCACGAAGTCGTCGAGCATCTTCTGAAGGACATCCTGCAGGAGGAAGCGCGGCGCGCGGTCACGATCGACCAAATCCAGCGGCGCGTGGCCGAGCATTACGACGTGCGTCTCGCCGACATGACGAGCAAGCGCCGCCCCGCCAACATCGCTTTCCCGCGCCAGATCGCGATGTATCTCGCTCGCGAACTAACGAAAGCTTCCCTCAACGAAATCGGTGAAGCTTTTGGCGGGCGCGATCACGGCACTGTCCTGCACGCCTGCAAGCTGGTGAAGAAGCGGATGAAGGAGCAGGATAAAATCCGGCAAACGATTTCGTTCATCGACAGCGCCCTGCAACGTTAAGCTTTCCCCGCGAAATTGCGGTTGCCGGATAAAATCGGAAGCCTTACATCTTAACGACTCCTATCCGTCTTCATGAAATTTAGCGTCACGAAAGAAAAGCTTCTCGAATGTTTGCAACAGGTTCAGAACGTCGTCAGCACGCGCACCACGCTGCCGATCCTCTCCAACGTCCTCCTGCAGACGAACGGAAGTGAAGTGCGCCTAACGACTACCGACCTGGATGTCGGGGTGCGCGGAAGTTTCGAGGCGTCGATCGAAAAGGAAGGCGCCACCACCCTGCCGGCGCGCCGGCTTTTCACGATTATTCGCGAGCTGCCTTCGAGCGAGATCCAGTTCGACGTCGATAGCAAGAACGCCGCTTCCATTCGCAGCGGGCAAAGTTTTTTCAAAATCCTTGGGCTGCCGGAGGAAGAATTTCCGCCCCTCCCGAAGTTTGATGATTCCAAGGTCGTCACCATTCGGCAGAAGGATTTACGCGACGGTCTGCGCAAAACTTCCTACGCGATCTCGACGGACGAGACGCGTTACGTGCTGAACGGTGTTCTTTTCAGCTTCAAAGATAACAAGCTGATGCTGGTCGCGACTGATGGCCGCCGGCTCGCGATGCTCGACATCGATCTGGAATTTCCGCGGAGCCATGAAGCCGACATCATCGTCCCGACAAAGGCGGTGACGGAATTGCAGCGTCTCCTGACCGATGACGGCGAGGTGCGAGTGAGCGTGAGCAGCGGCCAGATCGCTTTTGATCTCAACAACACGCTCCTCGTTTCGAAATTGATCGAGGGAAATTATCCGAACTATCGCCAGGTCATTCCGGGCGAGATGAAGGAGCGCGTCACCCTCGAGCGCGAAACATTTCTCAATTCCCTGCGCCGCGTCTCGCTCCTCGCGAGCGATAAGTCGAACTCGATCAAGCTCAACTTTTCCAAGAACAACATCGAAATCACCGCCAACACGCCTGAAGTCGGCGAAGCGAAGGAATCGTTGCCGGTCGCCTACAAGGGCCGCGAATTTTCGATCGCGTTCAATCCGGAATTCCTGATGGCGCCGCTTCGCAACCTGACGGAGGACGAAGTTTTTCTCGATTTGATCGACGAGATGAGCCCGGGGGTAATCAAGATTCAGAGCCCGTTCCTTTACGTCTTGATGCCGATGCGCATCAGCTCGTAGGCGCTCTCGCGAACGAGCGGGACTTCGATTCCGGACATCGCCAGATTCGCCGAACGCAGAACGCGCACCTGCGGATTAGCCGGCGCCCAAAACGCCGGATCGGTCGGACCAAACAGGAGCAGGCTCGGCGCGCCGACCGCCGCGGCGAGATGAGATATGCCGCTGTCGTGACCGATGAATAGCGCGCAGTTCTGTAAGGTGCAGGCCAGTCCCGTGAGCGGGCGGTTCCTGGCCAAGTTCACTTTGTTTGCCGGCAAAGCCGCGGCGAGCCGAGCGATCTTGTCCTCATCCGCTTCGCCGCCGATCAGAAGCAGGCGCCTGCCCTCGTCTGCGCTCAGCAACGCGTCGGCGACTTCGGCGAAGCGCTCGAGCGGCCAATTTTTCGCCGCGCTGCCGCTCCCGGGATGAATCGCGATGAGCGCAGGATCGAACTGGCGTTTTTCGTTAGGCAAAATGACTGCCCCGGGATTTTCCAGGTAAAGCCCGAGGCGCTCAAGCGGACGCGCCAACTGCCGCGCCGCATGCTCCTCGTCGTTCATCTTTGGTGAACCGGAGAGGAAATTCCTCACGCCGGCACGCTTCAAGTTTGCGGCGAAAATCTCATCCGGATCGAAGAGGTAGCTGACAACCTGTTGGAAACTCCCGAAGTATTCGATGAGGTCGGGAGCCAATTCGCCACCGCGGCTGAAGAAGCTCGATAAGGCACCGTATTCGATCGAGCGGGTCGCATTCACGTAGCCGCTCATCTGCGCGAGCGCAACAATATGCTGGTAACCGAGAATCTCGAAGTGGGCCGTGGGAAACGAAGTGCGCAGCAATTTAATCGCTGGCAGGGTGAGAATGAAATCACCGATCGCACCCCCTCGAATCACCAGGATGCGGCTCAAGGTTTAAGCGCGCGAAGCGTTAGTAAGCGACGAAGGCGCAAACCAAAATCAGAGCGCCGAAGACAAATCCCAAGCCGGAAAGCAGGCGCCAACGCCCGTTGGATTTCGTGCCCCACTGGATCTGATCGCGCAGTAGATAAGGCATCGTGACCCAGAGCAAACCGGCCACGATCATCAAATAGGCCAGCAGCGTGACGAGCACCCGACTTGTTTCCGGCCGCAAAAACGCCGCGTCGAGCAGCGGTTCGGCGGCAAGCAGGCAAAGAATTCCGAGCGCGCGGACCGCGAGAAATTCATCCACGAAGCGCAGCACGAGGAGAAATCCAACCGGTAAAATAAACAGCAACGGTCGCCGGAAACTGGAGAATTCGCCCATTTCCATCGTGACCAAAAGCCAGAAGCTCCAGATGAAGTCAATCGTCAGCAGGATGGCTCCGGCCAGGCGCGAGCGGGGAAAATGCGAAAGCGAATTGCGGGCCGGCAGGAGAAGAAGGCTGAGCAGGGCAAGCAAAAAACCGGCA